>PLYD01000140.1 GCA_003151665.1 Candidatus Dormiibacterota bacterium
TGGGGGGACGTTGCTACATTATCGGCTTAGTTGAGTTCCCGCGAGGCTCGCGAAAGCCCGGGACTGCGGGAGGAGGGATTGGATCGTATGGCCGCAAATGCGGGATCGGCGGCCGACCAGGCCCCGTCCGCGCTGCAGCTGCGCGTGCGCATGCTCGAGATGTCGCCGGTCTTTGCGGACCTCAGCGACGGCGCGCTCCGTGCGCTTGCCAGGCGCATGCGGGTTGTCGGCCTGCCTTCTGCTGACAAGCTCAAGCTCGGAACCCAGCATGGCGATATCGTTGTCTTTTTGGCCTCTGGGCTCGTCGAGCAGTCCCTGACCGACGCTGCCGGACGGGTACTGCTGACGCGGCGTCGCCTGCCGGGGGACCTGTTGATCCTGCCGGTGCATCGATCGGGCGACCGCTACGTGACCAGCATCGACGGGATCTCAAACGCCGTGCTGTTGGCCCTGGACCGCGACAGCATGATCCAGGGCTTGGGACTAGAGGTCGAAAAGGTGGCGGCAGCGCTGGAGCAGCTTTGGACCCAGGAGCTGGCCGCAGTCGAGGCGGCCGAGGTCCAGCTGTCCTCGCGAACAGCTGCACCCATCGTGGCGTTCTTCTCGGCCAAAGGCGGTTCGGGCGTGACGACTCTGGCCGTGAACACCTCTGCCGCTCTGGCGCGTACCTATCCACGACAGGTGCTCTTGATCGACCTTTCCGCGCCGTTTGGCCATGCCGCGCTGTTCTCCGACCTGATCGCCACCGGATCGATCGCGAGCGCGGCAAAAGCGCCGCCCGCCGATTTCGACAAGGTGCTGCGCCAACACATCGTCTATCACCGGTCTGGCATGGGTGTCCTCCCTGGCACCCTGCGGCCCGAAGAGGTCGACCTCATGACCGGCGAACTGACAGGACGGGTCCTCGACATCGTCGTCAGCTGGCAGCGTGTCATCGTCGTCGACCTCGGCACCTCTCTCGGGGAGGCAGCGCTGGCGGTGATCGAACGGGCCGAGTGCCTGGTCGTGGTGGTGCCCCCCGAGATCGCCGCGATGACCGATGCGCGACGATCGTTGGCAGTCTTCCGCGACATCATGAACGTGCCCGACAACCGGATCGAGCTGGTACTCAATCAGCGCGTCCCCCACCCCCCGCTCGAGCGCGCCGCGATTGAAGGCATCCTGGGACGCAGGATGTCGGTGACCGTCGGCTTCGACGACTCGAGGCCGGAGGACGCGACCCTGGCGGGCGGCCTCGTCCTGCAGCGCGATGCCTCTTCGCTGGTTTCGCGCGGCGCCACGGAGCTCGCTCGAGTGATCATGGCGAATTTGAAGCTCAGTGGTTAAGCGCCGGACCTCCACCGGCACGCGCACCGGGCAGGCCCTCGTCGAGTTCGCGATTGCTCTTCCGATCCTTATGCTTCTCGTCGCCGGGGTGCTCGAGCTCGGCCGTGGTTACGGGTACGCGATCGCCACCTCTGATGCGGCTCGCGACGGTGCTCGATACGCAGCAGGCAAGACCTCGCTCACCAATGGTCCGGGCCTTGCCTCGATGTGCAGCATCATCACCGCCGACCTTGCCGCCGTGACCACCAACATCAGCTGCCCGACTCTCGTCGCCCACGCACCGCCCTTTGTGAGCGGCACTGATTTCACGAACCCCGTAGGCGGCCAGGCGGTCGTCGTCGTTTACTGCGGGACGAGCCTCAACTGCGTGGGCGCGACCAATGCGCTTTATCAGTCCGAGATCGACGTCTATGTCTATTACGGATTCAATGACCTGAATCTCTTTGGCGGGCGGATAACCATCTCCGGCTCGAGCAAGACGACCACCTCGTGGTGAAATCGAGGCGCCTCTCACGCGGTCAGGCGCTCGTTGAGTTCGCGCTGGTGGCGCCCGTCGTGCTGCTGATCATCGGCGCCACCGTCGATATGGGACGCGGCCTTCTTCTCTACGGCCTCCTCTCGGGTGCGTCGAGAGACACGGCACGGCAGGCAACCCTCGACTACTACAGCGGTTCGAACACGCTTCCGCCCAGCTGCACAGCGCTGACGACGCCCTGCTCACTTACATCGCTGGTGACGGGAGCCCACCTGTTGGACCCGCTTGGCGCGACCGTCATCTATGTGGACTCGACCGCGATCTCGTCGCCGCCCACTTATGGCACCTACGTCGCCAATGCCGACCCGACCCAGCCGGGAACGATCACCCTTGCCGCAGGGGCCAACCCCAACACCGTGTACGTCTTCATCTACGAGCTGGACGCGTCTGGAGGCCCAACTCCGCGCTGGAGCTGTCCGACCTGCGCCGCGGCCACCGGCGCAGCGGTCCGCACCGCCGGCCATCAGAGGGTGGTCGTCGACTTCAAGTTGAAATGGCAGCCGGTGATGGCAAAGTTCCTGGGCATTCCAGCCGCCATCGTCTTCGACGCGCAAACCGTGAACAGGTTGGAGTTTTGAGCCCCCGCCGGCCGACCCGCGCCGCCAAACCACAGTCCGGGCAGGTGCTCGTGCTGGTTGCGGTCGCGCTGATGGCGCTGATCGGCTCCGCCGCTCTCATCCTGCTCGCCGGTTCCGTCGAATGGCAGAAGAACCAGCTTCAGGAGCTGGCCGACTCAGCCGCGCTGGATTCCGCGGTGAGCATCGGTGTCGGCTGCGACACTCCCAAGGCCACTGCGGTCATCACGAGGGTGAACACCTTCCTGGCCACGCGGCGCGCTGGCGCCGGCGTCCTGGCGATCGCCAACGGCACGTGCGCCACGCCGTACACCGGAACCAATACGTTCGCGGGCGGGCTCTCTGCGACCATCCACTACCCCTATCGGGCACACCAACAGCAGGTCGAGGTGATCCTGACTCTGGCGCTGCCGATCTCTTTCGGCGCCGAGGTGGGGACCACGAGCACCACAGTGGTCCGTCGAGCCGTCGCTCAGCAGCTGGCGGCGTCCGCACCCACCGTCTCGGCCACCACGCTCACATGCGCTGGCGGACAGGTCAACGTCGCGGGCAGCGTCGTCACGCAAAATCTGATAGTTCGAACCGGCACCTGCGCGCTGTATGCGCACACGCGATTCAATGCCACGTCCGGGACGTATTCCGACACCGGAGATGTGAGCGTGCATACGGACGGTCAGGTCTGGACGGCGCCGGGCACGTGTGTCGCCGGGTCGAACAGCGGCTCGTCGAGCGCCATCTGCTCCGACGGTTTCGAGACGACGGGCCACACTGCACCTTCGTGCGGCGCGGCTGCCACCTCGTATCTATCGGCAGGCGACAAGGCGGTGGACGCCAACCCATGTGCGGCGGGCACGGGGCCAGAGCCGGTGGCGGCCCTAGTCACCACCCTTCCACCTGAGCCCAACCTCGACCCCGTCGCGGTGGCCACCCTCACCGGCACCGGCGGGGCAGCCTGCACGGCCGGCGCCGCGCTGCCGAACATCGTCGTCGCCGGCACGACAGTCGCCACCGGGAACGCTGCAGTTCCGATCAAGGATGCAAGCGGCTTCTACCACTTCAAGCCGAGCTGCTATGGCTACATCAACCCGAGCTCTCTGACCGGTGGCGGCGGGGCCGCCATCGCCAATGTGCGAAAGGGCCCCGAGGTCGGGCCGTCGAGAGTGACTGTGACTCCAACTATGCCGGTGGTCAGCACGGCGGGCAACCTGCTGGTGGTGGTGCTCCGCTCGGAAACCAGCCCTTCCAACAAGCCTTTCACGGCGCCTGCAGGGTGGGTGTCCGCGAACAGCGCCTTCCTTAACGGCACCGCACATGTCGAGATCTGGTACTACGCAAACAACCCGGGCGGCATCAGCAGCGCCGCTTTCGGGGTCAGGCCAGCGTCGATCGATGCCGTCGCCCAGATGAGCGAGTGGTCGGGTGTTGCCACAGTGTCCCCGCTCGACAAGGCCGGGAGACTGGGCGTCAGAAAAAAGACCAAGACCCCGACGATTTCTACCAGCGCGGCGACCGCCTCGGCCAACGAGCTCGTGATCACCGACATCGGATCCAGCCGCGGGCAAAATCCCCAGACGTACACGCCGGGGATCGGGTGGACCAACCTGACCAACGACCCGGGCAACTTCTTCTTGAGTGATGACCGGCTCAATCTGCCGTCCGGCGTGGCGAGCGAGAGGGTAACTGCGACCCAGTCGACCACGTGGGCGATGACGATCGCAGCCTTCAAGCCCGCTGGTGGCGGCGGCGCCGGCGCCGGCGCCGTGCTCGATCCCGGCTTCTACTACTTCAACGGTTCTGGTTTCGCAGGTGGTGGCGGCATCTGCCTCAACGGCGGCACTCTGCTGGCGCGTGACGTGACCCTCGAGTTTGTCAACGCCGCGGGCTTCTCATCCGGAACCTGCGCCGCGGGCGGTGGGGCGAACTGCGCCGCCCCGTGCCAGCTGGGTTCGAACCCTGCGAGCGCCGCGGTCGACTCGCCAAACAACCTGACCTGGTTTGCGGCCCCGTGCAGCCTGTCCCCGACCGCCGGTGACGCTAGCTGCCCGGCGTCCGCCTGGTGCACGGCCGGTCGCCGGTCCTGCTCCAACCAGCTCGTCTGGGCGCCTGCCAGCAGCACTGGACGGATCAACCTCAAGGGCGCTAGCAACAAAGCGTGGTTGCTGGGCTCCGTCAGCTGGCCTGGGGCCTGCACCATCCAGGTCAATGGAACCGGCACGATCGCAGGAAACGTCGCTTGCGGCACCCTTTCCATCACGGCTGCTGTGGGGGCCGGCACCGCGGTCGGAAGCGATTCCGGGATCAGCACAGCCCTTGTCGAGGCGGTCCTGATCGAGTGAATTTGCGGTATTCGGCGCAGCGTGTGAGCCTGTGAGCGATTAGATGTCGATAACTGCAGGCCAAATCGGCCGGCCACGTAGAGCCCGGCTGTACATCGTCATCGGCGCAATCCTGGCCGTGCTCGCCTTTGGGACCGCCGCTGCTTTGGCGAGCCTTCCATTGCTTTCCTCGAGCTCAACGGGCACCCAGGTGGTCGTGGCCAAGAACACCATCACCGCGCGGACGCGGATCCAGGCGTCGGACCTGGAGCTCAAGTCCATAAGCCCCACCCCGCCCCAATCCTTCACCGCCGTCTCCCTGGTCGCCGGCAAGGGGGCGCGTGTCGACATCCCCGCGGGCTCGCCCGTGACCGCCAACCTCATCACCACCAGTCCCGACCAGCTCAACAGCAGCGACGCCACGTACCTGCCAATACCGCAAGGCTTCGTGGCGGAGACCATCCCCACCTCCGAGCAGATCGGCGTCGCCGGCTACATCCAGGTCGGCGACCGGCTGGTCGTCCTGGCGACGATTAGCACCGCGGCCTTCGGCCCTGGCACGGCGAGGCCCGTCGTTCGCACTGTGTTCCGCGACCTCGTCGTGATCAGGGTGGGCCCGGCGTCAGCGACTGATCAGTCAGGCGCGGGTCAGCTCACGAGCAGCCTCACCGTGTTGGTGACGAGCTGCGACGCCGAGTACCTGTTCTGGCTCCTCAACAACGCTGTCCTCAAGTACGAGCTCGAATCTTCCAGCGACTACGGAACCATCCCGACGGCCGCCGATTCCAAGTGCCCGAACCTCAGCTCGGCGACTGGAGTCGGTCCGAAGCAAGTCGATGACAGATGGCACTTCACGACGCCCTGACCGATGCCACTGATCATTGTCGCCGTCGCCGTCGCCGCCGCCGCAGGGGTGGCGCTGGTCATGTACGGACTTGTCAGTAGGGACCGAGTCGTCGCGGCGACCAGCATCAATCAGAGCGCAAGAGTCACCTATCGAACCCTTGCCGATGTTCGCGAACAGCTGCGCCGTCGTTTTGAGCCGACCGGAACGCCGGTCTGGATCGCCGCGAACCAGAATGCAAACCCCCTGGCCGCCGACCTTGCCAGCGCCGATCTGCAACTGCGGCCGTACGAGTTTCGCCTGCTCCAGGTTGCGGTCGCGCTCGTGTTCGTGCTCGTCGCCTTCCTGCGATTCGGCGTCAGCATCGCGGTGCCGGTTCTCGGCGTGGTCGGCTACGTGCTGCCGGCCCTCTACCTGCGCAACCGGCGCGGACGCCGGCTCCAGACGTTCGAAGCCGGCCTGCCACGCGCGATGGAGCTGATCGCGAACTCGATCAAGGCAGGCCAGTCGATCGCGCAGTCGCTCAGCTCTGTCACAGATAACGCCGGCCCACCCCTCAACGAGGAATTCGGACTGGCGCGTCGCGAGATCGAGCTGGGCGCGTCCGTCGACAGCGCCCTCGGCAACATGGTGAAGAGGATGGGCAGCACCGACCTGCGGCTGGTCGTGATGGTGATCACCATCCAGCATTCGGTTGGTGGCGACCTCCCGGCGATCCTCACCACGCTGGCGGACACAATGAGGCAGCGCGCAGAGATGCGCGATGAGATCCTTGCCGCCACAGCACAGTCTCGGGCCTCGAGCTTGATCATCACGCTGCTGCCAGTGGCAGCCGCGCTTGGCCTTTACTTCCTCGTCCCTGCTTACTTTCAGCCGATGTTCGTGAACCCGTTAGGGTGGGTGATGATCGGCATTTCGGTGGGCTTACTCGTAATCGGAAACGTGATCATTCGCCGCATCACGAAGATCGCATGAACGTGCTACCGATCATCGTTGGCCTGCTGGCGGCGGCAGGCGTGTGGCTCCTCTTCGCCGGCATCCGCGGCGCGCGCGTCGGTGACGCGGCTTCCCTTGCCCGCCAGCGCCTGGCACGCCAAGAGATTGGTCTCGGTCAGAGCGCAGTGGCCCTCGAACTCGAAAAGCCGCTGGGAGAGCGGTTGCTGATGCCGTTGCGGAGGTGGTTTACGTCGCAGGTGATCCGACTCACGCCAGCCGCGCAGGCTGCAACCTTCCGACGCCACCTCGACTTCGTCGGCGCACCGCTTGGGCTCGACCCGGCCGGCTTGCAGATATTGCGCATCGCGGGAGCCGCAACCTTCGGCACCATCGGCGTGGCGCTCGGCGTGTTCATCGGATCGCCCGTTGCGCTCGGCGTCGCCCTGCTCGTGGGCGCCGCTTTTGGCTTCTACCTGCCTGTGCTCTACCTGAATCAGCTGGTGCGGCAGCGGCGCGCCGAGCTCGAGAGCGCCCTGCCCAACGCGCTCGACGTGGTCGCCATCAGCATGGAGGCCGGTCTTGGTCTTGATCGGGCGCTGGAGCAGCTCGTGCGCCACCAGGAGGGCCCCCTGACCCTGCTCGTGGCTCGGGCCCTGCGCGAGATCGAGCTGGGCCGGCCGCGGCCTGAAGCGCTTGAGGAGATGGCGCAAGCGACGGGCATCGAAGACTTCGTGGCCCTTGTGCGGTCCATCCTGCACGCAGAGCGGACAGGCGTCCCGATCGCCCGCACCATTGCGGCGCATTCAGCGCAGATGCGCGTCAAGCGCCGGCTTCGCATTCGCGCAGAAGCTGCTCAGGCGTCCTTAAAGATCCTGCTGCCCACCGTCGGTTGCGTGTTCCCGACGCTATGGCTGATCCTCCTGGGACCAGCCCTGCTAGTCGTTCTCGCGATCAAGCACTAGGAAGGGATTCGACCGCCTCTCCCGGCCGATCGTGGACGCCGGCCCGTGGCCGCTGTAGACGATGCTGTCATCAGGTTGAGATAGCAGCTTGCTCTTGATGCCGGCGAGCAGGGCGCGGCCGTCCGAGTTCTTGAAGTCGGATCGTCCGATCGACCCGGCGAATAGCGCGTCGCCCGTGAACAACAGGTTTCCAATCTTCAGCGTCACGCCGCCCGGACTGTGACCCGGCGTGTGTAAGACCTCGAAATCGAGCGAGCCCGCGCTGTAGCGGTTGTGCTCGCTGAGGGTGTCAGGGTTTTCCACGGGCTCGGCGTCGACGGCGAACTCCGACCGCAGCGGCTTGCCCGAAGCCAGCCCTGAACGCTCTGCCTCGTGGACCGCGACGGGGATTCGACCAAATGCGTCGATCAGTGCGGGCAGCCCCGCGATGTGGTCGACATCGGTATGCGTGAGAAGAATGGCGCGCACCTTGGCATCGCTTTTTCGCGCGGCATCGATGACGAGATCAGGCTCGAAGTTGGCGTCGATGATCACCGCGTCTTTGGTGTCGTCATCGATCACCAGGTACGAGTTGGTGCCAAACCGCTTGTCGGCAGTCGCCTCGACGCGGACTTTCATGACAGCCCCATCACGACGCCTCTCGTGCCACCGTGTGGACGTCCTTGACGCCCTCGAGCTTCTCCATCACGCGGGACAGCTGAGCCAGCGAATCGATCTCCACAGTGGCCGATACGACCGCTGTCTTGTCGTCATAGACATGAACTTCGAGCTGCGACATGTTGACGCGGTTCTCGGCCACCACCGTCGCGATGTCGCGGAGAAGTCCCTGCCGGTCCCATGCCTCAATCTTGATGTCGACCGGATAAAGGTGCGTCGCCTCCGCGTCCCAGTCCACCGGCACCACGCGCGCCCGGTCCTGCGCATTGACGGCATTGATGCAATCGGCCCTGTGCACCGTCACGCCCCGTCCGCGCGTGGTGTAGCCGGCTATCGCATCGCCCGGCACGGGCTGGCAGCAGGGCGCGATCTTCGTCAGGATGCCCTTCTCGCCGCGCACCAGCACGCGCGGCGTGGGCTGCACGTTGGGTATGAGCGGGATCGCGCGAAGATCGCCATCGGCGGCGCCCGTGCTGAGCGCCATGCGCATCACCACCGCATGCGGCGAGAGGTCGCCATAGCCGATGGCAGCGAGGAAATCGTCGATCGCGTTGTAGTGGTAGAGGCTCGAGATCTCGTGCAGCTTTGCGTCGGGCAGGTCCGTGAGGTTGACCCGATGCATGCGCTGAAGCTCTTTGTCCAGCAGGTCGCGCCCTTTGCCCACGTTCTCTTCGCGCCGCTGGCTCTTGAACCATTTCCTGATGCGCTCTTTGGCCGAGGCGCTCTTGACGAAGTTGAGCCAGTCGCGGCTCGGGCCGTGCGGCGCCTTTGACGTCAGGATCTCGACGATTTCGCCGTTCTTCAGCGGGTAGTCGAGCGTGACCATCCGCCCATTGGCCTTGGCGCCGATACAACGGTGTCCGACCTCGGTGTGGATGCGGTAGGCGAAGTCCACAGGGGTCGAGCCGGCCGGCAGGTTCAGGACCTCTCCTTTCGGGGTGAAGACGTAGACCTCGTCCTGGAACAGGTCAACCTTGACCGTGTCGAGGAACGACTCGGCGTCCCCCACCTCGTTCTGCCATTCGAGCAGGCTGCGCAGCCACGAAAGCTTCTGGTCGAAGCTCGCGTCCTTGCCGCCCTCCTTGTAGGCCCAGTGCGCCGCCACGCCGAACTCTGCGACGCGGTGCATCTCGTGGGTGCGGATCTGGATTTCAATCGGCTCACCGGTGTGGGTGATGACAGTCGTGTGAAGCGACTGGTAGCCGTTGGACTTGGGCATCGCGACGTAGTCTTTGAAACGGCCGGGTACCGGCTTCCAGAGAGAGTGGACGATGCCGAGCACCCCGTAGCAGTCGCGCACGCTGTCGACTTGCACCCTGATCGCCGACAGGTCGTAGATCTCCGTGAAGTCCTTGTTCTCCCTGGTCATCTTTTGCCACACCGAATAGATGTGCTTCGGCCGGCCGGTGATCTCGGCGGTGATGCCGACGGTCTCGAGCTCACGCGCGAGGATCTCGCGCAGGTCCGACACCAGCGCCTCGCGATCGCCACGCTTGCGAAAGATCCGCTTTGCGACCTCGTCGTAAGCCTCGGGCTCGAGGTAACGGAACGCGAGGTCCTCGAGCTCCCATTTGACCTGGCCGATACCGAGCCGGTGCGCGAGTGGCGCATAGATGTCGAGGGTCTCGCGAGAGATCTTGCGTCGCTTGACATCCGCCAGCGGTTCCAACGTGCGCATGTTGTGCAGCCGGTCGGCGAGCTTGATGAGGACGACCCGCAGGTCCTCCGCCATCGCGACCATCATCTTGCGGATGTTCTCCGCCTGCTGCTGCTGGTCGGACCGGAGCGAAAGGCGGCCAAGCTTCGTGACCCCTTCGACCAGCCTGGCCACCTCAGGGCCGAACTCCTTCTCTACCTCCTCGGCGGTGAGCGCGGTGTCCTCGACGGTGTCGTGGAGTAGGGCGGCTGCGATGGTGGCCGCGTCGAGCTCGAGGTCGGCGAGGATCGCCGCGACCTCCATCGGGTGATTGACGTAGTCCTCGCCTGACAACCGGCGCTGACCCGTGTGCGCTTTGGCCGCGCGCTCATATGCCCTCTTCACGATCTCCCGATCCGGGGCCTCGAGGTGGTCGGCGATGCGCAGAAGCTCTGAAACTGTCACGTGGTCACTCGAACAGAAGTTTAGGAGAGGTTTGGGGGAGGCCCCATCCCGGTCCCCCTGCCTAGACTTAGCCGGCTACATGAATTCCGATCGAGCAACGTTTGTCACCCGAATCGCCCTCTCCGCCGCCACCGCGATCCTGATCCTGGCCGGCGCCACGCTCAACGTCAACGGTCGGGTCGGGCAGGCGGCCCTGCTGGCCGCGATCGCCGGGCTGCTTGCTCTGGTGGCGGGCGCCTTGAACAGGACCTGGACGATTGCGGTCCCGCTGGCCATCGCCGCCCTCGTCGTGTCAGTGATCACCCCGCAGTTCGATTTCGTCGACGTGGTCGGCCTGGCGCTGCTGGCTCTCGGCGGTTTTGCCGGCAGCCTTGCCTATCGCAGCTTCACCGAGGCTATGCGGGGCCAGCTGGACGACATGAAGCGGCTGAACGTGCAGCTCGAAGAGAAGCATCGCGCGTTCATGGCCGCGACCTCGGACGCCGACAGCGCGGCCCCGCCCGGAGACGTGGCGGCGCTGACCGCGAACATCGCCCACCAGATCGGCTCGGCGTTCGCCTGCTACTTTCTCGCGTCGCCTGACGGCAAGCAGTTCGTGCCTCAGCCACCTGGCATTGGCCTCGAACGCCTGCATCCGCAGCCAGTCAACCGCGTACCTGGTGGGGCCGGCCCGCTGACCGCGGCGATGGAGGCGGGCCAGGAGTTCGTCGGGCGAGATGACAGCGGGTTGCGGGAGCTGGCCCACTATCTCCCGGAGGACCTCCATGTCGAGAGCCTGATGGCGGTGCCAATGCCAATCGGGGAGCACGTCGGTGGATTCGTATTGCTCGGCAACAAGCCGGGGGGCTTCACCGACGATGACCGGCGGCTGGCCCGAACGCTGACCCTGCGCGCTGGAGCGCAGCTGGCAAGCGCCCACGCTGTGGCGCTCTCGCGGAAGGAGTCTGCGCGATACTCGTTGATGAACGAGCTCGTGAAGGAAGCTTCGGGCAAATCGATGCGGGAGGTGCTCGACCTGGTTCTCGACAAGGGAAAGCAGGTGATCCGCTACGACGCCGGCAGCGTCGCCCTGTTCCAGGCCGACAACACATACGTGGTGCTCGGCGGATCGGGCGGCCCCCTTCCGATCGCAGGTCCGCTGGCGAAGGTGCGCGATGGCGAGACCGTGTTGCGCAGCTATGTCACTGTCGACGAGGGCATTCTCAGCGGGCTCATCCCGAGCTCCGAGGGCGGCACCACCAACGAGGCGCTCACGCCAATCCGGGGCAGTGACGGTGTCTTCGGCGCGATCTGCCTGGGCCGGAACGGTACCACGGGGTTCAACCAGCGCGACATCGCCGCCCTCGACGAGCTGGGATCGATGGCGGGCGTCGCCGTCGAGAACTCCCGGATCCTTTCGGTGGTCACCGGGCAAGCCTCCAAGCTGGACACCGCCCTCGACGCGCTGGGGGAGGTGTCGCAGGCGCTCACCACTGTCACGCAGGGCTCCGAGGTGCTCAAACAGAAGACCCTGGAGACCGCAGTGCGCGTCACCGCCGCCAGCGCGGGGTTGCTGACCAGGACCAGCACCGACGGGAGCCAGGCCACAATCATGTCGCTGGGTCTCCCCTCCACTGTCGACGACCTGGTCGTGCAGAACGGCCAGGGCTTGATCGGGGCGGTGATGCTGAGCGGGCAGCCCATAGCGGTGCCAGACCTCAGCCAGAGCCCTGAGCTTCAGTCGCCGCCCGACCTCACCCACTTCGGGCTGCATGCGGCCATCTCCATGCCGATGCTGGAGGACGGCCACCTGTGGGGAACGCTCTCGGTCTTCGACGTGAAAAAGCGGGAGTGGACGGCCGACGACCAGCGGGTGCTCGCGACCCTGGGCAACCAGGGCGTCGTCGCGGTCAGGAACGCGGAGCGATACGACAACAGCCAGCGAGACGTCTGGGAGCTTCGCAACCTGCAGGAGGCGCTCCAGGCCGCGACCTCCACCAACGATCTGAACCAGGTGCTTAACAAGGTGCTGGAGGGCGCGGCCAAAGCGTCGAGCGCGCAGATCGGGTGCCTGGCCCTCGACGATTCGGGCAGGCTGGTGCTGAAAGCCGCGTTCGGGACCGAATCGACGACTGCCGAAAAGCTCGCTCTTGGCGAGCTCGGCGGCGACATCTGTCAGGAGGTCCTGGCGTCTGGAAAGCCGTTCATGGGGGCGATGGAGCAGGGAACGGGCACGATCAACGAAAGCCCGCTCAACCCGCGCGCTGTGCTGTGCGTTCCGATCACGTTGCGCGGCAAGTCCACCGGCGTGCTTTTCCTGGCCAACTACCAGCTCGGCCACGTGTTCACGCCTGATCATATGAACCTGGTCACAGAGCTGGCCGCGCAGGCGGGAGTTACCATCGAAAACGCCCGCCTCGTCAAGGAAAACCAGGAGGGTTTCCTGTCTTCCCTCGAGGCGCTCGCAGCGGCCGTCGACGAGCGCGACCCGTACACGGCAGGCCACTCCCAGCGGGTCACGGAGTACGCGCTCATGATCGCCCGCCAGATGAAGTACGCGCCCACGGACCAACACGCGTGGGAAAGGCTCAAGCGCGGAGGCATGCTCCACGATATCGGGAAGATCAGGGTGCCGGATGCGATCCTAACCAAGGCGAGCAAGCTGACCGACGCCGAGTTCGCGAAGATGAAAGAGCACCCTGTCACCGGGTTCAACATCCTCAAAAGATTGAAGGTGCTCACCCATGAGCTGGAGATCGTGCTCTCGCACCACGAGCGCTTCGACGGCAAGGGCTACCCCGATCGCAAGAAGGGCGACGAGCTTCCTATCTTCGTGTGGATCGCCAGCGCCGCCGACGCGATTGATGCAATGACCTCCGACCGCCCATACCGCAAGGCGATGTCGCTCGAGGTCGCGGTCGAGCAGGTACGGGCGGGGGCGGGCACGCACTTCCACCCGGATGTGGCAGAGGCAGTGCTCGACGCTGCGCACAATGGCAGCCTGAAAGTCATCTCGCAGGAAAACCTTTACAAGGACGCGCCGGCGATCGGAACGTTCGAGAACCCGACCGCCTAGGTCAATACGCTCGCGCCAAAGCGACTCGATGCTTGGCCGGCTTGCCGCAGACCAGGCACTTTCCAGAAGCCTTCTCGTCGGGGTCGATGGTGCGAACCGTCACCCCGCCCGCCTCGGCCTTGATGCGGGCCTCACACTCGGCATCGCCGCACCACGGCACCCACACGAAGCCCACGCCCTTCTTGAAGTGCGCGACAACCTCGGCCAGCGTCGACATCTCGAAGGTGTTCTCATTGAGGAAGCTCTGCGCCCGCTCGAACAGGGCCTTCTGAAATGAGGCGAGCTCGTCCGCAAGCCGCGCGCCGATACCTGCAACCGGAAGGGGGCGGCGCTGGCGCGAAAGCCTGTCGACCAGCTCGACCTGTCCGGCGTCGGCGTCGCGGCCACCCACGTTGAGACGCAGCGGCACTCCCTTCATCTCCCAGTGCGCGTACTTGTCGCCCGGCCTCTCGTCGCGCCAATCGACGCGGTGCCGGATGCCTGCAGCCTTCAGCTCACCGATCCACCCACCGATGAAGCGCTCGACCTTGGCCCGGCTCTCCGCATCCCTGAAGATCGGAACGATCACGACCTGGATCGGCGCCACCTTCGGAGGCACGATGAGCCCCGAATCGTCGCCGTGGGCCATGACCAGCGCGCCAACCAGTCGGGTGCTGATGCCCCATGACGTCGAGTAGCACAGCTCCCGCTCGTTTTCCTTATTGGAGAACGAGATGTCGTAGGCGCGCGCGAAGTTCTGGCCGAAGTAGTGGGACGTCCCCATCTGAAGGGCCATCCCGTCGCGCATCAATCCTTCGAGTGTGAGCGTGTAGACGGCACCCGGAAAAGTCTCAGCAGGCGATTTCTTCCCGGCCAGCACAGGCACCGCGAGCCACTCCTGCGCGATATCGCGGTAGTAGCCCAGGATCAGGTCCACCTCGTCCATCGCCTCTTGAGCGTTGGCGTGGAACGTATGGCCTTCCTGCCACCAGAACTCGCGCGATCGCAGGAAGAGCCGCGATCGCATCTCCCACCGCACCACGCTGTTCCACTGGTTGGTCAGCTTGGGGAGGTCGCGGTGGCTCTGGATGTACCGCTTGATCAGCGACCCGATGATGGTCTCGGAGGTGGGCCGGACCGCCAGCGGCTCCTCGAGCTCCTCGTTGCCCGAGCCGGCCCTCGTCACCCACGCGACCTCGGGTGCGAAGCCCTCGACGTGCTCGGCTTCTTTCATCAGGTATTCGCGCGGGATCAGGAGCGGAAAGGCCCAGTTCTCGTGGCCGCTTTCTTTGATCATGTCGTCGAAGGCCCGCTGGATCGCCTCCCACATCGCCCACCCATAAGGGCGGACGACCATCATGCCCCGAATTCCCGACCAGTCGGCCAGCTCTGCCTTGCGGACGACGTCCGTATACCAGCGGTCGAAATCGGCGGACATCTTGGTGATGTCCTTCACGAAGTCCTGCTGCTCTTCAGCGACCTCTTTCATCCGACGCGTTCAGCGGCGATCGCGTCGATTTCGGCAAGCAGCACGGGCAGCAGCTCCTCCTGGGGCACTGTCTTGAAGAGCTTGCCCTTCTTGAAGATGACGCCCTTGCCGCGTCCGCCGGTCACGCCGATGTCCGCATGTCGTGCCTCAGCGGGTCCGTTAACGACACAACCCATAACGGCGACCGTGATCGGGATCTTCAGCCTGGCGATGTGGGCCTCGACCGCTTTCACCATCGGGACCATGTCGTACTCAAGCCTTCCGCACGTCGGGCAGGCGACGAGAGTCGCGCTCTCGTTTCGGATCGCGAGCGTCTTCAGGATCTCGTGCGCGACGCGGATCTCCTCGCGCGGATCGGACGTCGCAAGCGAGACACGAATCGTGTCGCCGATACCCTCACTGAGCAGGATGCCCATGCCCACGGCGCTGCGGATGCTGCCGGCCTCCACTGGACCCGATTCGGTCACGCCAAGGTGGATCGGATACGGCCGAAGCGCCGCGAACTTGCGGTTGGCCATGATGTTCGTCCAGACATCGGTCGCCTTCAACGACACCTTGATGAAGCCCGGTCCGTAGTCGAGCTCCTCGAGGATCTTGCAGTGACCGAGCGCAACCTCGACCATGCGGTCTGCGGTCTGTTCGCGGTTGTCACGGTCGATGTGGTGCTCCTCCCGCATCGTCTTGTGGACCTCTTCGGGAAGCGAGCCCGCGTTGACGCCGATGCGAAACGGAATCTGGCGCTCCTTGGCCGCGGTGACCACCTTGATCACCTTGTCGCGGTCGGGGATGTTGCCGGGGTTCAAGCGAAGGCAGTGCACGCCGGCTTCTAATGCCAGCAGCGCGAGGGTGTGGTCGTAATGGATGTCGGCGATGACGGGGAGCGGCGAGCCCTTGACGATTTCCTTCAATGCTTCGGCTGCCTCGCGGTCGGGCACCGCCGGGCGCACGATCTCGCAGCCCGCTTCTTTCAGCTCATGGATCTGGCGGAGCGTGGCCTTGACGTCGCGCGTGTCGGTCTTGGTCATCGTCTGCACGGCGATTGGCGCGGCGCCTCCGATCACGACACCCCCGACGTTGACGGGTATGGATTTACGTCGTGGAACCATCAGTGGATACCCGTGAACTGGCCCGCGGCGAGACGCTGGATGTCGAGGAAGCTGATGATCGCCGCCAGGGCGAGCAATGCCACCAGGCCCCAGCGCTGGAAGTTCATCTCCATGTCCCGGTCGAACGGCCTGCGCCGGATCCACTCGATGACCACGATCACGATCCGGCCGCCGTCGAGGGCCAGAAGCGGCAGCAGGTTGGTGAACCCGAGGGCGACCGAGAGCAGCGCGACCAGGAAGATGTAGGTCGGAGGGCCCTGGCTCACGGATTCCGCCGTTATCGCGCCGATGCCGATCGGACCGGTCAGACCTTGAGGGCCGAACAGGCCGCCTTTGACCTGGCCCGAGACCAGGGCGTGAATCCCCTGGACGATGCTATTGACCGCCACGAATGGAAACGTGACGCCGTCCTGGACGGCCGTTTGCACTGTGAGTACCCTGGGAGCGACCCCGACGCCGATCAAACAAAC
This sequence comes from Candidatus Dormiibacterota bacterium, assembly GCA_003151665.1. Next base: position 16,351 of record PLYD01000140.1, read on the forward strand.
GACAGGGGCCGTCGTGGTGCAGGTCGGCGTCACTGTGACCATGAAAGGCTTCCCGTCAGGGTGGACGCCCGACAGCACCAGGGGCTGCCCTGGGTGGGCGTTCTCCTCGGCCGAGATGAATCCCGGCGCGGTCACGGGCTTGCCGTTCACGCTACGGACGCTGTCGCCGACCTGGAGGCCCGCCACCGCTGCGGGCGTGCCCGCCAGGACCCGCTGGATCTTGCCGGGGTCGTCATTCAGCTGCGTCAGCTCGAAACCGGTGATCAGGAGCATGGCGATCAGGAAGTTGGCCAGCGGCCCCGCGAAAAGGATCCCGATCCTCTGCACGGGATGCTTTGAGTGGAACCCGTTCGGCTCGTCGAAGTCGCCTGCCTCCATCCCGCCCATGCGGACGTACCCGAGGATCGGGAACGCCCGAAGCGCATACATGGTGCCGCCGCGCACGAACGAAATCAGCTTCGGGCCGGCGCCAACCGAGAACTCGATCACGCGCACCTTGAACAGCTTGGCCGCCAGGAAATGGCCGCCCTCGTGGGGTGCGATCAGGATCAGAAACATCCCGCAGATGCCGACGGCGGTCAGGAGCCAGTAGAGCAGTGTGCTCACGTCTTCAGCCTACCGGACTTGACTTTTACGTACTCCCTCGCCCAACGGTCGGCCTCCAGGATCTCCTGCAGCGAATCCCCGGTGCCCGGAAATGCATGGAGGGCTCTTTCGACCGCGCGGACGATCCCGCTGAATGGAATGGCGCCCGAGAGGAAGGCGTTGACGGCCTCTTCGTTGGCGGCGTTCAGCACCGCGGGGCGGCCTCCGCCCTTGAGCGCCGCCTCACGCGCCAGGCCGACGCTGGGGAAGCGCTCCTCGTCGAGGGAATGAAAGTCCAGGGCTTCGAGCTCCTCGACCACGGTTGGGGGAACGACATCGGCCAGCCGGTCCGGGTAGCCGAGCGCGACGGAGATCGGCAGCCTCATGTCCGGGCGGCCGAGCTGTGCCTTGAGAGAACCGTCGACGAACTCCACCATCGAATGCACGACGCTCTGCGGGTGGATGACGACAGAGATCCGCTCGAGCGCCACGTCGAACAGGTGGTGGGCCTCGATCACCTCCAGCCCCTTGTTCATCAGCGTCGCGGAGTCGATCGTCACCTTGGGGCCCATTGACCAGCGGGGATGATTCAGCGCCTCTTCCAGCGTCACCTGGTCCAGGTCGAGGTTGGGGTGCGCCCAGAACGGTCCACCGCTGGCGGTGAGAATCAGGCGGCGGACGCTGTCCCGACTCTCGCCCCAAAGGCACTGCCATATGGCGCTGTGCTCGGAGTCAACGGGCCTAATGCCACGCTGCCCGGCGGCCTTCATCACGAGCGAACCTGCCATGACGAGGACTTCCTTCGTCGCCAGCGCGACCTCCTTGCCGGCTTTCAGTGCGTGGAGGGTGGGCGCGAGCGCGCGAGCGCCTGGGATGGCGACGAGCACGAGGTCGCAGCGCGGGTCCGTGACCATGGCCTCGACCCGTGCGTCGAAGTCCGCTTCCCCGGCCTGGCCCTGGATGAGGTACTCCGCGGTGCGCTTGGCCGACCGGCGGCCCTCGGTCAGCCCGAACAATCGCAGGCGGGCGGGATTGCGGTCGATGACGTCGAGGGTCTGCTGCCCNNTCGAGGCGGTCGAGAACGCCGCCGTGTCCTGGGATGAGGTTCGACGAGTCCTTGACCTCGGCGATGCGCTTCATCTGGGACTCCACAAGATCACCGATCTGGGCGCTGACGCCGACCAGAATCCCGATCGCGATTGCGTGGATTGGCCTGAGACCAATGATCAATGAGACTCCGACGAACATGACGATTACGGCTCCAACCACCCCGGCGACAGCGCCCTCGAGCGTCTTGCGCGGGCTGATCGCAGGGAAGAACGGCCGGCGCCCGATCCTGCTGCCGACAAGCAGCGCCGCTGCGTCATTGGCCACCACCGCGAAGATGATGAAGAGCGCCCAGACCATGCCGTGCGACTTCGACGAGTAGAGGACCAGGTAATAGTTGAAAGGCATGCCGATGTAGATGGCTCCCGCCAGGCCCATCGCCCACCGGCCGAGTCCCTGGCGCCTGCCGGGCACGAAAAGGAAAGCGGCAAGGCCGCCGACCAGGGTCACGGCCAGGACCAGGTTGACGTCGACCTGCTTGAGCACCGTGCCGCTGAAGGCGAAGAAGGCGCCGAGAGGAAAAAGCAGCCAGCTGGGCGCGCGCGAGCCCATACCCTCGGACAGGTTTCGAAACTCCCAAAGCGCCAGGCCGGCGAGCACGACGACCAGCGCATAGGCGCCGTAGATGCCGATGTAGATCGCGCCGATCACGATCGCGAGGAGCACAAACGCGCTGAGGATTCGGACGAGCAAAGGACTCGGTTTCCAGCCGGTTGGAAAGAGCCGAGACTCCATCGTCATCCTGTCGCAGCCTCGGGACGTCCGCCAAACTTCCTGACCCGCGCGCCGAAGTCGGCGATAGCGGCCTTGAGATCCGGGACGTCGAAGTCGGGCCACAGCGTCTCGCTCACCAGCATTTCCGAGTAGGCGGACTGCCAGAGGAGGAAGTTGCTGACGCGGCTTTCTCCCGCGGTGCGGATGATGAGGTCGGGCTCCGGGAGGTCGGGGATGTAGAGCCGAGCCGTGATGGCAGCTTCGTCCACTTCACCAGCGCTCAACCCTTCCTCGATCAGCTTACGCACCGCGTCGACGATCTCGGCGCGGCCTCCGTAGTTGAGGCATACGTTCAGCACGCCTCCCTTGTTGCGCGCCGTGCGCTCCATCGCCTCGTCGATGCGCTCGCGCATTTTGGACGACAGCTCGTCACGCCGGCCGCTGACCACGATGCGCACGCCCCGCCTGTGCATCTCGTCGATCTCGCGTTGCATGGTCTCGTGGAAGAGCCTCATCAGGGCGCGGACCTCGGCGCGAGGACGCGACCAGTTCTCGGTCGAGAAGGCATATACCGAGAGCACCTTGACCCCAAGGTCCTCGCAGCCCTGGAGGACCCTCTTGATGGCTCGGACGCCGGCCCGGTGGCCGAAGCTGGCGGGGTGGCCGCGCTGGTGGGCCCACCGGCCGTTCCCGTCCATGATGATCCCGATATGAGTAGGAACTGCTGGGTCCAAGGGCCTAAAGCGTACCCACGTGTACGGCTGCGGTCCTAGACCTCCATGACCTCCGCTTCTTTCCGTGCGGCAATCGCGTCGACCTTTTCGATTTGGCCTTCGGTCACCTTCTGCAGCCGCGTTTGCCCTCGCTTCGCCTCGTCCTCAGCCACGCCGCCTTCCTTCGACAGCTGGTCGACGCGGTGGATCTCGTCGCGCCGGATGTTACGGATGGCGACTCGCGCCTCCTCGGCCTTCTGCTTCACGAGCTTCACGAACTCCCGGCGGCGTTCCTCGGTCAGCGGCGGAATCGGCACCCTGATGACCTGGCCGTCGCTCGCGGGATTGAGGCCCTGGTCGCCGGTCCGCAGCGCCTTTTCGATCGCCCCGATCTGGCTCTTGTCGTAGACCTGCACGATCAGCAGCCGCGGCTCTGGCGCGCTGATCTGTGCGAGCTGGTTGAGAGGCGTCGGCGTCCCGTAATAGGGCACCATGATCTTGTCGATCAGCGCCGGGTTGGCCCGACCGGTGCGGATCGTCGCCAGGTCGGTTGCGAAGTGGTCGACCGACTTGCTCATCTTCGACTCGGCATCGCGAAGGATGGGATCGATCATTTTGCCGCTCCGACCAGGGTGCCGATCTCCTCGCCGAGGATCACGCGCTCGATGTTGCCAGGAATCAAAAGGTTGAACACCAGGATTGGAACGTCATTGTCCATGCAGAGTGTGACGGCCGTGTTGTCCATCACCTCGATGCCGCGGTTGAGCACCTCGAGATAGTCGAGGTGGTCGAGCTTGACTGCCGTCGGGTCTAGTTTCGGGTCGGCGGTGTATACGCCGTCGACCTTGGTCGCCTTGAGGATGATGTCAGCCTCGATCTCCACGGCACGAAGGGCCGCGGTGGTGTCGGTCGTGAAGTACGGGTTGCCGGTGCCCGCAGCCAGGATGACGACCCTCCCCTTCTCGAGGTGGCGCACGGCGCGCCGGCGGATATACGGCTCAGCGACCTGTGGCATCTGGATCGCGGTCATCGTGCGCGCGGGTATCCCGATCCGCTCCAGGGCATCCTGAAGCGCCAGCGCGTTGATCACCGTCGCCAGCATGCCCATGTAGTCGCCAGTGGCACGGTCGAAGCCCAGCTCGCTCGCGGCCATACCGCGAAAGATGTTGCCCCCACCGACGACCAGCGCGATCTGCACGCCCATCTCGTGCACCCGCTTCACCTGCCCGGCGATCGTCTGGACGACGGAGAGGTCGATGCCGTAATCGCGTGCTCCGCCAAGTGCCTCGCCGCTCAACTTGAGCAGGACTCGGTTGTACTTTGGCGAACGATCGACCATCTCGCTCAATGCGCGTCGATCATGCCTCCCTGACGTTGTATCTGGCGAACCTGCGCACGACGATGTTCTCTTGCAGCTTGGAGATGTTCTCGGCGATCAGATCCTGGACCGTGGTCTTCGGGTCGCGCCAGTGCGGCTGCTCGAGCAGACAGTTCTCCTTGATGAAGTTCTCGACCTGGCCCTCCACGATCTTCGGGATGACCTGCTCCGGCTTCCCGTCCTGCTGGGCCTTGGCCTCGAACACAGCACGCTCCGCGACCAGCACCTCGTCCGGCACCTCGTCGCGAGATACCCACCGAGGACTTGTCGCCGCGATCTGCAGCGCGAGCTCCTTCGCCAGCTTGCGAAAGTCCTCGCCCTTGGCAACGAAGTCCGTTTCGCAGTCAACCTCAACCAGCACCCCGACCTGGGGCGGGAAGTCGTTGCCCAGCTTGTGCAGGTAAGCCTCGACGACGCCCTGGCCCGTGGCGCGTCCTGCCCTCTTTACAGCTTTTGCAATGCCCTTCTCGCGCAGGATCGTGAACGCTTTGTCGAGGTCGCCATCGGCCTCTTCGAGCGCGTTCTTGCAATCGAGCATGCCCGCGCCCGACATCTCACGGAGCTTTTTGACGAGCTCCATCGAAACCTTGGCCACTAGCGAGGCTCCTCGTCGTCGGCGGTCCGGCCGCTGAACTCCTCCTCGGAGACAGTCGGCAGGAAATCGTCCTCGTCCTCGAGGAACTCCTCGATCTCCTCGTACCGCGGTGTCTCGAGGAACTCGCGCTCCTCCACCTCGGGCAGGATCTCGCCGCGCGCCTGGGCCTCCTGACGGCCCTCCTGGCAAGCGTCGGCGATCTTGGCCGTCAACAGCTTGACCGCGCGGATCGCGTCGTCGTTGCCGGGGATCACGTAAGTAATCAAGTCGGGGTCGCAGTTGGAGTCGGTGATCGCCACCACCGGGATCTTCAGCCGGTTGGCCTCCGTGACTGCGATGTGCTCCTTGCGCGGATCGACCACATAGAGGGCGCCAGGCAACCGCTTCATGTCGGCGATGCCGTCGAAATGGAACATCAAGCGGTCCAGCTCGTCCGTGAGGCGCTTGGCCTCTTTCTTGGACATCGTCTCGAAGGCACCTTCCTGCTGCATCTTCCGCAGCTCCTGCAGCCGCTCGATCCTCTTCTTCACGGTGCTGAAGTTGGTGAGCATCCCACCCATCCAGCGCCGGTTGACGAAGTACATGCCGCAGCGCGCGGCCTCGGTCTGGATCGTTTCCTGGGCCTGCTTCTTGGTACCGACGAACAGGACGGGTCTGCCGCTCGCCGCGACGCTGCGGGTGAAATCCCAGGCTTCGTCGAGGAGCCGCACCGTCTTCTGCAGGTCGATGATGTGAATGCCGTTGCGCGCCGTGAAGATATAGGCGCGCATCTTTGGGTTCCAGCGGCTGGTCTGATGTCCGAAGTGGACACCGGCCTCGAGCAGCTGTTTGAGCGTTACTTGAGCCACGTTCGATTGCCTCCCTGTTGAACTTCCGCCCGGTTCCGGCCTTCTTGCGAAGGACAGGGGTCTTGCCCCGGGCGTGCTAACTCAGTCGAATGGACTGGCTAAGACATCATACCCGCTACAGTCCGCCGGGAAACCGGCCGGCGCACTGGCCGCTGGCGGGCAGCGCGGTTATCGTCGTCGGCACCTGGCTTGGCGCCGAACCGATCTTCAGCGAGGGGAACCCGATGACGGCATCTGGCGCCAGTAGATGGTCCTCATCAATCCACAGGCAGGCGTTATGACCCGCCGCCGTAGCGAAGGGACCACCTGCTCCCCTCGTGAAGATGTGGGTCACCGGCGAGGGGGCGCCGATGCCTGCGCCGGGCGAGAAGAAAACGCTCACTCCGCCTGGCGACAGGCCCGACTGCCTGTCAGCAGGGTCCGCAGGCTGGCTGGTGATAAAGCTGGCGCCCCAGTTGTAGACGATTCCCTGGTGAGTGACCTGATCGATGCAAGCCAACCCGGCCGGAGAGGGCCAGTAGCTCGGGATGCACGGGTTGCCGATCTTCGCCACGCGCACCGCTGTCGCTGCGTTTGCGACGTGCCACTCCAGGGGCGCGATGCCGGCGGGCTCGAAGGTGCAGGGCGGGAAGACCGCCAACGCAAGCAGGCCGTTATGCCAGCCCATCGGCCACAGCGTGGTCGCGTTTTTGAACTTCGGAACGGTGTTCGTATAGATCACCGAGTGGTTGGTGTGGCCGATCAAGTCCTCGACGTAGAGCGAGAGCTTGATGGTGCTTGCCGGCGACAGGTCCTCTACAAGCACCGCGATGCGCTGGTCGTCGGGACTTACCGAGAAGAAGCTGACTGTGGTGGCGCTGCCTGGCACCGTCGTCACATCTCCCGTCTTTCCATCGGGAGTCAGGAATTTGATCTTGGTGTTTCCGTCGCGATAGAAGACCTTGTCGTCTGTGGCGCTCACCGGCGGCTGCAGCACCGCCCCAGTGCTCTGCCCGCAGGTGTGCACCGAGGGCGCAGCGACTGTGGCGTGCGCAGCGATCGTGCCGGCCGGCGTGATCATCTCGAGGGTCCCGGCGGACAGGAGAAGGCCATAGCTCGCAACCGCCGGACTGCCGGAGGGCGAGGCTGCGGGACTAGTAGTCGCGCCCCCTGACGCAGCAGGGCTTGGACTGTGGCCCGTGTTCCCGCCGCATGAAATGGCCAACAGCATCACCGCCAGGGCCGCCGTTGTTCGCATCGGTGGCATCACTCTATAGGCCGACGTCGATCTAGGCTTCGACCTTCTTGACGCCCTTCGGTCCTGGGCACTTCGGATAATCCGAGCAGGACTTGAACATGCCGTAGCGTCCGCGTCGCTCCATGAGCGGCTTGCCGCAGATCGGACATGGCTCGTCCAGCAGCTTGGGGCCCTCCTTCGGCTTGCCGTCCTTGCCGATGTTGGCCCGGTACTTGCATTCCGGGTAGCGCGAGCAAGCGACGAACGGACCAAACCGTCCGGTTCGCTCGACGACGTTGCCTTCTCCGCACATTGGGCACTTCTCGCCCGTGAGCTTCTCGGCCTGCGCCGCGTCCTTCTTTATGTACTTGCAATCCGGATAGCCGGAGCAGCCGACAAACTCGCCAAACCGACCCGTGCGCAGCTGCAGCGGCTTGCCGCAGGTGGGGCACGCTTCGTCCAACAGCTTGGGCTCAGGCAGCTCGCCATTCGGGGTGAGGGCGCGGCGGTACTTGCACTTCGGGTACCGCGAGCATCCGAGGAACGGACCGTAACGACTTGCCTTGTTAACAAGGTGGCCTTCCTTGCACAGCGGACAAACCTCGTCCGTGTCGGAAGGCATGGCCTCCTCGGCCTCCGTGAGCATCTTCTGCAGCGGCCCGTAGAAGTCGCTGACAACAGGCACCCATTCCTGGTTGCCGCTCTCGACCTCGTCGAGTCGCTTCTCGAGCGTCGCCGTGTAGTCGTCGTCCGAGATCACTTTGAAGTGCTCGACCATGATGGTGTTCACGGCCTCGCCAATCCGCGTCGGGTGCAGGCGCCGTTCCTTGATCTCGACGTAGCCATGGTCCTTGATCGTCTCGACGATCGGGGCATACGTTGAAGGTCGCCCAATACCGCGCTGCTCGAGCTCCTTGATGAGCGTCGCCTCGGAGTAGCGCGGAGGTGGCTGGGTGAAGTGCTGCTCCGGCTTGAGGCCGTGGTAGTCGAGGTCTTCGCCCTCCGCCATCTGGGGCAGGTCCGGCTCCTCTTTCTCGTCGCGCTCCCACACCTTGTAGAAACCATCGAACGCGAGGACCGAACCGGTCACACGGAACACGTGCTCGCCGCCTTCGATCTCGACCTGTGTCTGGTCGTAAACGGCGGGCGCCATCCGGCTGGCCACGAATCGTCGCCAGATGAGCTCGTAGAGCTTCTGCTGGTCCGGGCTGAGGTACTGGCGTACAGACTCGGGGGTCCGGTTGACGTCAGTCGGTCTGATGCCCTCGTGCGCATCCTGCGCACCTGGGCTCACTTTGCCGGTCCGCGGCCCACCGATGTACTTGTCCCCGTGCTTCTCGTTGATCCAAGCCTTGACCTTGGCCTCGGCTTCGGGCGAGATGCGCGTCGAGTCGGTACGCATATAGGTGATCAGACCCGTCGAGCCTTCGTCCCCGAGCTCGATACCTTCGTAGAGGTCCTGGGCCACGCGCATGGTGCGGCGAGGCGCAAAACGCAGCCGGCTCGAAGCATCCTGCTGCAGCGTCGAGGTGATGTAAGGCAGATAGGAGCTCTTGGTGCGGCGCTTCTTCTCGACGCCGATGACCTTGTAGCTCGCGCCTTCGAGCGTCCGCACGATCTCCTGGGCTTCGGCTTCGGTCCTGACCACGATCTTGGTGTCGGCCTTGGTCTCGCCTTCTCCGTTCGCTTCGCCATTGGCGTCGGCCTCGGCCGGTTCGTTGCGCAAACGGTTGAGCCGAGCGAAGAAGTGCTGCTCAGCCTTCTGCTTTGCGAGCTCGACATCGATCGTCCACGACTCGACCGGGACGAACTTTCGGATCTCCTCCTCGCGGTCTACAACCAGGCGCAGCGCAACCGACGAGACCCGGCCTGCGCCGATCCCCTTCTGCACCTTGCTCCAGAGGAACGGGCTCAATCGGTAGCCGACCAGACGGTCGACGACCCGGCGCGCCTGCTGGGCATTGACGAGCCGCATGTCGATCTCCCGCGGCGATTCGAGGGCGCGGCGCACCGCCTCGGCCGTGATCTCGTGGAACTCGATCCGCTTGGGTGAGCGCAGCTTGAGTACCTCCGACAGGTGCCAGGCGATCGCCTCCCCTTCCCGATCGGGGTCGGAGGCGAGGATCACCTCGCGCTCGTTCTTGCAAGCGGTGCGAAGCTCGCCGATGGTCTTCTTGCGGCTCTCCACCACCTCGTAATGGGGTTTGAAGCCGGCTTCCACGTCGACCGCGAGCTCGTTGCCGGGCAGGTCGCGGACGTGGCCCATCGAGGCAAGAACGTCGAAACGGTCCCCTAGAAACCGCTTCAGAGTCCTCGCCTTGGCGGGCGACTCGACGATGATCAATCCTTCCGGCACTTCGCTCCTCTATATACCCAGCCGGCCCTGTTTCTTCCCTGACCGGCTTCTGGGCGGGCAATCCTACGCCCGTTCTTGGCCTCGACGCAATGCCCGTACATAACCGGCCTCCTGACGGCGCACAGCGCCGTCCAGCTCGAGGGCGGTCAGCCGCCCGAGCACCTCGGAGACCGGAAGCTGCAGCTTTCGGGCAATGTCGGCAGCGCTAAGGGCCAGGACGTCGGACAGGTGCGCGACGATCCCGTCACGCTCCGGCCGTAGGGCAAAACCAAAGGTCGCCTACCCGCGGGCAAGGCGCTAGCGACTGACAAACATCCCCGGAACACCTCTTCCCAGCCCCGTCACCACACGCCATTTGCTGCGCGCACCGCGTCAGCCACCGACCCATCCGCGCTCCTCATCCTCATGCCAGCCTCGGCTCCGGAGTCCACCGCCCCCCCTCTTCCAGGTACCCCGCGGGCTGATCCGGCTCATGGCTCAGCACCAGCAGCCACCGATGCCGCTCCGCCTCCTCGAACAACCGCGCCTTCTGCTCCAGCACGCGCAGCGGATCCAGGTCTGCGGCCATGGTCCACGGCACCCTTAGGTGCGGGGTCTGGCACACGAGGTCCCCCGTCACCGCGCAGGCCAGCTCCCCCGACCTAAAAACGATCACCTGGCTCCCCGGCGTGTGACCGCCCACATGCCGCACGTGCACCCCGGGCAGCACCTCCGTGTCACCGTCAAGCAGCTCCACCACCCGATTGCCATCAGCGAGCGGCGTGAAGTCCTCGTGGTAATACGCCGACTGGCTGCGCTGGTCCGGATGCAGCGCAAAATCCCACTCGCTCCGCTGGATGAAATGACGCGCCTTCTTGAAGGTCAGCTCGAGCCCTCCCCTCTCATCACGCCGCGTCAATCCACCCGCATGATCCCAATGAAGATGCGTGGTGATGACCGCATCGACCTCGTCCGGCGTGATCCCCACCTTGCGCAACGACTGGAGCAAACCCTCCGGTTCGCGCAGCGCCACCTGCCGAGCCCGCTTCTCATCGAGCTTCGTCCCGATGCCCGTCTCGCACACGACGACCCGACCATCGATCCGCGCGATGAGCCCGACGCACGCCATGTCGATCATGTTGTTGCCGTCAGCAGCCCGTTTCTTCTCCCACATCACCTTGGGCACGACGCCGAACATCAGGCCCCCATCCGCCTTCCAGTGACCCGCGATGAGGAGATATAGCTCGAGGTCGCCCAACTGCACGCGACTAATATGCAGCGGAACGGCGGCTTACGAAAAGTAGCCAGCAGCTGTGCCTTTACCTATAAACTCACCAACATGCCGCGATCAATGTGGAAAGGCGTCGTCTCATTCGGAATGGTCTCGATACCAATTCGCCTGTATAACGCGACGGAGTCGAGCGCGAAGGTCTCGTTCCGCCAGCTCTGCCCCGANNGTCGCCTACGGCGAGATCCTGAAGGGCTTCGAGGTCGGCAAGGACCGCTACGTGATCATCGACGAGAAGGACCTCGACAACCTCCCCCTCGCGACGGCGCACAGCATCGACATCACGGAGTTCGTGCCCGCCGACGACATCGAGCCCGGCCTCTACTTCAAGAACGCGTACTACATGGAGCCCGAGGAGCTGGGCAAGAAGCCTTATCAGCTCCTGCGCAAGGCACTCGAGACGACAGGCCGCATGGCGATCGCGAAAATCGCCCTGCGCGACCGTGAGCACCTCGCCGCATTGCACTCGCACGGACCCGGCCTGCTCATGAACACGCTCAACTGGCCCGACGAGATCCGCTCGATGGAAGGCCTCAAGGGCCTCGATGGCGACGTGAAGATCAACCCCAAAGAGCTCGAGATGGCGAAAGCCCTGATCGAGAGCCTTGCCGACACCTTCGACCCCTCCCGCTACAAGGACGAGTACAAGGAAGCGGTGATGAAGGTGGTGCAGGCAAAGATCGATGGCGAGGTGATCGAAGCCCCGGCGCAGCCGCAGACGGCAAAGGTGATGGACCTGATGGAAGCGCTTCGTGCGTCGGTCGAGCAGGCCAAGAAATCACGGAAGACAGGTGGCAGGGAAGCCCCGGCAGCTGAAGCAAAGAAGGCTCGCAGAAAAGCCTCTTAACCCTAATCTGAGGGTATGACTGGGGACCCTGACCAACTTCAAATAGCCCTCGAGAGCTTTCCAGCTGAGATCAGACCGATGCAGGCGGCTTCCGCCGAAGCCCCGTTCAGCTCCCCCGACTACCTCTTCGAGGTCAAGTGGGACGGGCTCCGCTGCCTTGTATTTCGCGACAACGACGGCCACGTGCGCCTCCAGGATCGCGGCCTCAACGACCTGACCGCCGACGTGCCCGAGGTCATCGCGGCGGCGAAACGCGTCCCGCCCGGCAGCGTCATCGACGGCGAGCTGGTCGCCACCGACAACGACGGGCGCCCGGACTACCCCCGCCTGCGCCAGCGCCTGGCCGGCGGCGCGGCGATGCGCGAACAGATCCCGGTCGCCTATCTCGCTTTCGACGCGCTCTACCTGGAGGACAAACCCCTCATGCGCCAGCCCGTGGTGAGAAGGCGCGCGCGATTGCAAAAGGCGGTGGAGCCCGGCGGCCACATCTTCGTGCCCGATCACATCGATGAGGACGGGGTCGAGCTCTTCGAAGCGTGTCTCGAGCGCGGCCTCGAAGGCGTGGTCGCCAAGCACAAGCAAAGCCCTTACGTCGCGGGCCAGCGCAGTCCCTTCTGGCTCAAGGTGAAGGCAGTCAAGTCGGATGACTTCGTCGTCATCGGGTGGACTGGTGAGAGGGCCTTCGACGCACTGGTCGTCGGCTACCACGAGGACGGCCGTCTGCTGCCTTGCGGCACGGTCGGCGGCGGCTACGACGACGCCGCGACCAAAGCCGTCGACGACGCGCTCATGGCCCTCGCCACGGAGGACTCACCTCTGCAGCCGCCCCCGATCATGACCAAGCCGGTCCACTGGGTCCGGCCGGAGCTCGTGGTCAGCGTCCGCTACTCGGAATGGTCCCCCGACGGCACGCTGCGCTTTCCGATCTTCAACGGGCTGCGGCCCGAGGTTCATCCAGCAGAAGCCGTGCGGCATCGCCCTCGTGTCGTGATTTCGGGCCATGTGAAGCCAGGCTCCCTCGCCTACGACCTCACTCGTTTTCCGTTCTGACGCAGAGATGGAACCCGGGTTCGATGTCGTCACCGGCGCGTTCAGCTATACGGGGCGCTTCATCGCGCGCAAGCTGCTGGACGACGGCCGGAGCGTCCGCACCCTCACCAACCACCCTCAGCGCCCAAGGGCGCAAGAGATCGATGTCGACGTGGCGCCGCTCAAGTTCTCCGACCGCGCCGCGCTGGTCGAGAGTCTTCGCGGCGCCGACGTTTTCTACAACAGCTATTGGGTTCGCTTCCCGCACGGCGGCGTCGGTTTCGGCGACGCGGTCGCCAACACGCGGATCCTGATGTCGGCCGCCGCCGAAGCCGGGGTGCGCAAGGTGGTGCACATCAGCGTCAGCAATCCTTCTCTTGACTCGCACCTCGACTACTACGCGGGGAAGGCGCGCACCGAAGAGATAGTTCGCGAATCCGGCCTACCGTGGGCCATCGTCAGGCCGACTCTCATCTTTGGTCCCGGCGACATCCTGATCAACAACATCGCGTGGCTGCTTCGAAATATGCCGGTTTTCGCGATCCCCGAGATGGGTCGCTATCGAGTGCAGCCCGTGGCCGGCGAAGATGTCGCGGAGATCGCAACTTGGGCGGCCGCGCAGAACGAGAACGTGGTGGTGGACGCGGCGGGCCCGGAGATCATCACCTACGCCGAGATGGTCCAGGACGTCGCGATCGCGGTGCGCCGCAGGCCGCGCATCGTGCACCTGCCATCCCGATTGGCGTTGGCGTTAGGCGACATCGTCGGCTTGTTCGTGCGCGACGTTGTGCTCACTCACCAGGAGCTGGAGGGCTTGATGCAGGAGCTGCTGGTCTCCCGGGAGCCGCCTCGTGGCGCCCGCCGACTGGGCGATTGGCTACTTCGCAGCACCGATTCATTGGGCCGGAGTTACGCATCAGAGCTCAGCCGCCACTTCCGGTAACGTGCTGGCGATGACCTCGATCGCACCGGGTGCATCCACCTCCGTCGAGGCCAGGCACCTGGTCAAGAAATACGGGGTCGTCACGGCTGTCGACGGCGTCAGCTTTGCGGTCCAACGCGGCGAGATCTTCGGCTTTCTCGGCGCTAACGGCGCAGGCAAGACCACCACATTGCGAATGCTCTGCGGGCTGCTCACCCCAACCTCCGGCACTGCTGTGATCGACGGGATCGACATTCTGAAAGACCCTCTTAGTGCAAAGGCGCGCATGGGCTACCTCGACGAGGAGCCGTTCGTCCACCCGCATCTCACTGGGCGCGAGTTCCTCAACTTCGTCGCCGACCTATATCGGATGCCACGTGGTGCGCAACGCGAACAGAGAATGGAGCGACTGCTCGGCCTGTTCGAGCTCGCGAACCGCGACGGCGAGCTGATCGGGGCTTACAGCCACGGCATGAGGCAGAAGATTGGGTTGGCGTCGCTGCTGATTCGCGAGCCCTCGGTGCTTCTGCTCGACGAGCCGACGAACGGACTGGACCCTCGGTCGGCGCGACTCGTCAAGGACCTGCTCGAAGAGCTGGCCAGCCGCGGCACGACAGTGCTGCTCTCCACTCACATCCTGGAAGTGGCTCAGGCGCTCTGCCGGCGAGTCGCCATCATCGACCGCGGCCGAATCACCGCGACAGGGACGATGGATGAGCTGCGCGCCCAGGCCGGCAGCGAGCAGGCCAGCCTGGAGGAGCTCTTCCTCAAGCTGACAGCCGGGCCGGAGTCAAGAGAGCTCATCGAACGACTCCTGGCATGAGCACGTTGATCGGGACGCGCACGATCCTGCGCGCCGAGATCCTGGCTCTGCGACACCGCCTGATGAAGCGGGGAACCGCGCGCTTGGCGCTCCTGGCGATCTTCTTGATCGCAGCCGGCATCTTCATCGGCGGTGGCGCGTTCAGCCTTGGCGCCGGCGCGGCTCACTTCCTTCCAACGGCGATCGACCCGCTGCTCGTCGGCGGCTTTACGGGGCTGTCGGTGCTGATGCTCGTCGTCGGGTTCCCGACTGTCATCGCGACGTTCTTCGTCGGCCGCGACCTGCTGCTGCTTACGCTCGCGCCTGTGCGGACGATCGAGATCTTCGCTGCACGTTTAACCCTGGCGATGGCGGCCAACCTGCTCATCAGCTCGATTCTTCTTGCGGTCATCCTGGGCGTCGGCGCCGGCGCGGGCGCGCCCGCCATCTACTTCGTGATAGTGGTGCCGCTGATATTCGCGCAGGTGCTCGCAATCACATGCGTTCAGACCGCCCTCATGTCCATGGTGCTGCAGTGGGTGCCGGCGCGCAGGGCGCGCGACGTGGCCGCGGCGGTGGCGGGCCTCACGGGCGCGGGGCTCTACCTGGCGTGGAACCTGAGCCTGCGGCAGTCCTTCGCCGGTCGTTCCCGCCAGGACCTCGCCAACCTCAACACGTTGCTGCAGCGCATCGACTGGCTGCCGCCCGCATGGCCGGGCCATGCTCTGACCGCCATCATCAACAACAACCTGATCGCGGCCGCTGCCTGGTCGGTCCTCTCGCTCCTTCTGGGCGGCGTTCTGATGGTTCTGGCCGCGGTCCTTTACCAGCGAACGCTGCTGGCCGGCCTCGGCGTATTCGGCAGCCCGCAAGCCATATGGAGCCGCAAGGAGCGTCGGCCTGCCAGGCCGGTGCGCGGAGCCTCCTCCCCAGCGCTCGCGCTTGCGCGCAAGGATTGGCTGGGTTTCAGGCGCGACATCAGGCGTTTGAGCCGGCTTCTTCCCGCGCTGCTGTTCCCCATCGGCTACCTGTTTGCGGTCTCGCGACCGTCGCAGCGCATGGGTGGCTTTTGGGCCGAGGTGTTCCTGGTCGGTTTCATGTCGATGTTCATGGCGACCTCGCTCGCCACTCCTTCGATTCCGAGCGAACGGCGCGGCTTTCAGCTCCTGCGCATGGCGCCCCTGCCCATGTGGCAGGTGCTGCGCGCGAAGATTCTGCTGACGCTGCCACCGGTGCTGGCGATGACCATCGTGTTCAGCGTCGTCGTCGCCATCGTCAGCCATGAGGGCGCGGACCACGCCATCGAGCTTGGAATGCTGGTCGTGTGGCTCGGCTGCGGATTTGTGGCCATCGCAGTGTCAGCCGGCGGCATCGACCCGCGTTTCGATGCATTGGACGACAGGCGCGCGGTTGGTCTCGTCGGCACGTTCGCGGGCCTTGGTGGCTCGCTTGGATTCGGGCTGCTCAGCGCCGGCGCGCTTGCGCTCTTCGTCTACGGCGGGGATGCGGTCGGCGGCGCGGCGCGCCTTGGCCCGATCCCGTCGACCCCGCAGCTCGGCGTCTTTATGTGGGGCACCGGCGTCGTCCTGGTTGCCGGCTCGGCCGCCATCGTGGCCTTTCTGCTGTGGCTCGCCAATTTGCGCTTGCGATCAAACGAGGTCGCTGTCGCAAACACTTAAGCGCTAGGTGAACGGGTCCTCGATGAGCTCCGCGTCGAACTTGCCATCCGCGCTCACCGTCAGGCCCACCACGGCGTAGCGGATCGCGCCGCGCCATTCGGCGAGCGCGCGGCACTCGGCCGCCGCGGCCATCAAGGCACGACGCTGCGCGCGCCGACCGCCTCGGCGGGGGTGCCAAAGGCGTCGTCGGTTCGTGTCTTGACCTCCACCACCACGAGGTTGAGTCCTCGACGGCAGATGAGGTCGAGCTCGCCGCGGCGAGCCCGAAAGCCAGAGCCGATGACCTCGTACCCACGACGCTTCAGGAGGTCGGCTGCCGCTTTCTCGCCGGCTCGCCCGAGTTCTAGCCGGCCGGCTGCGCTTGATCTCGGAACGGAGCCCACGAAGTTCGGTGAATGGGGCTCGGTCCCAGGCGTCTGATGGCTGCACGATGGGCGGGCGTCGCGTAACCCTTGTGGCCCGCGAACCCGTAACCGGGGTAGAGCTTGTCGTACTCGACCATCGCACGATCCCGTGCCACCTTGGCCACGATGCTCGCCGCCATGATCGAGGCGCAGATTCGATCCCCTCGCACCACCGCCATCTGGGCGATCATCGCGTCGGGCACATCCCATGCGTCCACGAGCAGGTACTCGGCGGGGATCTTGAGCCCGGCCACTGCGCCGGCTGTAGCGAGGTGACGGGCACGCAGCAGGCCCAGGCTGTCGACCTGGGCGTGGTCCACAGCGCAGACCGACACTGCCATCGCGCGCCGGCGTATGGCACGGTCGAGGCGCTCGCGCTGGTCGGCGGTCAAGAGCTTCGAGTCGTCGAGGCCTGGTATCCGCACACCGATGGGAAGAACGACAGCTCCGCCGACGACCGGACCGGCCAGCGGTCCCATGCCGACCTCGTCCACACCGGCCACCACCTGGTAGCCCATCGCACTCGCCATGCGCTCGTATCGCCAGAGCATGTGGCGGCTCATGTGCCCTTCACCGTTGACCTGAGGTTACGTGAGCCCAGCCTGAAAGCGCCAGCCTCTTAACAGCTCGCTATTCTTCGGCTTCCTCGGTGCTCTCGGCTGGCGCAGCTTCCGCCGGCGCGGCGACCGCGCTCCTGCGCTCTCGAATTCGAGCCGCCCTGCCNNGTGACACGCCGCACTGTGAAGTTCTGGCGGAGCCCGCCACCGGTCACCCTGATGACAGTGCCTTCGAACACCTGGATGCGCTCCCGCGTGCCCTCGACGACCTTCGCGTGGACCTTGACTGTGTCGCCCGCACGAAGGGCAGGGACCTTTTCCTTCTGCTGCTCCTTCTCGAGCTGCTGGATAACGTTCATGTCTTCTTCAACTCCTTGATTTGTGAACCATGTCTTGCTGCTGCTTGTTGGCGGCGCCACTGGCGGATGCGCGCGTGGTCGCCGGATAGGAGCACATCGGGTACGCCCAGGCCTCGATACTCCGCGGGCCTGGTGAACTGCGGCCATCCTGACGGCTCGCTCGAAAAGGTGTCCTGAGCGAGCGACTCGGGGTCGCCCACGACGCCGGGCACCAGTCGCGCGACGGCATCGATCAGCACCATGGCTGGGATCTCTCCTCCGCTCAGCACATAATCGCCGATCGATACCTCGCGCGTCGCCAGGCCGGTGCGCACGCGGTCGTCGATGCCTTCGTAACGACCGCACACGATGATGAGTCCCGGTTCGGCCGACAGCTCGGCCGCGAGCTTCTGGTCGAGCGGCTCGCCCCATGGCTCCATCAACACGATGGGGCCCATGTTGAACGGGCGAATCGACTCCACCGCCTCGAACACCGGCTCCGGCTTGAGCACCATTCCGGGACCGCCGCCGAACGGCATGTCGTCCACCTGCCGGTGACGATCGTGGGTGTGGTCGCGCAGATCGTGAGCGTGGAGCTCGATCAGACCGCGGTCCAGAGCGCGGCCCACGACCCCTTGCTCGAACACGGGCGCAAACATCCCCGGAAAGATGGTGATCACATCGAATCGCATGGTGCTCACGCGTCCTCGACCTGGACCAGCCAGTCTGCGACCACGACTCGGCCGCCCGGAACATCCACCTCGACAACCGCGTCCTTCGTGGCCGGGATCAGGTGTTCGACCACGCCTTCCCGGCTGACCCACACGTCGTTGGCCGGCCGCTCGAGAATCTCGGCGATTGTGCCGAGTTGCCGCCCCGAGCTCGTGAGCACGGCCAGCCCCACCACCTGGTGGTGGTAGAAACGGCCCTCGGCGAGCGGCCTGGCGGCCCCTTCGGGGACCTCGATGTACCGGCCGCGAAACAGGTCGGCCATTGTGCGGTTATCGACTCCGCGGAGCTTGACCACCAGTCCCGGGTGGCCAGGCCGGCTCCACTCGACCTGGCGCTCGGCGCCGTCGATCAAGAATGTGGCTCCGGCATCAAACCGATCAGCGAAGTCTGTCAAGGGAACAACCTTTACAGCTCCATCCAATCCGTACCCGCCTGCGACCTGCCCGACTCTGATCACTCCCTGTCGTCGCCTCCTGAAGGCCTTGCGCCCCGTGGTGCGTCGTCTGCAGCCGACGCAAGGTCGACGAACACGCGCTTGCGGTCGCGCAGCGATGCCACGCGGACGAGCGTCCGCACAGCCTCGATGTTGCGGCCCGCCTTGCCGATGAACCTGCCGACGTCTCCGTCAGCGAGTTTCACCTTGATCGCAATGGTCCCACCGCCACGTTCGACGGCCTCGACCACGACCTCGTCCGGCTTGTCGGCCAGTGACTTCGCGACGTACTCGACCAGGGCCTTGTAGTCGATAGCCGGCCCTGGGGGACCGGATGGACCTTCACGCCTGAAACCGCGGCTGTAAGGACCGCGGCCGCCCGAGCCCTCACGCCGGGGCGGTCGACTTCCGTGTCTCTGCAAGTCGCTCAAGGATTCCCTCCCGCTTCAACAAGCTCCGCGCTGCTTCGGTGGGCTGAGCGCCCTGCTGGAGCCAGCGCATGACTTTGTCGCCGTCGATCTTGATCACCACGGGGTCGGTCATCGGATCGTAGTACCCGAGGTGCTCGATGAACCGGCCGTCGCGCGGTGAGCGCGCGTCCGCCACAACGAGGCGGTAGAAGGGGTGTTTCTTCGCCCCCATACGCCTCAACCTGATCTTTACCAACCTGGACCTCCTTGTCCAAACAGCCGGGCCACCCCGGCTTTTCCATTGCGGCCCCCGAATTGCTTCGCGAGCTTCTGCATCGTCTCGCGCGCCTTGATGAGCCGGTTGACGTCGGCAGGCTGCACGCCGCTGCCCCGCGCGATACGCCGCTTGCGCGCTCCGTCGATCAGCTCGGGGTGCGCGCGCTCCCGGGCCGTCATCGAAAGGATCATCGCCTCCATGCGCCGGACCTCGAGCTCGGTGTCCTTGCCGGCCAGCTGGCTCTTCACGGCTTTGCCTCCGGGAAGCATGTCCAGCATGCCTTCCAGCGGCCCCATCCCGCGAACCTGGCGGATCTGGGCGAGAAAGTCGTCGAACGTGAGATGGCCGGCGCGCATGCGGCGCTCGACCTCGATTGCCTTCTCCTTGTCGACGTTCTGGCCGACGCGCTCTATGAGGGTCAAGACGTCACCCATGCCGAGGATCCGCGAGGCCATTCGCTCGGCGTGGAAGACCTCCAAGTCCTGAGGCTTCTCTCCGGTGCCGGCGAACCTGATCTGCTGGCCGGTGGCGCTCCTCAGGGACAGGGCGGCGCCGCCGCGCGCGTCGCCGTCCAGCTTGGTGAGGATCACGCCATCGAGGCCGATGTTCGCGAAAGCCTCCCCCACCTTGACCGCCTCCTGGCCGGTCATCGAGTCGGCGACCAGGAGCGTCTCGGTCACCGACACTGCGGCCTTCAGGCGCCTTAGCTCGTCCATGAGCTCGCCGTCGATATGAAGGCGGCCGGCGGTGTCCAGGATCACCACGTCGTTGCCGAGGCGCTGGGCTTCGCGTATCGCGGCAGCGGCGATCTGTTCCACGGGGCCCGAGCCTGAGTGGAAGGCCACCTTTTCGCGCTCGGCGAGGGTTCGCAGCTGGTCGATGGCGGCGGGGCGCCGGAGGTCGAGCGCGGCGAGGAGGGGGCGGTGCCCGTCGCGGCGCGCCAGGAGCGCGAGCTTGATCGCCGTGGTGGTCTTGCCCGAGCCCTGCAGGCCCACCAGCATCACCACTGTGGGGGTGCCGCCGTAGCGGAGACCTTCGGAGTTGCCCCCGAGCAGGCCGACCAGCTCGGCGTTGACCGCCTTGATCAGCTGTTGGGGCGCCGTCAGGCCGGGGGCGATCTCGACGCCGGTGATCCTGGCCCGCACGCGCTCGATGAAGTCCTTGACGACCTTGAAGTTAACGTCGGCCTCGAGGAGGGCCATGCGCACCTCACGGAGGCCGGCGTCGACGTCTTCGGGCCGGAGGACGCCGCGGCCGGAGATCTTCTTGAGGGCGGCGGCGAGACGCTCGCCCAGAGTTTCGAACATCTAAGCTCCCAGGTCCGCCATGCGTTGTTTTAAGCCCGCGAGCTCACGTTCGAGGGAGGCGATGGCGCGCCGGCGCCGCTCGGCTTCTTTGAGGAGGCCAAGGCGGGCCTCGTAGTCCTCAAGAGAGCGGGTGGAGCGGCGCACTATGTCGTGGACCGCGGCTCGCGAGGTGCCCTGGTTCGAGGCGATCTCTGCCAGGGACCAGTCGTTGCGCAGGTGCAGGTCGAGGACCTGGCGCTGGTGGTCAGTCAGGAGGGCGCCGTAGCGGTCGTAGAGGGCCAGATAGCGGTTCCTGGTCTGGAGGGTGTCAAGGGCCATGCCTTGACAGCTTAGCAAGAGTTTGGGGGGAGCCAGGGGTGCGCCGGGGATCTGGCTCGGCCAGGCCCGCCACCTAAAGGGGGGACGTCCCCCCTCAGGTAGACTCGGGCGGTGCTGACCGCCGTGATCCTTGTCAAGGCCAATCGGGAGGGGTTGGGGTACCTGGGGCCCAAGCTGGCGGATGTGGCGGGGGTCGCTGAGGTCTATACGGTTACAGGAGAGTGGGATTTCGTGGCCATCGTGCGGGTCAGAGAGCACGAGGAGCTGGCCAAGGTGGTCACGCAGGGGCTGGCCAAGCTCGAGGGGATCGAGAGGACGCAGACGATGGTGGCGTTCCAGCAGTTCTCCGCGCATGACCTGGAGTCGATGTTCGGGCTGGGGCTCGAGGAGAAGTCGGGCTGATCGGCTAGAGGCTGCCGGCACGTCTTGAGGCGGCGCGACGTGCGTGGGACGGACTGGGACGAGGTGATCCCTTTACGACCCGAGGGTGCTGGCGTGCTGGGTGGCATTGGCGCGATGGGCGTAGATGAGTTCAATAAGAAGAGCGCGCAAAGAGCGAAATCAATTACCCCAAACAAGGCCATTCCGCCGACGGCGACTTTCGGTTCTTCGCCGCGCGGTCCCGATTAGCTACATCCCCCTGAAAAACGAT
>PLYD01000040.1 GCA_003151665.1 Candidatus Dormiibacterota bacterium
AGCTCGAGGCGGGGATCATGCTCACCGGCACCGAGGTGAAGTCGGTGCGCAACGGGCGGACCAACCTGCGAGATGGGTTCGTGCGCATCGACGGCAATGAGGCGTGGCTCGAGAACGTCCACATCTCGCCTTACGCGCAGGCGAACCTGATGAACCACGAACCGATGCGGCCGCGCAAGCTCCTTCTGCATCGCAAGGAGATCTCGAGCCTGATCGGGAAGGTGAGGCAGAAGGGGTACACGCTCATACCGCTGCGCGTGTACTTCTCGCGCAACCACGCCAAGGTCGAGGTGGGGCTGGCGCGGGGCAAGAAGCAGTACGACAAGCGCGAGGCGATCGCTGAACGAGACGCGAAAAGGGATATCGCACGCGCGATGAGGACTCGATGCTAGGCGCCCGCGCAGCGATTTAGCTTTCGAATTGCCAGTCGAAGAGAATCGGTGTGGAGTCACTGCCGCCGGCCCTTCCGGTAGGTTTTGACCGCCGCTTCGTTGTCCTCGTCGCACAGCACCCACATGCCGTAGTTGCCGCGCTCGCGCGCCAGGTCCTTGAGGGCCTCCACCAACGCGGTGGCCACCCCTTTTCGCCGATGAGCCTCGCCGACGCCGAGCTCGTACAGGAACATCTCGGTGCCCTTATCCGGGTGTGTTGTCTCGACGCCGCTCACGAAACCCATCGGATCGTCGTGATCATCGACGGCAACCAGCAGATGATGCCCCTCGGTCGACAGAAACCGTGTCGTCCAAACCTCCGTTGGTGCGTGATCGAACAGGTCGGAACCGGAGAAGACGAAGTGTTCGTCACCTGGCCCAAGGCGCACGATTCGCATCGAGGAATCGTATGGGGCAGATGACTCTTCGTCAGGGATGTAGTGGAGGGGCCTCCCGGGCCGCGATACGTTCGCGGCCAGCATCCAAGCGGCAGCTGAGTAGCCACCTCAGGCGCTGCGGCTCAGGAGACCCTTGCCGCTTCGGCAGACTTGCGTTCTGAGGAGCGCTGTCATCATCGCTGCTGTGGCTGCCGCGGCTGCGCTTCAGCTCGCGTTCCCGATGGCTGCACCCGGGAGACTCGTCGCGTGCGATCCCGCCGCTTTGCACCTTCGCCTCTTTACCGAAGGCGCGGCGACGCAGGCGGTCACGTTCCTGCGAGCGTCGGACCCGTCGATTTCCGGTTGCGCTCTCTCGGGAGTGGTTGTTTTCCGGGTTGAGCAGGCGGGGTCTTTGGCCCGGATCCGCCAGAACCCGCTCTCCCTACCGGTGAGCACCAGACCGGAATCAGCGACCCTCGGCGGCGAGTGGCTCGCTCATTTCTGGTGGGGGAACTGGTGTGGAGCGCGAACCGGCATCTTGCTTGAGGCCACCTACCACGGTCGCACGGTCGTGTCGCGGCCCCGGGTCATTCCTGCCTGCGTCGAGCCGAGCAAGGCGTCATTCTTGTCCCCGCCTTGATCCTCATAGCCGTGATCGGCGCATACGCCAATGACTCGACGAGGTCGGCAGCCACCCGCCAGCGACTAGCCCGTACGGGTAATCGTCCCGACGCTCGCCATGCCGACGAACGTGCCGCCGGTGCAGGTAAGCGTTACGTTGTCGTCCACCTGTGCGAATCGGCTGAAGAAGGCGTCGAAGAATGGCTTGAAGGAGCAGGTGAGGGGGCCAGCTGTGATGCTGCCGTCTGAGAGGTCGGAGATCGGGCCGGTCGCGGTGTTGGTGTCGCCGGTGGGGCCGCCGCCGAGGGAGATCGTGCCCACGGTGTAGCTGATCGAGTGCGCCGTGGCGGGGTTGAAGGCTGGGGGTGGAGTGGTGATGGTCGTGGGCGCGTTGCCTCGGCCGGGCTGGTCGCTCTGAGCCGTTGCAAGCTCGGGTGAGTACTTGACGCTTCGGAGCGTCCCGTTCAGGCAGGCGATCTTGACGGGGTCGCCGATCACGAAACGGCCCGCGCTCACCGCCAGCCTCGACGGGATCGTGCAGCCGAGACCGCCCACGGCGATTCGGGAAAGACCGAGCGTCTGGATCTCACCGGTGACGGTCATGCTCGCCGCGATCCCACGAGGAGCAGAGCGGGCGTCACCCGAGCCGCTCGCGGTTGCGGCCTGCACGGCCATCACCGTCGTCGCGAGAAGCAACACACGGAGCACACCAGGAGTATGCGCCTCGGCGGCATCTGACGGCAAGTACGGCTACCGACCCGGTAGGGATCGGTTTCCGTCCAGGGGCGACAGCGCTCTACGCTTGCTGCATTGAAACGGATGCTCGCCACGTTCGTTGCAGTGATCGTGGCTGTCATCCCGGTCGGCGCTCTCGCTCATGTCGGGGGCGCAATAACGGCCGATGCTTGTCGGATCGGTCAGATGCGCTTGAAGATCGGGCCGCTTGTTTCCGAGAAGACGGAGCAGCACACGGCAACGGTCACGCTGACGAACCTCGGGTCAGCCTCGTGCACTCTCGACGGCTATCCCGTGATCGCACTCCTCGACAGCCGGGGCCGGATCCTGCCGTTCATCTACAGCCGCCGGGGCGATCAGATGATCACGAGCGCCCGCCCGGAGCCGCTCCACCTCCAGGCAGGGGCGTCTGCGTTCTTCGCTTTCAACAAGAACGCCTGTGTCAGCTTCACAAACCGCTACGCACGGACGCTGCGCGTCACGCTTCCAGGCAGCCGAGCTAGTCGCTCGATCCAGCTACCTCGGTACCCGATCATCGACTATTGCCAAGGCAACGACCCCGGAGCGACGGTCACCGTCTCACCGATCGGGCGGACTCGCGCAGAGGCTTTTTGTCAGTCCCAAGGAGCCTGCCGTCGAGGCCGGTCCGGGTGAGCGCTGCCGGGGCGCACTCCCGCCGGCTGGCTGCACGCGTGCCAGCCCGGTGAACCGGCACCTACCGGCGAGGAAGCAGTTCCACGTTCACCTTCGGCGGCGCGTAGGCGTAGCAGTACGGCACGACCGGATGTGGTGCGAAATCGACGGCGACGGTCGCTCGGAGCGTCCCGTCTTCACCCGACTGTGAGATGTCAAGTCGTTGAAGCCGATCCTGGAGGTAGGGAAGCAGGATCACTTGTCCGGGCTGCGTCACCTCGGTCAGGATCACGCGCTTTCCGATCGTCAGGCGCAGCTGCCCCGTCTGACCGTCGGCGGACGCGCGAAACCCGAGCGCCAGTCCGGGCAGGCCCGGTGCGAGGCCTGGATGACGGGAGGGATCGCATCGCCACGTCACCTGGCCAAGGCTCGGGAGCGAGATCAACATGAACGGGCCGCGCGTGCTCGCGACGTCCGCCGCTCCGGCCCCGGCGACCACGAGACCGATCAGTAGGGCGAGTAGAGCGACCCTTTTCATCGCACAAGTATCACGGAGGTATTACTAGGAGAGATTGGCGAAACGCATA
>PLYD01000269.1 GCA_003151665.1 Candidatus Dormiibacterota bacterium
CGGAGATCCGCTCCGATCCCGCATTGAAGGACATGGTCGTGATCCTTCTCACCTCGGCGGGCCACTCCGAGCACCCGGTGCCGGGTATCGACGTTGAGCTTGTGAAGCCGGTACGCCCGTCGCTGCTCTTCGACGTTCTCCACTCATTGCTTGCGGCGAAGCCGGAACATGCCAACCGCCGTGTAATGGACGAAAGCACGCCGACCGACCAGGCCTCGCATCGTTGGGCGCGCCTGCTCGTGGTCGAGGACAACGTCGCCAATCTCAAGGTCGCGGTGCGCATGGTGGAGAAGCTGGGCTATCGCGCCGACGTCGCCAACAACGGAGCTGAGGCGGTGCGCATCCTGGGCGATATGCGCTACGACGCGGTATTGATGGACTGTCACATGCCGGAGATGGATGGCTTCGAGGCGACGCGGGAGATCAGGCGGACCGAGCCCGAAGGAAGACACACGCCCGTGATTGCGATGACCGCGAGCGCGCTTTCCGGCGATCGAGAGCGATGTCTCGCAGCAGGCATGGACGACTACATCTCCAAGCCAATCAAGATGCACGTGGTGGCTGCCGTCCTCGAAAGGTGGCTGGGCCCGAGGGATAAGGTCGGAACGGGATCAGGTTCCGCCCCGGTCGCTGGAGCGCCAGAGGTCGGTGCTTAACGCGCCGGCGCGTAGAATCGCGTTTCCGTCGAGCTCAACATCGGTCAGTTGCAAGCCGCGGGCGGGCCACTCGCAGGTGACTGTGACGTTGCCCTCGGGAGGCAGCGGCCAGACCCAGTATTTGAAGTCGTAGCGCTTGCCACCGCCACCGCCGCTCGGCGGCATCAGCACGGGACCTTTTGGCAATTCAGGCTCGAGTCCGTCCCGCTTTGCCAGGTAATAATCCATCAGCTCGCGCCCTGGACCGCGCTCGCCGGAGCTCGCGCTTCTACCGTCGGCGAACCGAATTTTGATCAGGAAGAGGCCATCAGACTCGTCCTTACCTGATGACGTCGGATGCGGGCCAAAACCAAGCGTCCGGGCGTCGAGGTTTGCTCTCGATCGGAGCGTTATGCAGAACTCAAACCCATTCGAATACGCAGTGCAATCAGTCATCGCGATGGTCAGGTTGGGGTCCGATGCAAGAACCACTTGGACGGGCACGCTGACGCCAAGCTCCGAGTCAGGTGGCCCGACGAAAGGCGGAGGCGGCGGAGCCTCGAATGACGCGAGAGGAGAGCCCGGCTTGAACACATGAGACAGCCGTCGCCACCACGACCTTCGTGGATATGGGACCAGGACCGCGCGCTGGCGATCTCGCCTCCAGCCGAACAGTGAACGGAGGCGCATCCAGAAACTGGGGTAATTCACAACCTATGTCCTCCCGCTTGCCAAGGAGGCGTCGGAAGGGACGTGCAGGTCTAGTTTTGTCCTCCCCGCTGCCGGGGAGGTGGACGCGAAGCGGCCGGAGGGGATGTCCAGGTTTCTAGAGTCTGCGCAGCGCTAACACGGTAACGTCGTCCGGCAGGTCCCGCTCGCCCGAGCCCGCGGCGAGGATGTCCACGATCCCCTGAGTCGTCGACGCGCGCCGCGCCGCCAGGGGCAGTGGGACATCCTTCGTGGCGAGGTCCGGTCTCAGGTCGAGCAGTCCGTCAGAGAAAACAACCAGCGTGTCCCCGCGCTCGAGCACGACCTTGCCGGGCAGCAGCGTATTGTCGGGCAGCAACCCGATCGGCGCCCCACGCTGGGCCAACAGCTCATGACCACCGCCGCTCCGCATCAGGCGCGCGTGCCCGTGCCCGGCATCGATGTAATGCAGCTCGCCGCTAGCGCCATCGAAGATCGAGTGAAACAGGGTGACGTACGCCTGGTTCACCTCGAGTGCAGCCGCCATGACGCCGGCCGCCTGCTCAACGCCCTGTTCCACCGACGCCGCATGCGCGGAAGCGGAGCGGAGCGCTGCTCGAACAGTCGCCATCAGGATGGCGGCGGGCAACCCCTTGCCCATCACGTCGCCGAGCGTCACCGCCAGCCGCCCCCCATCGAGCGGGTACCAGTCGTAGAAGTCGCCGCTGATCTCCCGAGCCGGCGCGAAATGAGCGGCGACCTCGAACCCCTCGCCGGTGAAAGGCGATAACGGCAGCAACGCCGCCTGCACCTTGGCCGCCCTGTCGATCTGGTCGGTGCGCTCGGCCACCAGCGACTCGAGGCGTTGCAGGTTGGCCCTGTAGTCGATCTCCATGCTCCGCCGGCGAAAAGCGTTGACCACCGCGAGGTACAGCTCGGTGGCGCCTACGGGTTTGACGAAGTACGCATAGGCGCCGTGCTCCACCGCGGCCTTGCCGAGCTCGGGGTCGTCGACTCCCGAGATCATCACCACCGCCGTATCAGGGTGCTTGGCCTTGAGCTCCCCCAGCAGCCCGTAGCCCGATTCGTCGGGGAGCTTCACGTCGAGGAGTGCCAGCGCGTACTCCGTGCTGTCGATAAGCTCGCGCGCGGCGGCGCCCGAGAACGCGATGTCGGACTCGAAGCCGCGGCTTCGCAGGGTGCGCTGCATGACCTTGGCCAATGCCTCTTCGTCGTCGACGATCAACGTCCTGAGCAAACCGTCAGAAGCGCGCATCCACCGAAGTGTAGTGAGGCCATGCAGCCCGCACGTCCGCTGGCGCGGGCCGCTCCCGAAGCTAAAGCGGTCTAACTTCCACCCTCTCGCTGTAGGCTTGCTACGAATGAGCCTCGAGGTCCAGGCACGGCAAACGGACGCGGGCGTGACCGTTCTCGCTCCCTCCGGACGCCTCGACGTGGCCGGCGCTCCCTCATTGAAGGACGCGGTTACTGAGGCGGTCAAGAACGGCCCGCCGCGCGTCGTCATCGACCTCGAAGGCGTGAGCTTCGTCGACAGCACCGGCCTCGGCTCGGTCATCGCGGCGCTGAAGCTGGTACGCAGCTCCAAGGGCGACCTAAGGCTGGCGGCCCCCAATCAGCAGGTGCGGGTGGTCCTCGAGCTGACCACCCTGGACAGGGTGTTCCCCTACTTCGCCACTGTCGAGGAAGCTCTCACTGACTTCTGAGCCCGACCGCGACGTCAAATCAGACGCCCCGCCCTTCGAGTTCCACGCCACGCTCACCCGGCTCGAAGACGGCCTCGACACGCTCCACTACTCGGTGGGTCTGCTGCGCGAGCGCACCGGCCGCGGCGCCGAGGACCGCAACCTGATCCTGTTCGAGACGGCGCTCGCCGAGATCGGCTCGAATGTGCTCATCTACACGGGCAAGCACGGCAGCAAAGGACCGCCCGTGGAGTACGAGTTGCGCCTGGAAGCGGGCACCGCAACTGCATCTTTTACCGATTGGGGACCTCCCCTTCATAATCAATTGCCTCGCGCCATGCCAGCGCCGATAAGCGAAGCCGGCCGCGGTATTGCGATCGCACGCAAGGTGCTCGATGAGCTGGGATACAAACGCGATGGCGAGGTGAACTATTGGCGACTGGTGAAACGGCTGTAGGCGAAGGAGGCGAAGGAGGCGAACACTCGGAGGAAGGAAACCGGGTCCTCATCCACGACTTTCGCAACCTCCTGGCAGTGATCGTGAACTACTGCGAGCTGATCGCTGAGGAAACAGGCGATCCCGAAGCAGTGCGCACTGACATCCAGGAGATTCGCGTCGCTGCCGAGCGCGCGATCGCGCTGACCGACAAGCTGAGGCGCCCGCCAGTGCCGGCTCCCGATTCGGAGTCCACGGCGAGCGGGTTGTGACCATGACCCGTAGGCCGGGTGCGGCCAGGACCGCAGCGGGCGGTGACGGCGTGACACCTTACCGCGAGCTCGTGCTGGTGATCGACGACGACGACCAGATGCTGCGCCTGGTCAAGCGCGTGCTCGAACGCGCCGGCTTCGAGTGCGTCACGGTCGGCGACGGCGAGGTCGCACACGAGTCGGCGGTCGACTGGCGCCCCGACATCATCCTGCTCGACCTGATGCTCGGGTCGACGACCGGCGACCAGATCCTGGCCGACATCCGAAAGGACTTCCGCACGCGCCTGATCCCAGTAGTCTTCCTCACTGTTCGCAGTTCGCTGAAGGACAAGGTGGAGCACTTGCTCGCGGGCGCCGACGACTACGTTACGAAGCCGTTCATCGCGGAAGAGCTCGTCGCGCGGTTGAGGGCGGTGATCAGCCGCTCCACGAACACACGCGACCTCAACCCGCTGACAGGGATGAGCGGCAACACCGACATCCTTCGCGAGATCAACCTGCGCCTCAAGGCGAACGAGCGCTTTGCGGTCCTGTATCCGGATATCGACACCTTCAAGAGTTACAACGACCACTACGGATTCCTTCGCGGGGACGATGTGATCAAGACGCTCGGCACGATCATCCTCGAGGTGCTCGAGGCGCACTACTCGCCCCATCACTTCGGCGGCCATGTCGGCGGCGACGATTTCGTCATCCTCACCGAGCCGGGCCTCGCCGAGGGGGTGGCGGCCGAGATCACAAAGCGTTTCGACGAGGCGGTGCCCGACCTGTACGACGAGGTCGACCGGGAGCGCGGCTGGATCGAGTACGAGGACCGGAGCGGCGCCTCGCTCAGGACGGGCCTGGTCTCGGTGTCCATCGGTATCGTCATGGCCGAGCCCGGTAGCTACGAGAGCGCCGCCGCCCTGGCTTCACGTGCAGCCGAGGTGAAGGGCGTGGCGAAACGGATGCCAGGATCGAGGTGGGTCGTCGACCGCCGGCGCCCGCCAGAGGCTCGCGGAGGGCGCACCCGTTAAGTGCGCACGTTAATGAGGAAGAAGTGCGGGTCGCCGATGCTAGCATCGACCAAATCCACCCACGGGGGTGATGTCAATGAGTGACCCCGAGCCAACCTCATCCACGACTCCGCAAGTTCTGAGCGGTGACGCGCTGCTGGCGGTGACCGGCGCGCGCCCGCCTGAGACGGGCTTGGCCAGGGTCGGACGGCGCCAGGTCGCAGTGCATCGACTCGATGGCGGCCTCGAGCGCGGCGAATCCGATGCGCGTTCCCTCAGCGCGGACGGCTTCCCGATCTATACGCCGCCAGACCTCGAGCGGGCGCGCTGGATTCCCGTGCGCGACATCAAGTACGTGGTTTTCGGCTCCCCGGACGACCCCGACCTCGAGGCCGACCCGGGCGAGAAGAGCCAGGCGCGCAAGGCGATCCTTCGTTTCCGGGACGGGGAGTCGATCGCCGCGTACATGGACGCCAGCCAGCCGCCAGACGGCGCCGGCCTCGCCATCAAGATCCGCCTGACCGAGCGTCAGCGCGTCATCCCCGCCATCGCCGCCAACCCCGCCCTGCTGGAGATGCAGTTCGTCGACCTGTGGGCCTCGACCACCGACTCGGCGCAGCCTAACCGCCGGCGATCCGACATCGTGGATGCGGCGGCGCGTCAGGGTCGCGACCTGCAAAAGCTCGCGAACGATTTCCGCGACCGGCTCGCGCTGATTCGTGACGTCGGCTTGACGACCGGCGACACGCTCGCCTTCTCGCGCGCGGTGCGCACCCACCTCGACCGGTTCCTGGCCGAGGATGGCATCAACCTCAACTCAGTCGAGAAGTCAGCGCTGGCTGACATCATCCTGCGCGCTGCTGTCGGTTATGGGCCGCTGGACAGCCTGCTTCACGACCGATCCGTCAGCGAGATCATGGTCAACGGACCCGACCAGGTGTTCATCGAGCGCCGCGGCGTACTAACCAAGGCCGACATCCGCTTCGAAGACGAGAACCAGCTGCTCGAGACGATCCGCCGCATGGTCGCAACCACAGGCCGCCACATCGACGGCCTGAACCCGATGGTCGACGCCCGCCTGCCCGACGGCAGCCGCGTCAACGCGATCATCCGGCCTGCTGCCATCCACGGTGCCGCCCTCACGATCAGAAAGTTCAAGGACGCAGTGCTCGGCATCGACGATCTCACGCGCGAGGGCAGCCTCAGCCCAGCGATGGCAGAGTTCCTCGAGGCCGCGGTGCTCGGTCGCATGAACATCCTGGTCTCAGGCGGAACCGGATCTGGCAAGACCACGACGCTCAACGTCATCGCGCGCTTCATCCCGCACAACCAGCGCGTGATCACCATCGAAGACGCCGCTGAGCTGCAGATCGACCACCCGCATGTGATTGCGCTCGAGCACCGCCCCGCCAACGTGGAAGGCAAGGGCGAGCTGACCATCCGTCAGCTGCTTCGCAACAGCCTTCGAATGAGGCCTGACCGCATCCTCGTTGGAGAGGTTCGTGGGGCGGAAGCCCTCGACATGCTTCAGGCCATGAACACCGGCCACGACGGCAGCATGTCCACCATCCACTCGAACTCAGCACGCGACGCGCTCTCCCGCCTGGAGACCATGGTGATGATGGCCTCGATCGACATTCCGTTCGAGGCTGTGCGCGCGCAGATCGCGTCAGCCGTGAACCTCATCGTGCACCAGGCCCGCATGCCGGACGGGCGCCGCAAGGTCGCGCAGATTGCCGAGGTCGTCGGCTACGACCAGAACGGCGCGATCCTTCGCGACATCTTCCTGCTTGGCATGGGCGCGGACCTGCGCCTCGAGTACAACGCGACCGGATACGTCCCGACCGCCCTGGATAAGGCAGCTTTCTATGGAGTCCAGGTCAACCAGGACCTGTTCGACCCGGTGAAGTCGCGCTTCGTGCCCGCGGGCTCGGACAGCATGATGCCAGTCGTCAAAGACCCGCTGATGAGCGGGCAGCGCGGCGGCGGCGGCGAGAACGTGGTGCGCCAGGTGGTGGTGGTGCCGTTCAGCTCGGACCGCCCAGGCGATCGGCAGCAGCAGCAGACGCACACCGTACAGTCGACGCCGACCAGCCCGGCAAGCACGATGGCCTCCACGCCCGAGATGCAGGAGGAGATGCGAAAGCTGATCGACGCCGCGAGGTCCGCTGTTGCCGACCTTCAGGCGGCCGCTCCGCAGCCGGGCCAGGCCCCCGCCCCCGTCCACGAGCAGGCCCCTCAACTTCAACTCCAGGCACCACCCGCGCCCGTGCCGAGTGGCGACACCCCAGGCCAGGCCCTCCAGCCGGCACCCCCTCCCCTGTTCGCATCCTCACCGCCGGACCCAGGCCAGCCGGCGACGGCCCCTTACATCGGCGCCGGCGAATCGACCGCCCAGGCCCACCAGGCTTTGCAGGCCGCGACCGCGATGGCGCGCGCGACCACTGCTTTGGGCCAGATGGCGGCCGCGGCGGGTGGGTTCATGCACGCGGGCCAGCTGCCGACCATCCAGGGCGAAGGCACGGTGCCGCAAGGCGCGACCCGGCGTATCCAGGCCGTGATCGAGAGCCTCATCACCCGCAAGGGCCTGAACCTCAGGCTTGCCCCTGCGGTGACTCAGGCGTTCGAGGGCGCGGAGCTGAAGGCAAGCGAGTACGCAGGGCCCAACCACATCAGCAAGGAGTCAGCGGGCCGCGAGCTGCGACAGGCGGTCGAGGCGGGCGTGCTGCAGGTGGTCAGGTATCCGCAGGGCGAGGCCGGCTTCCGCGCCGGGCCCGACCTGTTGCGCTCGGTCGCCGAAGGGCTCGGCCAGCAGGTCAACGCCGCGCAGCCGCTGACACCTGAAACCATCATCGGCAGCCTCTCCGTGGGCCAGACAGAAGGCACGGTCACCATCATGTTCACCGACATGGAGGGGTCGACCAACCTCCTGTCGACGAGAGGCTTCACCGAGTCGCACGAGATCATGAAGGCGTACGAATCGATCATCGACGAGAAGGTCGCCGAGCACGCAGGGCGCCGCATCAAGGGCCTGGGCGACGGCCTCATGGTCAGCTTCGGCTCGAGCCGGCACGGCGTCGAGTGCGCGCTCGAGATCCAGAAGGCGATCGCCGAGTACAGCAAGCAGAACCCGGAGCGGGAGATCCGGATCCGCATCGGCATCAACACCGGCGAGGTGGTCGAGGAGGCAGGCGACATCTTCGGCTCGGCCGTCAACGTCGCGGCCCGGGTCGCGGGCAAGGCCAAGGGAGGCGAGATCCTCGTCTCCGACGTCGTGCGCATCCTGGTCGGCCCGGTGCACGAGATCAACTTCGACTACAAGGGCGCTTACAAGCTGAAGGGCTTCCCCGACCGGTGGCGGATCCACAAGGTCACCCCCGGCGAGTCGATCAGCACGATGACCACAGTCGTTCCCATCGGAGATGGATTCGTCGGCCGCGAGCAGGAGCGCCTCGACATGCGTATGGTGCTGGACCGCGCGGCCACGGGGTCGGGCGGCATGGTGTTCATCGCAGGAGCGCCAGGCATCGGTGCATCGCGGTTCGCTGCGGAGGTGGCCGGGGACGCCGTGGGCAAGGGATGGGTCGTTCTGAGCGGCCGCTGCGCGGATCAAGCCACGAGTCCGCTGTCCCCGTTCCGCGACGTGCTCACTGCCGCTGTCGCGACCGCGGGAGCAAAGACCCTCCAGGACGCAGTGGGCCAGAACGGACAGTTGCTGGCGCAGTTGGTGCCCGCACTGCGTCAGAAGGTCCGCGGAATGGCCGCGAGCCCCGAGGTCAACCCCGACAAGCTTCGCGAGCAGCTGTTCCACGCGATTTTCGACTTCCTGGTCGCATACCAGGGCGCCAAGCCGATGCTGATAGTGGTCGACGACCTCCAGTGGGCCGACGATGCGTCGATCCTGCTCCTCCGAGACCTGGCGGAGCGCTTGAGCGGAAGCCGCATCGTCCTCGCCGCCACGTATTGGGAATCTGAGCTCGACTCGGGTCGCCCGTTCACTCCAGTGGTCTCGCGCTTGCTGCGCAGGCGGCGCGCGCAGCGGATCGGGCTGGGGCGGCTGTCAGACCGCGAAGTCGAGAAGATGGTCGCGGCGATGGCGGAGACGCCGGTCATGCCGATTCAGCTCATCGGCATTCAGGCGGCGACGGAAGGCAACCCGCTCTTCGTCGAGCACTCCTTCCTTTACATGGCGGCCTCCGACACCATGCTCGGCGGCAGCTCGCGCGTCCAGGCCAGCTTCACCGAGGAAGACCTCGAGCTCGCACAGAGCGTGCGCGGCCTCATCGGCCGCAGGCTGGAACGATTGAGCGAGCCCGCGCAGAGGATGCTGGTCGCGGCGGCCGTGATCGGCCGCGACTTCGACATCGCACTGCTGGAAGCCTTCGGGGAGCTGTCGGGACACGAGCTGCGCGAAGCTCTTGATGAGGCGACGCGTGGGCACTTCCTGATCAGCGCGACTCCGGATCGTTACCGCTTTGGACACGACCTGGTGCGACAGCGCGTCCTCGCAGTGCTGCCACTGCCTCGCCTGCAGGCCTACCACCTTGCGGTGGCCGACACCCTGGAGCGGGTGTACGGAAAGAGCGCGAATGAGCGCGCGGGCGAGATCGGATATCACCTCTATCAGGCCGGCACCGCCGCCGACTCGGTGCGGACGTCCGGCTACCTGGCGCAGGCGGCGAAGAACGCGCTCGCGGTCGGCGCATTCGAAGAGGTGCTCCGCCTGGTCGAGACCGCGCTGATGCTCCTGCCCGGCGACAAGATCCGCGAACGCGCCCAGGCGCTCACGATGCGCGGCCAGGCGTTCTGGGGCCTCGGCCGCATCGACGAGGCCCAGGCGGCGATGAAGGGCGCCGCGCAGCGATACGAGGAGCAGGGCGACGCGAAGGCGGCGGCGGCGATCGCCGAGCGCCTCCAGGCCATTCAGGCCAGGGACGAAGTGCCGGAGCCTGAGCAAGAGCCAGAGGAGCTGCCCACGGAGCTCGAGCTTGTGGGCGCGGAGCCTGAGGGCCCCGCCCGGGCAGGCTAAGGCTGCCCGACCTCCCCAGCAAGTGGGGAGGCTACACGGCCCGGCTGTTTCGCCGGGCCTAGCTCGTCAACTTGGCGCCGGGCTGCACAGGCGAGTAAGCCGAGTTGCCGATGATCGTCGGCAGCTGGCTCGTGAAGGTGATGGTGTTGGCGATAACACCGCCTGTCTCGTCGGTGCGGAAGGCGGAGGCTTTCTGGATGGTGACCGACGCCGATGGCATATAGATGAGCCCGATGAATGCGGTGTCCGTGGCTGCCCCCATCGTGTTGCTGCAAGCGTTGGCGGGCGGATTGGCCGCGCCGGGCTCGTACACGAGCAGCCAGTTGTACTGGTAGCCGCTGAACACATAGGTGTCGCCGGCGCTTGTGTCGGTGAGACAGGCCCCGTTGGGGATGACATAGGAGACCGCGCCTGGTGTGATGGCCGCCGGACAGCTGGCCAGGGCGCCGACGACGGTGACGCACTGGTTCTCGTTGGCTTTGTCGCCCGCCGGAGGGGCGGTACGGTTGGCGTTCTCGTTCGGCAGGTTGCCGCCGAGGGGCGAGGTCTCAGGACTGGGCGGATAGGAACCGTAGGCGCCCCACGCGGCAGCGGCGTTGGGAGCAAAGGAACCGACGATGTCGGTGTCGTCGATGGTCGCGCTTTCGTGGCCAAGCGTGCATCCACTGCCGGTGAATACCGGACAGGGGTTGGTGTTGGCATTCGAGACGGTGCCGACGACGGGGATGTTTGCGACTAGGCCCATGTGGTCGCTGCACTCGCCACCCGCCTGCGTGACGTAGACGTTGTACGACATAGCCCCCGGCACGTTGCTGATGTCGATCTTGATCACGTCCTGGTCAAAGTCGGTCGTGATGGTGCGGCATACCGAAGGCGCGCTCTCGCGGGTGTAGTTGACGCCGTTGTAGGTGTCGGTGCGCACCGACGTGACGACGAGAGCCCAGTCCGCGTGTGGCAATCCATTGGGGCCACCTACGTTGTTGATTTGATAGGCGCCTGCGCACTTCGCGCGGTCGCCATTCCAGAATTGCTTGGGCGAAACGACACTGTTGTTGTTCACCTTCGGCTCGTCTGGCGGCTTTAGCTGATTGCTGACGAAGTCGCCGTTATTGGTGTAGCCGCCCTGCCAGTAGTAGACGCCCGCCTTGAGAAACCAGCAGTCGCCGCCAACGAAGTTGGGGCTGGCGGCGTAGGTGCCGGGGGACATCACGACGTTGGTGCCGACCGTCGACTGGCTGCCGCCGACAACGGTGGGCTGTGGGTAGTTGGGATCCACGAACCGGTATCCGGACTTGGTCGTCCCGGCGACGTCGGGGTACGTGCACCCGGGAGCCGCGCCGCTGGGGTAGCACTTGAGCGACACGCCAGGGACGGTCGCCTGGCAACGTGCGTAGACGTCGCCGCCGACCTGTACGTTGCCGGAGGCGACGGAGATCGTGCCGTTGGAGACCATATCGCCGATCACCGAGAGGTTGCCGCCACCGTTGATCGTGATGGCGTTTCCGGGTACGCCGCCGCAACCTGCCTGGCTGAGGGCGGCGAGCGTCGGCGAATACAGCCGGTTGTTGACGCTGGAGGAGGCCCGCGCGGAGATCGTCGGCGAGGCGCCGTTGGTCAGGATGCGCCCGAACTGGAGCTGCAAGGAGCGCGTGCCTGTCAGCGTGAACGACGAGCCGGCAGGCCCCAGGCTTGCAACCACCTGCGTCAGCACCGTGCCGTCGGAGTACGTGCACGTGACGGTCACTGGTCCGGCTCCCGGCGTCCCGTAGCCAGGGGCACAGGCGGGCGCGGAGTAAAGACGGCGGTTGGCGCTGAAGCTGGCGGTCGCGGCCTGCTCGGCCGTCACATAACTGCCGGTCTGCTGCAGGGTGTCGGCCGCGGCGAGCGAGGCGGCATCGACCGCAGCCTGCAGGCTGCGTTTGCTCTGGTAGGCGCGCGAACCGTCGATGGCGAGGGCAGCCATCCCGACCAGGACCGCGAGCATGATGGCGATCAACACAATGGCCTGGCCGCTCTGCCGACGCATCAGTACTCGGTCCTGAAAACGGCCGCGGCCCGAAGGATTATGTGGTCGGCCGTCGCCTGCGCGATCACGGGAGTGATGAGGATCAGGTTGAACCTCAAGGTGACCTGGATCTGGGCGTTGTTGCCCGCGGGATTCACGGCGCTGCAGCTGCCTGCAGCCGCGGCTGGGTACTCGCCGCCCGGAGCATTCATCGGCGGAGTGCTTTCAACGGAGGCCGGGGGGGTGGGCTCGGTCACATAGAGCCAGGCAGCATTGGGGGGCGGAGTGGCGGTGGTGATGGGGCCCTGCGGGCAAGGCTCGGTTACCGGCGCGCCGATGAGCTGGCGGGTGACCGCGTTGAGCACATCAGCGTTCGTGGGCAGCGGGGCTCCGGCCTGCACGGCCGCCCTCGCGCCCTCGCGCACTGCATGGTTGAGGGTGTCGTAGTAGAAGATCGCCCGACCGATGTCGATGGTTCCGAAAAGCAGTAAGAGCAACACGGGCGAGATCAGGGCGAACTCGATGAGAGCCTGGGAGCTCTGGGGGCCTCGCGACCCCTTCCGCCTCATGGTCCCTGCACCGTCATGTGCTGATTGACAGCCAGGTGGAACGACCCAAACTGCGCGGTCACGATCGGGGTCAAGGCTCCGTACGAGTACAGGACGATGACGTTGACGTCCTGCAGGGTCTGGCCGGATGCGGGAGGTGTTGAGGGAAAGTCGACCCCCGGGTTGTTGTCGTAACAGATGTACAGCCAGGGCTGGTTGGTGGCTGCAGGATATGACGCGTTCGCATACGGCGGGTTGTGGAAGGCGTTGCCGTCGGTGGGCGCAGGGCACGGGGTGACGGCGTTCTTCAGCACCGATAAGGGCAACCCACTCGCGGTCAGCGCGGCGTCCACGCTGGATTTGATCTGGGTGTCGGACAGGTAGGGGTGTGACTGACTCCCGGCGTCGAACCAGACTGCGTGCCTGACGCCCTCCCGGGCGGCGCTGGCAAGGGTCTCGGACACGTATAGGGCGCGGCCGATGTCGACCAGCCCTCCCACCAGCAGGAGGAGGACGACCGAGGAGAGCGCGAACTCGACCATGGACTGCCCCACCTGTGCGCGTGTAACAAAACTTCGGCGCGAGTTAGGGGGGCGCGACACCGGACTATCTTGCCTATGATGGGTCGGACTTGCGCACCATTACGTCTCGAAGGCCGTTCACGATCCTCGGAATCGTCCTCGCTCTCCTGGTCATCGCCGCCTTCGTCCTCGTCGCCCTCAACGCCTCCACAGGGTCGGCTGGTCCCAGCCAGAACGTAGTCGTGGCCACCCAGGACCTGGCGCCCCGAATCCCGATTCCGGCCGGATCCCTCGAGATCAGAAGCCTCCCAAGCGCCGGGCAGCCTTCGACCGTGTTCACGAAGATCAGCGACGCCCAGGGCATGATCCCCCTGGTCACGATCGTCAAGGGCCAGGCGGTGTCGGCGAACCTGGTGGCGAAGCCAGGGCAAGCCCTGGGGGCGCAGTCGGAGTTCTTGCCGATTCCTTCCGGCTATGTCGCGCTCGCGATGCCGACCAGCGAGCAACAGGGTGTCGCTGATTCCATCCAGCCCGGCGACTACATTTCA
This sequence comes from Candidatus Dormiibacterota bacterium, assembly GCA_003151665.1. The sequence goes on from PLYD01000269.1 coordinate 13,380, forward strand.
ATAATCGCGACAGTCACCTCCGGCGCCAAGGTGGCCACCAAGACCGTCTTCACCAACATTCACGTGATTCTTGTCGGCGTGGACAACGGCGGCGGCACCGCCAACGCCGCCACCGCGACGAGCCTGACAGTCGTTGTCACCCAATGCGAGGCCGAATACATCACCTGGTTTTTGACCTATGCCTCGCTGAAATACACGCTCGAGTCCAACCAGGACTACCTCACCGGACCGGTGGCCAAGGATCCGAACTGTCAGAGCGTCGCCGACGCGAAGGGCGTGACGTTGAAATTGGTACAGCAAGCCTTCCCTTCCCTCTTCTAAACCTATGAACCTGCCGCCTCCCGTCCTGACGCTGATCATTGCAGTGCCGATGGCGGCCGCGATCGCGGTTTTCTTCTGGAGCCTGGATAGGATCCGCAAGGAGCGCAAGGTGCCGTTGGAGAGCTCGACCGAGCCTCGGGCGACGCCGCGAGAGCTGGTCGAGCGGCTGCTACGACCGGCCGCGGACAACCTCAGCCAGCGGCGAAGTGTCAGGGGACGGCCGACCCTCACTGAGGACCTGGCTCGCGCCGGTCTGAACATCACGCCTGCCGAATATCTCTTGATCCGTATCGGATCCGTTGCGCTCGGAGCCCTTGTCGGGCTGTTTCGTTTCGGCTTCTCCGCCGGGCCGCTGATCCTGGGCGTTGTCGGCTTCATAGTTCCGCCGCTGGTGGTCGCCTATCTGCAGCGGCGCCGCCAGAACCTGTTCAACGACCAGCTGACCGCGATGCTGCAGCTGTTGTCGAACTCGCTGAAGACGGGCTACGCGATCGACCGCGCCCTGGAGACGGTGGCGAGCAAGTCGCGGCCGCCGGTCTCCACGGAGTTCGAACGCGTGACCACCGAGGTGACGCTGGGCACGTCGGTCGAGGACGCTCTGAGCGCGCTGCTACTGCGCATCAACAGCCCGGACCTCGAGTTCATCGTCACCGCGATCCTTCTGCACATCCGCGTCGGCGGCAACCTGGCGGAGGTTCTCGACACGATCTCCGACACCCTTCGCGATCGCCTGCAGACAAAGCGGGACATGAGCGTGCTCACCGCGCAATCGCGGGCCTCCGCCACGATCATCACGGGCCTGCCGGTCCTGCTCGCGCTCGGCCTGTACGTTTTTGTGCCTGGCTATTTCGCACCGATGACCTCCACGGTCATCGGTTACATCCTCCTTGGCATCGCCGGCCTGCTGATCCTGGTCGGCAACGTCCTCATCAACCGCATGACCTCGCTGCAGGCTTGAAGCCCTAATGCTCCTTATCGCCGTAACGGCGGGACTCATCTGCGGGGTGATCGTGGCCGCGTTCTTCATCGCCCTCGACCGCACCCTCGCCGCGGCGGCGAACACGAGCGGGATCTGGACGGCGCCGCCGGTCAACACTCCGCTTCTCAAGCGGCTCGAAAACCTGGCGCGGCCGCTGGCCAACCGCCTGCCGGCTCTGGAGGCCGGGGAGCTGCGTCAGAAGCTGAGCCGCGCGGGCGACCCGGGCAACCTGACACCGGCGGGATTCCAGGCGGTTCGATATGGCCTTGGTGCGCTCTTCGCGATCGCCGGGCTCGCGCTGGGGCTGCTGGTGCCATTGCAATTCCCGCCAGCGCTGAGCGCGGTGGTCAGCGGCGTGGTGTCGGCTCTGTTCGGCTACTTCCTCCCGCTGCTGTGGCTGAACCAGCGCATCGCTGTCCGCCGCCACCAGATCCAGCGTTCACTAGCCGAGGCGACCGACCTGCTGACGCTGGTCGTTGAGTCTGGCATGAGCCTCGACGAGGGCCTGCTGAGCATCACCGAGCGCTTCCACAACGCGCTGGGCGACGAGATCGGCAAGGTGCTGCGCGAGATCCGGCTGGGCCGGCCCCGAATGGTCGCGCTGGAGCACATGGCGGACACGTGCGGAGTGGCGGACCTGCACCACCTGGTCGAGTCGATAGTGCAGTCCGATCAGATGGGCGTGCCCATCGCCAGGCTGCTACGGGTGCAGGCGACAGAGATGAGGAGGCGGCAGCGGCAGACGGCGCAGGAGCGCGCCGCGCAAGCGTCGTCGCGGATGGTGTTCCCGATGGTGGGGTGCATCTTCCCGGTCCTGTGGATCGTGCTGCTAGGGCCCGCGATCATCCAGATCCTGAGCACCGTTCGCTAGCGGATGAGCGGTCGCACGACCTCTCGGGGTCTGCAACAGTCGTTCAGCGACCTCGACAAGCCGCTCTACACGATCAGCGTCGCCGCCGAGATCCTGGAGACGCACCCGCGCACGCTGATGCTGTACGAGGACGCAATGCTGATGGAGCCGCACCGGACGGTGACGAACCGGAGGCGCTACTCGCAACGGGACATCAGCAAGGTGCAGGTGATCCAGTATCTGACGCGGGAGAAGGGGGTCACGCTGGCGGGAGTACGGCACATCCTGAGCCTGTTCGATGTGATGAAGAAGCACAAGGTGGAACCGCCGGCAAACCTAAGAGAAATCTTCGACAGGTACTCGCAGATCAACTAGGCTCTGATGCCGGCCCCGACTGCAGCTTGAGCGTGAAGTCCTAGCCCTCGGCTGGAAGGAGTTCGAATGCTGCTTGCTCTCCGGGTGTCAGCGGGTCGCTTTCGTCTGACGGCTTCACGAAGTCGCCGTATTTCGGGCCGTACAGCTTTGACGAGTAGCGTGCTTCCGCCGGGTCGGTGATGTGCCGGCTCTTGAATCGCACTACCTTGCCGTCGAGCTGAACCGTGCCGTCGGGTCGCTCGAGCAGGTTTTTCGGCCAGTGCCGTTTCATCCCCTGCCCTGAGCGGATGTACACCTTCTTGCCATCCGTGACGATCCAGATCGTGACGCTCGATTCCTTGCCGGTCTTGCGACCGTAGGTCGTCAGGTGTACTTCCTTCTCTTTTGCCATCGCATCGAGGACATGGCTCGGAAATTTATTCATTACAGACCTAAACCAACGCGCGATTCAATTTTGTTCCGCGTTGCCTAGTCCCCACCGCCGAATCCGAGTTTCGCCCAATCCATGTTGTCGGGGGCGAAACCACGTCGGCGGACATCGTGATTCTCTTCAGCGCGGCGTAACCGCACCGAACGAAGGCGGAGCTAGCCCGCCGCCTCTCGTCGCCTCTTCGCCACCGGCGCCCACAGGCTTTCCAGGTCGTAGTACGAGCGCTCGCCTGGTAGGAACACGTGTGCCAGGACTGAGTCGAAGTCCAGCAGGATCCACGTCGCGTCCTCGTAGCCATCGACTGCTAGCGGCTTCAGGTTCTTTTCCTTCGCCGCGTCGACCATCCCGTCAGCGATTGCCTTGACCTGCCGGTCCGTCTCGCCCTCGCACACCACGAAGTAGTCCGCGATCGTAGTTTTGTCACGCACGTCGATGACGACTGGCTTCCACGCCTTCTTGTCGGTCGCGGCACCCTTCAGCAGTTTCGCAAGCTGCAGGGGTGTCGTGCGGGCAGCCTTCAACTTCTCGATTATCCCGCGTACAGCTTGTGCGAGGCGATGTACCTCTCGACTGCCAATGGAACCTTGCCCGTGATCGGCTTGCCCGCCGCCACTGCTCTTCGGATCTCGCTGGCTGAGATGTCGGGGGTCGCTCGCAGACAGAGGACTGTTCTGACCTTGTCCAGGCCCACTCCTTCGAGGTCCTCCTCGCCCGGTGACTCCGAGCGCGGCCGCGCGACCACGACGATCGTCGCCAGCTCACGCACCTCGTCTGGCTTGTGCCAGGTGGAGAACAGGCGAGCCGCGTCCCACCCCAGGATCACGAAGAGCTCCTCGTGTGGATGGATGCGTTGCATCTCCTGCAGCGTGTCCACCGTGTACGACGGCCCATCACGCTTCAGCTCGACCTCCGAAACCGCGAATCTCTCATCGCCTGTCGTCCCCAACCGGACCACGTCGAGGCGCTGCTGCGCCGATGCGATGGCGGGAGGGCGGTGCGGTGGTTGCGCCGCAGGGATGAAGATCACCCGATCCAGGCTCGCGCATTCAATTGCAGCGGTCGCTGCCGCGAGGTGGCCGTTGTGGAATGGGTCGAACGTGCCCCCAAGCAAACCAATCCTCACGGCTGGTACTCGAACTCCGCCTCGCCGATCCGAACCGTGTCACCCGGCTGAACGCCCGCTGCCTCCAGCGCTGCATTGACCCCAATTTTGTCCAGCTCCGTCTGAAACCTGGCGAGGCCGCCCGACGAATCCAGGTCGGTCCGCTCGACCAACCGCTCGGCCCGATCGCCTTTGACGACAAAGCCCCAACCCGTGCGTTCGACCGCCAGCTCCGATCGACCCGCGACTAGCAGCTTCCTGATCCGCACCGGTCCCTGTGGCTTCACGTCTGGCGCGCTGGCCAGCGTCGTGACCATCGAGTCGATCAACTCTTCCAGGCCCTCTCCTGAAAGCGCGGACACAAAATGAATCGGGCCCTTCCGCCGCGAGCGCGTCCGCAGCTTTCTAGCCTGGTCCATGTCGACCTTGTTGATCGCCACGATGAAGGGCCGTTTCGCGAGATCGGGGGAGAATTGCTCGACCTCCGCCTGCACCATCGACAGGTCCTTCCATGGATCCGCCGAGGTGCCGTCGATCACGTAGACCAGGATCTTTGTGCGCTCCACGTGACGCAGAAATCGCAGACCGAGGCCGACGCCGCGCGATGCGCCTTCGATCAGGCCGGGTATGTCGGCGATCACGATTCGGCCGCCGCGCGACTCCTCGGCCACACCGAGCTGGGGATCGAGCGTNNACCAGGCCGACCTCAGCGATCAGCTTCAGGTCCAGCGTGACGGCCAGCTCTTCACCCTTGAGCCCCGGCTCGGCGTAGTCCGGCGCATGCCGCGTCGAGCTCTTGAAGTGCACGTTGCCGCGCCCCCCGCTCCCGCCCCGCGCGATCACCGCCTTGGCGCCAGGATGCTCGAGGTCGGCGATCACCGCGCCGTCGGGGTCTATCGCGACTGTGCCCACAGGGACCTCGAGGGTTATGTCCTTGCCGTTACGGCCAGTCTTGCGGCCGCCCGCCCCATTCACCCCGGGCTCAGCCTGCCAACGAAGTTTCTGTTTGTAGCGAGACAGATCGGAGACGCTGGTCGTCGCCTTCATCCAGACCGAGCCACCCCTGCCGCCATCGCCCCCATCGGGACCGCCGTGCGGGGTGAAAGGTTCGCGGCGAAAGGAGGCTGAGCCGCGGCCGCCCTGGCCGGCCCGAATGTTTACGCGGGCCGAGTCGACAAAGGTGCGCGAGCGACCTCTATTCGGCGACGATGTTGACCCGCCGGCCGTCCTTGCCCACCCGCTCGTACTTGACGAGGCCGGGGGCAAGCGCGAAGAGAGTGTGGTCGCGTCCGATGCCCACGCTGTCGCCCGGCGTTATGACGCTGCCGCGCTGACGAACCAGGATGGCGCCCGCGTTCACGGTCTGCCCTGCGTAGATCTTCACGCCAAGCATCTTCGGCTTGGAGTCGCGCCCGTTGCGGGACGACCCGCCGCCTTTCTTGTGCGCCATTACTTGGTCTCCTTGTCTGCCTTCGGTTTCCTGGGCGCGCGCTTGGCGGGCGCCTCGGCCTTGCCGGTCACCGTCTCGTCCTTCTCGGGGGTCTCCGTGGTTTCGGCTGAGGCTGACGTTGCCTTGGCTTTCTTGGTCTCGGTCTTCGATTTCGCGGCGGGTTTGGCTTCGGTCTTCGTCTCCGAGCCCGTCGCCGCGGTCAGCCCACCGACCGCCAGGATCTCGATTGCCGTGAGGTCGGCGCGCCCGCCGCGATGGACGCGAACCCGCTTCTTGGACTTGTAGCGGAGGGTCTCGATCCGGGGCCCGCGCCGGTGGGCGAGGATCTTGATGTCGATGTCCATCCCTTCTATGCCGGGAGTGCCAACCTTGATGTCGGAGCCGTCGCGGACGAGGAGGACCCGATCCAGCTTGATCGACGAGCCGGGCTCAGCGGCCAGGCGATCGACCAGGATCTGGTCGCCTGGGGCGACCCGGTACTGCTTTCCGCCGCTGACGACGACAGCCGACAGCGAACCATCCGATTTGGGCACGAACGGGATTCTACCAAGGTCTACTTCATGAGGAATGAGGTGACCACGATCAGCACCAGCACCAACAGTGCGTATGGCGCAACCCCACGGCGGTACAGCCCGCGGGCGGTTTCGACCCCACGGCGGAGCATCAGGGCGCCGGCGCCGATGCCCAGAGCAGCCACTGCCAAGGTGATGACGAAGAAGCGGAGCAGGCCCAGGAAGTCATCCGCCGAGGGTGGGAAGAACAGCGTGGCGAACAGGCCGCAATAGGGAAACCAGCACAGGGCCCGGACCGAGTCAAAGCGCGGACGGGCACGCCGGTCGCCAGGCGGCGTGAGCGGCCACAACCTGAGGAGGGCCGGCAGGCAAAGCAGATAGAGAAACCCGCTGGCGACCTTGACCGGCAGCAGCGACGAGACCAGGACGTTGCCGAGCACCTGGGGTCGCAGGCTCTCTGGCTGGACCGCCGGTCCCAACACCGCCAGCAGCCAGCAGAACTGGATGACCAGCAACAGGCCCGGCGCCGGGACGAACTCCACCGTCAGCGCGAGCTCCACCCACCCGGTGAACGCCAACACCATCGCCGCGACGATCACATTGCGCTCCACCGACGGCACCGGGTTGAAAGGAGCCGCGACCTGGACCGCGACCAGCATTGCGAACAGCGCGACCGTCGCCACCACGGGCGAGCGCAGCTCTCGAACCGCCGCAGGCAGGACCCACCGGCCGTGGGCAACGCGCGTCCACGCCACCTCTGCCGCAAACCCGAAGACCACGATCGTCAACAGGCCCGGATATAGGACGAGCGCGACGGTGTGGGTCGCCAGCGCCGAAAGAATCTGAGTCACAGGCCGGCCAGCGCCAGGAACGGCTGCGGATACAGCCCGATGACGACGTTGACAGCGAGGGCGACACCGATTCCCCAGGCTTGACGTCCGCGAGGCAGGCCGAGGCTGCGGCCGAGCCGGAGCGATGGGGGCAGCCACAGCAGCAGGCCGAGCCCGATCGCCAGCGCGAGCGGCCAATAAAGCTGAGTCGCACCGCGAAGGAGAAGGACGCGGGCCGCAAAGCCCGCGAATGGCGCGGCCCCGGCGAGCATCGCCGCGGCCAACAGGTTGATGGGCCGGTCATTGGGCCGCTTCTCACGCAGCGACTGGCGCGACCACAGGTACAAAGGCAAACGGCTGAGCACGATCCCGTACAGCAGCAGAATCGCCGCGCGCTGCCCATCGGCGATCGCGAGCCCAAGGCCGCACAGAACCAATCCCCAATCGGCGATGAACGAGTAATGCCAGGCCGCCGCCCCGTTCTCGGTGCGCCAGGAGGCGAGGCTGCCCCACACGACATTGAGAAGGCCGAGCCCGATCATCATCGCGCCGAGGTCGCCGCCTTCGGATGGGATCAGCTCGCGCGCCCGCGCGAGCACGGCAAGAGCGAGCACCGGACCGATGAATGCGATCCACGGAATCGGTGACGTCGCGGTGCGCTCGTTGGGATCGAAATCGTGCATGTACGGCAGCGTGCCGACAGCTGCGGAAAGACCGGCCACCAGGCCGACCGCCGCGAAGCGCTGAAGAAACACTGGCCCTTCGGCGCGCGCGCACACGGCGGCCAGGCTCAGCAAGACGACGGCGAGGACCGGCCCGCGCAAGCGCGTGGCAAACGAACGGCTGCCCCCAGCCGACGCTTGCAGCACGGCCAGCACGAACACCACCAGGATCAGGATCTCGAGGCTGCCGGCGGCGGCGATGGCGGCCATGCCGGCCAGCCCGGCCAGTCCCCACGTCAGCAGGATCGCCCGCTCGACAGCGAGCGGCGCCAGGACCATCGTGAGCGCCATCGCCGCCCCTGCCGCGATGAGCAGCGCACGGCTTTCTGGCGAAAGCGACAAGCCGATGCCGAGCTGATTCGAAGTCACTCCAGGCGAGGAGAGGACCACCGCGGCCAGGCCAAGAAGCCCAAAAACCGCGGCAGCAACCAGGGCCGCCCTCGGCCGGTCCCTCAGAACAGCGGCGCAGACCGACCCAATGGCCGGCAGCCCAACCGCGAGCTCAGGCTCCATCGAACTCTCTTACCCGGATCAGGGAGATGCCTCCCGCGACGATCGCCGCCAGCACGTACACCGCCGGTCCGGGGCCAGTGCCGGCGACGCCTGCGGCCACCGCCACCGACAGCGCGAGCGCCGCCAGCGCGGTCGTCAGCGCCGGCGGGTCGCTCGGCGTGAGGACGCGAGCGGCCGTCAAGCCCAGGACGGATAGCGCGGCGAACCTGATGGACGCGCCAGGCCCACTCATTACCGTGGTGGAGATCCACAGCGCCAGCAGCCCGACGGCTGCGGCGAGCACCACTCTTGCGGTTGACCCAGGGGGCATCACTCCCCACGCGTCTTGCCCACTGCGCAGGCGCTGGACCACCGCAACGCCACCGCCGGCGACCAGGGCAACGGCCCCCTCCACCTGGCCGGCCGCCATGGCCAGACCGGCAAAACCCAGGGTGACCAGCGCCATACCGAGGGCCAGACCGCGCCGGCCTTCGGACAGGACTATCAGCGCGGCCCCAAACCAGGCGGCGAATGCGGCGGTTGCGCTCACCTGTTGACGGCGTATGCGAGGGCGACGAGGGTGGCGAGCCACAGCAGCGGCCTGCCCCCAGCGGCCGCCTTCTCCAGCCCGCGCAGGTTAACGATCGATCGGTACTGTTCCGGCACAGCGGCACTGCGGACGGCATCGAGCCATCGCCCTGGCGCATCAAGACTGGGCAACGTGAAGACCGGCGGCCTGACGACAGACGGCCTGGCTTTCTGGTCCGCGACCCCTGCCGCAGCGGGCTCGCGGCGTGACGCACGCTGTGATCCGAACACCCCGGTGATCCCATACGCGATGGCGCCCAACAGGAGAAGGGGCGTGAACAGGGTCAGCGTCGGCAGGTCCGTCTGGATGGTAGCCACGGAAATCAGCCCGCCACCGAGTTCCGCGGCGCGCGTCATCACATCCGCCTGCGCGGGAAGGGCGAGGGTGGTCAGCACCACCGGCAGGGCGGCGCCGGCGACGACCAGGACTGCGGCCAGAGCCATCGCCGTTCGCGGGAAGGTCTCAATTGCCGGGTGACCCCGCCCGGCCGGCAGCCCGACGGCTCGCGCGGCGGCCACCATGAACAGGATCCACACGGCCGCGCCGGCGATGCCGATGAGACCCATGAAGTCTCCGGCTTCGAATGTGGCCCCGAGCGCGACGACCAGAGCACCGAACGCCAGGCCCGGCGGCACACCTGCTGCCGCTGCAACCGCCATCAGGGTCGATGGACCGGCTCGGTCGGGAAGCAACGGCAGGCAGGCGGCCAGCACGCCGATCGCAGCCAGCACGACGAGCCCTGCCACCAGCCCGACTGGAGTTCCAATCGCGATCGCCATGAGGGCGAAACCGCCCAGTCCTGGAATCACCTCGCCGAGATACTCGCGGCGCGTTGCTGCTGCCTGAGCGCGCAGCGCGACACCGAGGGACACGAGCACGCCGAGGCAAGCCAGCACGATGCCCAGCACCGGCTGCGGGTACTGGCCGTTGCCCATCTCGTAGGCCCGAACCAGCAGATAGAAGCCCAGTGGATAAAGCGTGGCCACGGCCATGCCCGCAGCTCGCAATGATGGGCGAGACCAGAGCTGCGCGGGCCAGCCACGCCAGAGGAAGAGGCCCGATGCCATGAGGGCGGCAACGGCGAGCAGCGCGAACACCGGAACTGTCAGCGCGGAAACCGGGACAGCTGCGTATACGGCGGTGCCACCAACCACCTGCAGGATGACGCCCGCCCAGCTCAGCGCCAGCCACGCTGCCAGCAGCGCGCCCCACGGAGGGCGCGGGGCGCGGATGTCCTCGATGTCCAGCTGGATCACGGCCAGCGTCGCAACGGTGCCCCCGGCGAGTGCGGTGAGGAGCACGTCGCCCGCTTCGACGGCCAGCACCGCAGCTGCCACCCCGAGCGCGGCCACAGTTCCCTCCTGCCAGCTGCGCGGCTGCAGCGTGAGAAGGATCGCCGAGGGAACCAGGATCACGAGCCCGAAGGCAAAGGCGACGCCGTCGAGTCGCAGATCGAAACCCGCGCCGAAGCCCAGCGGGCCGAGAGTCAACTCCTGGGTCGAACGGATCGGCAGCCACAGGAGGAAAAGGGCGAGCATGGCGGCCCAGGTGCCGGCGCCGACGATCGCCCGTCCCGGTTTGAACCCGGCGAGCCCTAGGGCGGCGGTCAGTCCGCCGCCCACCAATGGAAGAGCCACGGGCGCCAGGAGGGCGAGTGGCGGCATACGTTAGCGCCGCCCCTTTGTTTTCACGCGCTCAATCTATCGATTCCGGCACGGATCTCCGCCGCGCGTTCCTCCAGCTTTCTCACTACGTCGAATGGCGCATTGGCGCGAAACTCGGGGTTGGCCAGCTGCGCCTGTGTCTTCTCGAGGTCCGAGTTCAGGCGTTTCAGCTGCGCTTCACGGCGACTGTCGCCCGCACCCTCCGGAAACTTCACGCGTCCCGGCAGAATCCCGAGGGCCGTGCCATCGGCGAGCTCGTCCGATGTCAGCTCGGTCCAGGCCAGCCGCGCTGCGAGCGAGGCGACGTTCGGGTCAGTTGAGGCGTCGAGGAAGAGCTTGCCGCCGCGAGGGGGCGCGCCGGCGGCCTGACGGTGCCCGCGCACCTCTTCGACAATCGCCATCACCTGGCCGAAGGTCTCGTCTGCCTCAGGGTCGGCAGATTGAACGTCCGGCCACGACGCGCGCATGAGGAAATCGCGCTGACCGGGCAACAGCGACCAGAGCTCCTCGGTGACGAAAGGCATGATCGGATGGAGCAGGCGCAAGACGTGGTCGAGGCACAAGAGGGCGATGCCCTGTGCGACCTGGTCGCCCGACCGCAAGCGCTCCTTGACCGCCTCGAGATACCAGTCGCACAGCTCGTTCCATGCAAAGGCGTAGGCGGCGGCCATCGAATCCTGGAACTTGAAGCCCTCGATGCCCGCCGTCACAGATTCGCTCGCGCGTGCCAAGCGCGACAGGATCCAGCGATCCTCGAGCGCCTGCGGCTTAGCCGGCGCGGACGCTGCCGGTTCGGTGAAGGTTGTGCCTGCCGATCCCAGCACCAAACGTGTCGCGTTCCACAGCTTGTTGCAAAAACGCCGGTAGCCTTCGACGCGGCTCTCGTCGAAACGCACGTCCTGGCTCGACATCGCCACCGATGCGGCCCAGGCGCGCACGGCGTCCGTTCCGTATTTGGTTATGAGGCCTCGGGGATCGACGCCGGTGCCGAGCGACTTCGACATGCGCCGGCCATCGGCAGCTTGCACCTGGCAGTGGATGGCGACATCGGCGAACGGAACCTCGCCCATGAACTCGAGGCCGGTCATGATCATCCGGCTCACCCAGAGATTGATGATCTCGCGGGCCGTGCTGTTCATGTTGTTCGGATAGAAAGCCTTCAGGTCATCGGTCTCTTCGGGCCAACCAAGGGTCGCGAACGGCCAGAGCGCCGATGAGAACCATGTGTCGAGCACGTCGGGATCCTGCGTCAGCATCGTGCTTCCACATTCAGTGCATTCGTGAGGAGGTTCCACCGCCACGATCTGGTGCCCGTTGTCGCAGTAGTAGACCGGCACGCGGTGGCCGAGCCACAGCTGGCGCCCGATGTTCCAGTCACGCAATCCACGAAGCCAGTCGAGGTAGGTGCGCTCGTAGCGATCGGGATGCCATCGCACCTTGCCCGCAGCCGACGCTTGCAGCGCCTTGTCCCGCATGACCTCCATGCGCAGCCACCACTGCTCGCTGATCAGGGGCTCGATCACCGCGTCGCATCGATCGCAGTGCCCGACCTCGTGCGTGTACGGCTCTTCCTTGACGAGCAGGCCTTGCGCCGTTAAATCAGCGACCACCCTGCGGCGCGCCTCCAACGCGGGCAGGCCGTCATAGGGAAGGTCTGGCACGTGCATAGTGCCATCGGGGTTCATGCCGTTCACGATCTCGAGCGAGTGCCGCTGTCCGATCTCGTAGTCCATCGGGTCGTGCCCGGGCGTGACCTTGAGCGCGCCGGTGCCGAAGTCTTTCTCGACCGCCTCGTCGCCGACGATCGGCAGCCGCCGACCCACCAGCGGCAAGATTGCCGTCTTGCCGATCAGGTCCTTGTAGCGATCGTCCGTGGGATTGACGGCGATGCCGGTGTCCGCGAGCATCGTCTCCGGCCTGACCGTGGCGATGGTCACGGCGCCCCCGCCTTCGATTGGATACTTGATGAAATACAGAGCGTCATCGTGGACCTGCCACTTGACCTCGAGGTCCGAGATCGCGGAGCGATCGCGCGGACACCAGTTCACAATGCGCGGCGCGCGATAGATCCAACCCTTCTCGTAGAAGGCGACGAACGCGGTCATCACGGAGCGGACATAACGCGGGTCCATCGTGAACCGGAGCCTCGACCAGTCGAGCGATGCGCCAAGGATGCGGTCCTGGCTGACGATCGTGTCGCCNNCTGCTTCTCGATCACGTTCTGCGTGGCGATGGCCGCGTGGTCCATGCCGGGCAGGAAAAGCACCTCGTAACCGGCCATGCGCCGGTAGCGGGCGCAGATGTCCTGCAGCGTGTGGTTAAGGGCGTGACCCATGTGCAGCTCGCCAGTGATGTTGGGTGGCGGCAGGCAGATTGCGTACTTCGGCTTCTTGCTCTTCGCGTCCGCGATGAACAGGCCCTCTTTCTCCCAGCGCGCGTACCAACCGGCCTCGATGGCCTGTGGATCGAAGGCGGATGGCATGGCGTTCGGTGTTTTGCTCATGGGCGTGTTCGGACGAGCTGAGGTGAGGTCTGGAGTCGCCGGCGGAGGATCGCTAGCGCGAACGTGCCGGCGAGGGTACGGATACGAACTCGGCGCGGCTCATGGTGCTTGAAGTCTAGCGTTTGTGCTTCTGCCGCTCCCCCAGCTCCTCATTGGACCGCGTGCCCCCGGTGGACCGCGCGATAGAAGCGAACAGCCCGGGAGCCACGCCCATGATTTTTAAGCTGGCCTTGAGCTGGAACGGCATTACGTCAATTTCGCCGCGGTTCTTGATGATTGCGATCCAGACGGCGTCGGCCACCCTCTTTGGCGACACCTCACCTGCCATTGGGTCTGCCTTCAGGCCCGTCTCCGCCCACATGCCGGCCTCGCTGACGAAGGTCGGGCAGACCACCGAGACTCCGACGCCCGTGCCCCACAGCTCTTCACGCAGCGCCAGCCCAAATCCGCGGATACCGAACTTGGTCGCGTTGTACACCGTGACCCCGGCGGCCGGGATCTTGCCGGCGATCGACGACATGAACACGATGTGGCCTTCCTTGCGCTTCACCATCGCGGGAGCCAGGGCATGGGCGAGGATCATCCCCGCCCGCAGGTTGACGGCGATGGCGCGATCGATCTCATCAACTGCCAGCTCCGCGAGCCGCCCGCTGATCGGGACTCCTGCGTTGGCCACCAGGACATCGACATCACCGGCCTCTTTGGCGAGCCGCTCGGGCTCGCCGGCCTTCGACAGGTCGGCCACCACGACACGAGACTCGCCGATCTCTTTGGCGAGCTTCTGGAGAGCCGGCGCATTGCGGGCCGAGAGCACGAACCGTGCGCCAGCCTGATGCAGCTTACGGGCGATGTGCGGACCTAGACCGGTGGACGCTCCGGTGAGGAGCACGGTCTTGCCACGAAGGTCCTGCACGGCCGAAGAATACTCGCCGACTCAATCCGCACGTTTGGCGCCAGCCGTATGCGTCGCCGATAGCTTCGGACGGCCGTCTGGAGTGATCCTCGCTAGGGGAATCCCGCGAAGATCTGCTGGCATTGCGCGGCTGATATGACGCCCCCGTACAGGGCGAAGTGGAGGACATGTCCATTCTTGGACGAGTCGTGTGAGCAGATCAATTCTCCGGAGTGGTGATCACCGTCCACTATCTGTCCGCCGCCGCCGCCGCCGCTCGTGTAGTAGTCCTTGAGCTGTGCGACATCGTCGGAGTTGCCGGATACAACGAGATACGTGCTCACGCCGTTGCTAGTTCCCACGACGGTGAAGGTGGCACTACCACAGGAGACAAGGGCGAACGAAGCAATCAGCGCCACAAGCCACAGGCGCTGATGTCGGTAGTGGCTTGGCCGCGAGGCCAGCTCCATCGCGGACATGCGCTTCGTGGGCTCAGGGCGTCCGATCATCCGGTTAGCGTGTCGATTACTGCCCCGAGTAATGTGGCCACGAGTCGAAGAAGGCCGTTTCAATGGTCGTCCACCATCGTCTGGCATGCACACGAATCCATATGTGGTGTAACTGCACTCTCCGTGGAGTACGGCGACTGGAGCGGCGCCCCACTCACTGCGCCCGATGAGCAGCTGCATGCAACAACCATGGAGAGGATCCCCGCGGCCGCCCGATATCGCACAATAAGACTATAACATTTAATGAATGTACTTACGTAACAAATACTGTCAGGACGACCCGAGGCTCGGGGCTTCACCCTGGAAAGGCCATTGCTGGCCTCGCCGTAGGGCGGAACATGCGATGGTTTGGTGACGATTCGTTCGCTCGGAGCGCTCAGATCGAATCCATCGGTAGGAGTTCGTGCACCATGAGTACCTCAATTGTTGCCGAAGGTCTGGACGTCGATGAACACGGACATGTGCTGGTGAAGCTCAACGACACGCCACCAGATCAATGGATGGA
>PLYD01000283.1 GCA_003151665.1 Candidatus Dormiibacterota bacterium
CGCGTCCATCGCCTGCTCGGCGTTTTGGCGACAGCAGATCACCAGGTCGTCCGCGTAGTTCACGATCTTGGCTTGAAAACGCCGCTCGTATCCCAACGCCTTCCAGCCCAAAATGAATCGCCTCATGTAGAGGTTGCTCAGCAGCGGTGAGATCGGAGCGCCTTGCGGCGTTCCGCGTCCCATGTCTTTGTTCCGGGTCGTTCGACGCGTGCGACCCCGCTCGTCGGTTTCTTCCACCGGTGCCTGAAGCCACATCTTGATCAGCCGTAACACGTGCCGATCACTGATGCGACGAGCCACCGATTTCATTAACTCGGCGTGCGGGATGCTGTCGAAATACCCGGACAAATCCGCGTCGATCACCTCAGCATGGTGCGATCGCAGCAGTGCGATGACCTGCGTAACAGCATCCAGCGCACTGCGATTCGGGCGATAGGCGTTTTGCTCCGGCTGCAAGTCGGCCTCGAAGATAGGTTCGAGAATCAACATTGCCGCCGTCATGACGACACGATCTTTGATTGTCGGGATTCCCAGCGGTCTCGTCTGTCCCGNNGACCATCGACGCCTGGTGATCCGTCATTCGATTGACAGATCCGATAGGCGTGCCACAGTACATCGGCTCGATACACCTTGTCGTACAACGCATAGAAGCGGTAGCCAGGCGATTCCTTCGCTTTGGCATGCAACGTCTTCTGTAGCTGCTCAACCTTTGTTGGAGGTGCTAGGCTCACGCCAATCTCCCGGCTGTTGCCACTTCGTACGTTAACCTTGAACTAAGGCCCCTTCGCTCCACCGGCGTTACCCGGCTTCAGCACTACTACGGGCCTATCCGCCACCCTACCTGGCCCAGCCTGTCCGTCACCGGAGTCCAGTTAGCGGTCACGCGCCGCCACCACGTAGGGCTTCCCGTGTTCCGGTCGATCTCCTCTTCCAGGCATGCCGACGCCATTACCCCGACGGAACCGTTGAGTGCTGTCGCTATCTCGCCCAACGGCATCGGCCTTCCCCTAAAGTCGGGAGGGTCGGCTTCCGCCAGAATCCGCCGTTCCTGGACCATCGCAGTTAGGCAAATTGCTGCAGGGATGGAGAAGCGGAAGGGAAACTTTAAATTCTTTTCGGTTTCCTGTCGGCGGGCGCCGAGCCGGCGCTGGCGACCAGCCCGGCTAGCTCTCGCGCCATTTCGGCGAACGCGCCGGTCCAGTTTCCCAGGCTTGGCTGGCGGAACAGCCGCATCGTCGGATACCAGGGGCTGTCCGAGCGCCCGAGCAGCCAGCGAAATTCGCCCGCAAAAGGCAGAGCCACCCACACCGGCACTCCCAACCCGCCGGCAACGTGTGCGGTGCTGGTGTCGCAAGTGATCACCAAGTCCAGGTTCTGCACGATCGCGGCCGTATCCAAAAACGCGCCGCCCGCGTCGAGCTGATTGCCGAAATCGACGACGTCAAACGTGTCGGCCAGTCCGCGCCGACCGCGCGTCGGTGGATGGCGTTGCAGGCTGAAGAGCGTCACGCCGTCGACGCGGGCCAGCGGTTCGAAGGCGTCCAACGGCATCGAACGCGGCCCGGTCACCAGCGCCTTGCGCCCGCTGTGCCAATGAATGCCGACCTTGAATCCTCGATACGCCCGCAGCCGCTCGCGCCAATAGGCCAGCAATTCACGCGGCGCGGCCAGATAAGGAACCCTTGCGGGTATCGTTGCCAGCGTCGTCTGGAAGATACCTGGCAAGCTGAAGATCGGGGCGTGCCACTGGCACTCGGGCAAGGCCGGATCATTCGTCACAAATACCTTTCGATAGCCCGAGGCCCGCAGCAACGGCACCAGCCTGCCCGGCACTTCCAATATGACTTCACCGCCCCGCGCCTCGACCAGCGGCGCATAACGGACGAATTGCAGCGTGTCGCCCATTCCCCATTCGTGGTGAATCAGAATCCGCCGGCCGCCCAGACCCTCTCCGTGCCAACGCGGTTGTGGATGGGGTGGCAGGGCATATTGCGTCCGCAGTCGCGACTCGAACTCCGGCCACCCCCGGGCAAAATCCCCGCGCATAAGCCAGACGGTCGACCGCAGGAAGCGGAATTCCGCATTCGCCGGCTCCAGAGCGATGGCCCGCTCGTAGGACGCCAGGGCCTCGTCCCCCCGTGCGTGCTGCTGGCGCACGGCGCCAACGATGCGATGGGCGTCGGCGTGGTTGGCATCGATCGTTAGCGCTTGCTCGGCGTTCGCTAGCGCCTCGTCGAGCTTTCCTTGTCGCTCCAGGATCGACGCCAGCGTTGCGTGGGCTTCGGCACTCTCGGGCCGCAACTCGGCGACGCGGCGATAGCAGGCTTCGGCCTCTTCGAAGCGATCCTGGTTTCGCAACACGGCGGCGAGATTTCGCAGGACATCGATCGAATCGGGCAGCAGATCGAGCGCTAGCCGGTAGCAGGACGCCGCCTCGTCCAGCCGTTGCTGGGTCGCGAAAATAGCGCCGAGGTTGTTATGCGCTTCGGCAAAGCTCGGCTGCAGTTCGAGGGCCCGCTCGCAGCAGTTCCGCGCTTCGTCGAAACGCTGCTCGTGACGAAGCACGTCGCTCAGATTGATGAGCGCCTCGACGTAGTTGCCCTTCAGCCGAATCGCCTCGCGATAGGCCGCATCGGCGCCTTGCCAATCCTCCAGTGCGTGCAGCGTGGAACCCAGGTTGAATTGGGTTTCAGCCGAGGTGGGATCGACGGCCAGGGCGGCCTCGAAGCTGGACGCGGCTTCACGCCGGCGGCCCAGGTTGTTCAGCACCGCGCCTAGGCTGACGTGCGCGCCGACAAAACCCGGTTGCAGCCGCGCCGCCTCGCGGTAGCAGGCGGCGGCTCGCTCGGCGTGGCCTTGAGCCAACAGGACGCCGGCGAGGTTGAAGTGAAACACGGCCTCGCCGGGCCGCAGCCGGATCGCCTGCTCGATCAGCTCGACGGCTTGCGGCTCCTGGCCGGACTGGCTCGCCACGAGCCCCAGTAGATGCGCCGCGTCGGCGTGTTTCGGATCGGCCGCCAGGATTTGCCGATAGATCGCCTCCGCCGCGCGCAGCCGCCCCGCCTGATGGTGCGCGACGGCGATTTGTAAGGTCTCGCTCGCTGCCGACATGAGTCGCGTTGCCTCTTCACCATTTGGTCGACTGACGGGAAACAATTGGCCATCACTCCGGAATTCTACCTTCACATCATCGATGTGGAAGGCACCGCGCAACCGAAGCGACTGCCGGGGTAAACCATGCCTGGCTACGAACCGCACTGGTCACTCGATGGCAAGTGGTTTGCTTTTGCGCATCGGCCGATTCCGAAAAGCTTACGGCACCGCGGACAATCCTCCGGAAACTTGCACTTCCAGGAGCCGTTTTCGCGGACTCGCAAAAAAAGAATCCATGTAAGCCGTGTGCCTGTTGACCACCTTGGCGGCGG
>PLYD01000056.1 GCA_003151665.1 Candidatus Dormiibacterota bacterium
TCGAGCTGCTCCCACTCGCGCATGGCGGACGGATCCCGGTTCACCCGGCGGTACGTGAACTGCACGCCGAGCTCGTTCAGGAGCTCGACCATGGCGGTCGACTCCCCTGATTCGTCCGAGCCGTAAAGAACTGCTTCGAGGTCCATCATTGTGTAAACGCCAGACTAGGCGCGTTCCACCGATAGAGCCAATCAATTCTTCCGATGCCATGCATAGGCCGGCCTGATAGGGGCCCGCCTGGAGATCAGGCTGAGTGTTTTTCGAGCAGCTCTGCGATTGAACCTTCGAACTTGGACAGCTGCTTATGGACCTCGATCACCTCGTCGGAGCTGATCGGCTCCGTCGGGTCAACCGACGTCTGGTGCTCGGTCCACTCGGTGCCGCACTCACATCGGTGGAACAGGTACCGATCCGTATGCGACCGATAGAGGTAGACCGACGCCTCCTGTAGACGCCGTCCACAGGCACACTTGCCCTTGTCTGGTTCTAGCTTTGACTTTTGCAATGACGTAATCCTTGACCTGTATAACGAACCAGATTGCAGTTTCGTTGCGCGGATGCTACACCGCAGGACCCGGCTTTGTACCACGTTATATCTAGGAGGTAGCGCTACCCGGCCGAATTCAGCTCCGCCAGCAGCGTGCTGAGGTCGCGTACTCGCTCCGTGCGCGCAGCGTGCTCCAGCGTCTGGTACTGAGAAAGCACGTCGACGAAACCCTCTCCAACGTCGTAGCCATGCCGGCGCAGCAGCTCCCGACCCTTGTCCCCCAGCCGCTCGAGCACTTCGCGGACCTTGCTGTCAGGTCCGAACGTGTCAGGCACTCGGCGGGGGCTCAATCTTGCGCAGGATCACGCGGTGCCCATGCCAGTGGTCGGGCACGCCCGCCGGGTCGTCGCCCGTATAGCTCAGCTCCAGGCACCAGACGCCATTAACCTTCACCGGCGCGACGTTGAACTTGGTTTTGATGCCGCGGCGCTGCAGCTCTTGGACCAGGGCGACGCCGAAGAGCACCAGCGCTCCTGGCAGGTTGATCGTGTTGATGCGGCCCCCTTCGCTGGAGCCGTCGACGCCAGACGTGCGCGAACCGAGGGCGTGGGTCACGCCGCTCAGGTTAACGGCTTGCGGTTGCTCAGGGCCGCGAGGATCCCCTCGACCGTCGCTTCGTAACCGAGGCGTCCGGTGTCCAGGACCAGGTCGTAGTGCGACGCCAGGTTTCGGTCGTGCCCGTAGACCTGCTTGATGTAGGCGGTCCAGTTCTCGTCGGCATGCTTCAAGCGCCTCCTCGCCTCCTCTTCGGTGAGATTGAACCGCGCCATCACGACCTTGAGGCGGATCGCTTCCGCTGCCCTTAGAAAGACATGAAGTGCGCCTGGGAAGTCATGGAGGATGTAAGCGCCGCCGCGGCCTACGATCAAGACGTTGCCTGCGCGCGCCCCCTCCTGGATCACGTGCTGGGTGATCTGAAGGACAGCTCGGCGCGTGTCGAAGACAGGGGCGACGTTGGGTGGGTTCCACGCTGTGGTTTCGGGTGGGATCATCGGCTCGCCGCTGGCGGAACCGAGCGCCATGAGGAGGCGGTGGAGCAGCGAGCCTGGTTGCTCGTCCTCTGCCTCGACCTCTTCCTTCGGGAGCTGGAGCCTGTGCGCGACCTCGTTGATCAGCTCGGAGTCGAGAACGTCAAGCTTCAGCCGCTGGGCAAGCATCTCGCCCACCGTCCTCCCACCCGCTCCGAACTGGCGGCCAACCGTGATGACCGGCATGTGGTCTATTTTCCACCGGGCAGGGGCTTGGTGCTAAGTGAGTACGAAGAACCGGCCGGGGATTGGAGTCGAAGTTCCGTCACTGTGCACGATGACTACGTCCACGGATGGATGAAGGCTGCTGTCATCTGGGGCCTGCATCATAAGGGCAAAGTCCCTGCCGTTCGGCTCGGCCAGAAAGCCGGTGAACTCCTCAGTTCCGTCGGAGCGCCACAGCATATTGCCGGTTTGCACGTCGATCAGCGCCAGGTGGGTCGCGATCCCGGAGGCCCACGGCGTTGTGGTCACAAGTGCAAGCGAGTCGTCGCTATTGAAGCCAACCACACCGTTCGATGGGGCGAGCTTGGTGAGTGTCGCCATATCTGAAAGGCGCCGGATGACTGTCGTCGGCGCGGCCGGGGCGAACTGTCCGGTGGATTCTGCTGAGTTTTCAGCAACCAAGGCGCCATCGAGACTTGCCGTCACGTTCACCAGCTGGTCGGCGGGGTAGGTGCGATGCGTAACTATCTTGCCGTCCGAGATCCGGACGACCCAGAAGTCCGTGGGCCTGCCCATATAGCTGTAAGCAAGAATGGCCCGGTCATTGCGCGCGCTGCACGCTGCGAAGCTGATGGCGATGATCCCGGACTGAACAATGCGCGGATCGATCGCCACCACCCTGGTCGAAGGCGCAGCTGCGCCAGGCAATCTGAGGCCGAGATTCCACTGCCGACCACCGTAGTCCAGGGTGCACAGATGCCGGCCGTCGTCTGCCCACATCTGGTCCTGATAGGAGAGCGACGAAGCACCCGTGATGGGTTGGCCGAGCCGGTCGAAGAATTGCGCGGAGCCGCCCTTTCCGCCGGCATAGCCGAATGCCGAGCCATCAGGCGACTGGCTCAATCTGCCAAGCGGGTCGAGAGGTTGCGACAGCTTGACGGTGCCCCGGGGCTTGCCTGTCCAGTCGAAACCGATCAGCCATGACGAGTTGCTTGGATCCTGCACGTAAACCAGGGGCACGCCGGCCGGCGGCGATCCGTAGTCCCCTAGCGGAGTCGCCTTTGGGGTCGCCGCGGGCACGCTCGCCCGATGCCCCAGCCGCGTTGACATCAGGCCGGCAACGACAACGATGCCCAGGGCCGCGGCTACCGCAATGGCGATCCATTGGAGGTTGCGCCTCGGGCCCGTTTGGGTGGCCGCCGCCGCGGTCAGGTTGCTGCGCAGGCCACCGCCCGGTGGGTGGGCTGCTTGCTCCTTCTCGAAAGCGGCTCGGATCTCTGAGCGCATGTCGTCCATCAGTCCATATCCAGTCCGGGCCGAAGCTTCTTCGCCGCCCGGTACACGCGAGTCTTGGCTCCGCCTGGGCTCAGGCCGAGAACCGTGCCGACCTCCTCCATCGGGAGGTCGAGGTAGAAGTAGAGAAAGAGGGCCAGGCGGTCCTCGCGTGGCAATTTCGCGAGGGCGCGGTCGATGTCGACGGTCTCGGACCGAGTCTCGCGCTTGGCGGATTCGATGTCAGGGAGGCGGATCACCGACCACCAGTGGGTTCGACGCTGGCTGCGACATTGGTTGGCGACGATCGCCAGGAACCAACCTCGCGCTGCTTCGCCCTCGTGCAGCTGGGCCAGCTTGCGCCAGGCTTTGAAGGCCGATTCCTGCACCGCGTCGTGCGCCTCATCGGGGTTGCGCAGGATCGCCAGTGCTGTGCGGTAGCCGGCCTCCAGGTGGGGGCCGATCAGGGCGTCGAAGTCGGCTGCATCCGCTTGCGTGCGACTCATTGCGAGCTGTTGCATGGCACCGTCGTCAATAGAGACGGCGGGGGCGGGTGTTTAGTTTCAGCTACTCCAGGTAGTCGCGCAGCTTCTTTGATCGCGACGGGTGGCGCAGCTTGCGAAGGGCTTTGGCTTCGATCTGGCGGATTCGCTCTCGCGTTACGCCGAACCTCTTCCCCACCTCTTCCAGCGTGCGCTGGTGGCCGTCGATCAGGCCGAACCGCAGCTGCAGCACGCGCCGCTCGCGTGGCGTCAGCGTGTCCAGCACGTCCTCGACCTCCGAGTGCAGCATCGTCAGCGACGCTGCATCCGACGGTGAGACGGCCTCACGGTCCTCGACGAAGTCGCCCAGGTGGGAGTCCTCCTCCTCGCCGATCGGGGTCTCAAGGGACACCGGGTCTTGCGACACCTTCACGATCTCGCGCACCTTCTCCGGCGTGATTCCCATCTCCTCGCCGATCTCCTCGTCGCTCGGTTCTCGCCCCAGCTCCTGGAGCAGGCGCCGCGAGACGCGGACCAGCTTGTTGATCGTCTCCACCATGTGGACCGGGATGCGGATCGTTCGCGCCTGGTCGGCGATGGCGCGCGTGATGGCCTGCCGGATCCACCACGTGGCNNGCGATCGACACGACCAACCGCAAGTTGGCCTCGGTCAACCGCTGCTTCGCCTCGTAAGCGCGCTCGTACCGCTCGGTCAGTCGGTACCTCGCGATGCGATACGACTCGAGCGCCTCGGCGCGTACACGGGGCTTGGCGGCGCCGTTCGTGGCCTGGCGCCTGCGCTCGGCGGCTGCGGCGTCGAGCAGGTTCTGCAGCTTGCCCAGGTCCACCAGGCCCAACAGCTCCTGCGCGATGTGCGCCTGCTGACCCTTGCGCTTGACAGTCGCGAGCCGCTCGATGACGTCGGGGAGCATCTCCTCAACCGAGCGCTGGCGGCTGTCGATCTCCTCGACCACGTTCAGCGCCTTCAGCGCGTCGTGAAGCGGCTTTGCCTCGATGGCCTGGGCGAGCTCGACCTCATCGTTGGCGGTGAGCAGGCTGACGCGCCCGATCTCCTTGAGGTACATGCGCACCGGGTCGTCGAGGGAGACCGAGTCCATCATCTCGATGTCGAGGAGCATCTCGTCGTCGATCTGCTCGACCTCTTCGAAATCCTTCTCGCCGTCGGTGACCTCGATGCCGATCTCTTTGAAGGCGGCGAAGATACGGAAGATCTGGTCAGGCTCGGCGTCGATCTCGGGGAAGCCCTGGAGGATGTCGTCGGGTGTGAGGTAGCCCTGCTCCTTGCCCTTGACGATGAGCTGCTCGGCCACCGCCATGAGCTCGTCTTCGAACTTGTGCTCTGGCTTTGTCTCGGCCTTACCGGCCCTGGTCCCCGTCTTGGTCGGCGCTTTAGCTACTCGCGCGATGATGACATTCTCCTTTCCAAATCACTGATGGCGTGGGCGAGCTCTCTAGCCTCCGCTTCAAGTCGCGCCACCCCCTGTACGTCCCGCCCCCTCTCCGCCTCGGAAAGCTCGCGGATTATTGCACCCTCACGTCCTTTCATGCGGTCGAGTCGGATCCTCTCCGCCAGCTCCACCGCGAGATCGTCGTCCACACTTGGCGGCGGTGCCGCCCACGCCCTCCTGATCAGGTCCTGTTCCTCCGCGGGGTACCCGGCCAGCTCGCTCTCGAGCCCTGAGGCACCAAGCCGCTCATAAGTCTCCAACATCCGGGCGTACACGCCACGGTCCTCTTCGTCCAACTCCTCAGGCGTGAGCTTTGTTCGCACGCGCTCGAAGGCGACAGGCCGGACCGCAAGCAGCTGCACCAGGTAGCTGGCTACTGTGACTTTCTTCCCCCGCACCCCTGCTGTTAAACCGAGTTTGCCGTTGTTTCCGCCCTCGTTTGAGCGGTTGTCGCCAGCTTGGGCTCCTCTTCCCTGGGGGGCGAGTGGAATCAGAAGGTGTGGTTGGACCCCGAGCCACCCGGCCGCCCGCTCCCTGTAGCTTTCCCTGACGGCCGGATCTGGAATCCGTTCGAGCACCTCGCGGGCTCGGAAAGCTGCCCGCTCGAGGTGGTTGGGATTTGCGGTGTTCAGGCCGCTCAGCGCGTCCTTGATCCAGAACTCCCAGCCCGAGGGCGCTGCCGCCGCGAGGGTCTCCCAGCTCTTCTCCGCGTCCGCGCCGGCTGCTCTCAGGAACTCGTCTGGATCCTTGGCGCCCGTGATCGTGGCGACCCTCGTTCGCATCTCGTGCGCAGCTGCCAGCTCCACCGCCTTGAAGGTGGCGGTACGTCCCGCGCGGTCCGAGTCGAAGACCAGGAGGAGCTCGTCGGTGAACCGCTTGAGCAGGCGGACCTGCTCGTTAGTGAACGCCGTGCCGGAGCTCGCGACGGCGTTCTTCACGCCGAAGTGGTGCGCGGTGATGACGTCGAACTGGCCTTCCATCAGGACGGCATGGCCCCTGCTCGCAATCTCGTCCCGGGCCAGGTCGAGGCCGAAGATGACTCTTCCTTTTATATATGCGGGGGTTTCCGGCGAGTTGATGTACTTGCGCGGCTCGTCCGTGCGAACCGTCCTGGCGGTGAAGGCGAGGGGCTGGCCGCGCTCGTCGCGGATCGGGATGACGAGGCGCTGGGCGAAGAAGTCGGTGCCGTCACGACGCATCAGGCCCGCCTCCTGCGCGTCTGCCAGCGATCGCTTCTTTGAGCGGAGGTACTCGGCGAACCCCAATCCCGCGGGGGCGTAGCCCAGCTGGAACCGGCGCGCCGTCTCCTCACCCACATCGCGGTCCGCGAGCAGGCGGCGGCCGACCTCGCCCGCTGGCGTCGACCATAGGACGTACTCGTAGTACTGAGCCGCGAGCTTGAGCATCACGAACAGGCGGCGGCGCGAGTCGGAATGCTCCTTCTGCTCCGGGCTCAGCCGTTTGAGCTCCACCCCCGCCCGCTCCGCCAGCATCTGGAGGGCGCCGCGCGTGTCGGTCTTCTCGATCAACTCGACGAAGGTGAAGACGTCGCCGTGCCGCTGGCAGCCGAAGCAGTACCAGGACTGCTTCTGGGGGTTGACCTTGAAGCTCGGGGTCTTCTCCTCGTGGAAGGGACATAGGCCCACAAGCTCTTTGTTGCGCTTCGTCAGGCGAACGCGCTCCTGCACGACCTTGACGAGGTCGACCTTAGCCTTGACCTCGGCAAAGGCGTCATCGGTCGCGGCGGGAGACATTACCTATCTATTGTCGGGCGATCAGGGAAAGACGATGAGCAGATACCCACCTACCCACAACTTCCTGATCTGCGGCCCAGCCGCGCCTCGGCAATTCTGCGCCGCGCCGTCAATTCCAACGCCGAGCTCTTAGTTGCTCGAGGCGGAGTCCCCGATCGCAGCCTGAGCCGCCGCCAAGCGCGCAACCGGGACTCTGAACGGGCTGCACGAAACGTAGTTCAGTCCCAGCTTGTGGCACAGGTGGATCGACTCGGGGTCGCCGCCATGCTCGCCGCAGATCCCGATCTCCATCTTCGGACGCGTCTTGCGGCCCTCGGCGACGGCGATTCCCATGAGGCGGCCGACGCCGTTCTCGTCGATCGTCTCGAACGGGTTGCGGGGCAGGATCTTCCGCTCCAGGTACTTGACTATGAAATGGCGCTCGGCGTCGTCGCGCGAGTAGCCGAATGTCGTTTGCGTGAGGTCGTTGGTGCCGAATGAGAAGAACTCGGCCTCGGTGGCGATCTCTCCCGCCGTAAGGGCGGCGCGCGGGATCTCGATCATGGTGCCGAACTTGTAAGGCACGCGCACGCCCTTCTCTTTCTGCACCTGCTCGACCACGGGCTTCAGCTCCTGGTGCACCGCGTGCAGCTCGGCCAGCGTGCCCGCCAGCGGGATCATGATCTCGGGACGCGCATCGATCTTTTTCTTGCGCAGGTCGCAAGCCGCCTCCATGATCGCCCGCACCTGCATGCGCGTGATCTCGGGGAACAGGATCGAGAGGCGCACGCCGCGCAAGCCGAGCATCGGATTCGCTTCATGCAGCTCTTCGACACGGGCCATCACCTTCTCGAGCCGCTTCAGGCGCGACGGGGTCTTTCCGTTCTCCTTGAGCTGCGTGGTCTCGCGGATGAGCTCCTCGAGGCTGGGCAGGAACTCGTGGAGCGGCGGGTCGATGAGCCTGATGATCACCGGCAGCCCCGCCATCGCCTTGAAGATGCCCTCGAAGTCGCCGCGCTGGATCGGCAGCAGCAAAGCGAGATGCTTCTCGCGCTCCTCGGTGGTCGTGGCCATGATCATCGCCTGCACGATGGGCAGCCTGTCCTGCTCCATGAACATGTGCTCCGTGCGGCACAGGCCGACACCCTGCGCACCATTCTCACGGGCTTTGATCGCGTCGCGCGGATAGTCCGCGTTCGCCCAAACCTGGAGGCGGCGGAACTCGTCGGCCCAGCGCAGGATCGCGCTCGCGGCCGGGTGCTTGTTGAGCGAACGCGCCTCGATGGTGGGCACGTTGCCGACGTAAACCTCGCCGGTGGTGCCGTCGATCGTGATCTGCTCGCCCTCTTTGATGGTGATGCCGCCGGCGGTGAACTCGCGCTTGCGCACGTCCACACTGATACCGCTCGCGCCGACGATGCACGGCCGCCCCATGCCACGGGCGACCAGGGCGGCGTGGCTGGCGGTGCCGCCGGTCTGCGTGAGGATTCCCTTCGCCTCGGCCATCCCATGCACGTCGTTGGGGTTGGTCTCGACGCGGACGAGGATGACCGCCTTGCCCTTCTTACCCCACTCGGCAGCCGTATCGGCGTCAAACACCGCCTCACCCGACGCGGCGCCCGGCGATGCGGGCACCCCTTTGGCCAGGGGCTGCACCTTCGAGTTGGGATCGACGCGTGGGAACAGCAGCTGCTCCAGCTGGCGCGGCTCGATGCGGGCGACCGCCTCTTTCTTGGTGATGAGCCGTTCGGCGACCATGTCGACGGCGATGTTCACTGCCGCTTCGCCCGTCCGCTTCGCGCTGCGGGTCTGCAACATCCACAGCTTGCCGCGCTCGATCGTGAACTCGAGGTCCTGCACGTCCTTGTAGTGCTTTTCGAGCTTGCGGGCGTAGCCCTCGAACTCCGCGTAGACCTTCGGCATGTGGCGCTTGAGGGCCTTGATCGGTTCGGTGTCCCTCACGCCCGCGACCACATCCTCACCCTGGGCGTTGGTCAAGTAGTCGCCGTAGAGCTCCTTTTTGCCGGTGATCGGATTGCGCGTGAAGGCAACGCCCGTGCCCGAGGTGCGGCCCATGTTGCCGAACACCATCATCTGCACGTTCACCGCCGTGCCCAGGTCGTCGGGGATGCGCTCCATGCGGCGGTAGGTCTTGGCGCGCTCCGTGTTCCACGATTTGAAGACCGCTTCGATTGCGGCTCGGAGCTGTGTCACAGGCTCTTCGGGGAAACGGTGGCCCGTCGCTTCCTTATATATGGCGAGGAAGCGCTGAACCAGGGGCCGCAGGTGCTGCGGCTTCAGCTCGGGGTCGGTTTTGACTCCCGCCTTCTTCTTGGCCTCGGTCAGGGCGTGCTCGAACTTGTCGCCATCGATCCCCATGACTGTCTTGCCAAACATCTGGATGAAGCGGCGGTAGGCATCGAGGGCGAAACGTTCGTCCTTCGTGAGCTTGGCGAGCCCTCGCACGGTGTCCTCGTTGAGGCCGAGGTTGAGGACCGTGTCCATCATGCCCGGCATCGAGAACTTGGCCCCCGAGCGCACGCTGACGAGGAGCGGGTTCTGGGCGTCGCCGAAACGCTTGCCCGCGCGCTTTTCGAGCACGACCAGGGCTTTGGTCACCTGCTCCCACAGACCCGGCGGCAGCTTGCCACCGCCTGCGAGGTATGCGCGGCAGGCTTCGGTGGTGATGGTGAAGCCGGGCGGTACCGGCATGCCGGCACGGGTCATCTCGGCGGCGCCTGCGCCCTTGCCGCCAAGGAGGTCGCGCATCTTGGCGGACCCTTCCCTGAAGTGATAGACCAACTTGTGCGCTGCGCTCATCCATGGATAAGTTTGGAGCAAGCAAGACCTCGGGCGTCGTCCGAGCCCTACCCTTGGTGGCTGTAATGGAGGACCTTGGGTCTGTTTCCGACGATCAAGTGATCCTGGCCTGGCTGCAGGCCGAGATCGAATCGCCGCCTTTTCAGGCCTACCTCGTCGGCGATCCGCCGAAGCCCTCGCACCTGGCACGTGCCCTCGCCCTGGCCCGCAACCCTGACCTCGGCAACACTGCGCACAATGCCGAGCGGCGCCGGATCATCGCATCGGCGCACGGTTTCGGGCGAGGTTCGTTGATCTTCGCCGGCCTCGAGGACGACATCGCTTGGCGCAAGTCCCAGGTTTCGACCGCCGAGGTCGCCGAGATGCTGTACTCCAACCGCAACGCAACCTGGACAACACTGGCTCCGGCGACGCGCAAAGTCGCGGAGGGCGCTGGTAACGCGGCGCGAGTGTTCACCGGGGACGACGTGAACCTTCACATCCTGTCGCTGGCGCGCATCATCTGCCACGCCGAAAACGCAGAGCCCGAGCTGTCCGAGCTGATCTGCCTGCGAATGCCGGACGGCGCTATCAGCTTGCTCGAAGGGCACACCAGGGCGACGGCGATGGTGATGGAGGGACATAAGCTTCCCCGCGGCGTGGGGGCGTTTATCGGAGAGTCGTCCAGCATCAAGAGCTGGGCATATTTGTGAGGGCCTGCGATGACTGAGCCTCGAAAGATCGAGCGGTACGGCTGGATCCCCGATCTCCCGGATGAGCGCGACCACCTGTACGCGGCGCCACCCGCGTTCTTGAGCGCCCTCCCTCCCTTCACTGATCTGCGTGCGCACTGTCCCGCGGTTTATGACCAGGGAATGCTCGGCAGCTGCACTGCAAACGCGATCGGCGGCGCCATCGAGTTCGATCGGCTCAAGCAGAGCCTCGCCGACTTCGTACCTTCGCGCCTCTTCATTTATTACAACGAGCGCGTCATCGAAGGGACTGTCGACCTGGACAGCGGCGCCATGATCCGCGATGGCATCAAGGCGGTGGCCAGCCAGGGTGTGTGCCCAGAACCGGAGTGGCCCTACGACGTCGCAAAGTTCACCGACAAGCCGTCGGCGAAGGCATATCAGGACGCGCGGTCGGATCGCGCCGTTTCATACCAGAGCCTCATTCAGGACCTGACCCAGATGAGGGGCTGCCTCGCCTCCGGCTATCCGTTCATCTTCGGGTTCACGGTCTACGAGAGCTTCGAGTCACCTGCCGTCGCGCAGACAGGGCACGTGCCGATGCCCGGGCCCAGCGAACGAGCCGTCGGCGGTCATGCAGTTGTGGCGGTGGGATACGACGACGCCAGCCAGACGTTTCTCGTCCGTAACTCGTGGGGTGCGGCCTGGGGCATGGCCGGCTACTTCACGATGCCGTACACGTACCTCATCCAGCCAGGTCTCGCGGACAACCTGTGGACGATCCGCATCGTCGGCGCCTAGCGGCGCGCCTCGTCAGGTGGCTGTGACCGCCTGCGTTATGGGGCGGATTTCGCGCCAAGCAGCCGGGGTAACCCCACCTGCTATCGAGGTGGGTTGGCGGACTCCGGCTTGGGTTCGCGGGTCAGGGCTCGCAGTGTCAACCCCGTAGCGAAGACGAAGAGGACGACTGACCAGCCCGTAAAGCTCGCGTTTGGCGAGGGCCCCCCACCAGGGCCCTCGTCTTTTTTATGGGAGGTGTTGCGATGCCGGGCCTAGAATCGGCCGTCATGGGTCTGACCGACGATCTTCAAAAGCTGGTGTGCGAGCTGGTCGCCATCGAGTCGGTGAACCCCGATCTCGTAGCCTCCGGCAGTGGCGAGTCGAAGATCGCTGCCTTCGTGGCCGAGTGGCTCGGCGCTCAGGGGCTGGCAGTGCAGGTCGCTGAGCCGGTGCCGGGACGTACGAGCGTGATCGGGGTGCTGGCGGGGAGCGGTGGTGGAGCGAGCCTGATGCTGAACGCGCACATGGATACGGTCGGCGCGGGCGGCATGAAGGATCCATTCATCCCGGTCGTGCGGAATTGGCGCGTTTACGGGCGGGGCGCCTACGACATGAAGGGAAGCCTCGCCGCGATCATGATCAGTGCGCGCGAGGCAAGAAAGTTGAAGCTCCATGGTGACGTGATCGTCGCCGCAGTGGCAGATGAGGAGGTTGCGAGCGTAGGGACTGCGGCGGTGCTCGAGCGCATCGAGGCGGACGCCGCGATCGTGACGGAGCCGACCGAGATGCGGCTATGCCTGGCGCACAAGGGATTCGCGTGGTTGGAGGTCGAGACGCGGGGAGTGGCCGCGCACGGGTCACGACCGGACCTCGGGTGCGATGCGGTGGCGCATATGGGGCGGATCCTCACCGGGGTGCTGGAGCTAGACCAGCGCCTTCGTGCTGGGCGCGGCCACCTCCTACTGGGGACCGGCACCCTGCACGCGTCATTGATCGAGGGTGGGCAGGAGCTGAGCACGTACCCGGCTCGGTGCGTCGTCAAGCTGGAGCGCCGCACCGTTCCGGGCGAGGATGGGGCGAAAGCGCTGCAAGAGATCGACGACCTGATCGCGAGTGCGCGGGCAGAGGATCCAGCGCTGGAGGCATCCGCGCGGTTGTTGCTCGAGCGGCCGCCGTCGCAACTGGGGGCGGACAGCTTCGTGACCGAAGCGGTTGAGAAGGCGGCGACCGAGGTGCTGGGGCGGGAGCCGGAGGTCATTGGCGTGGCGTACTGGATGGACATGGCCCTGAGCAACGCGG
>PLYD01000181.1 GCA_003151665.1 Candidatus Dormiibacterota bacterium
GTGTAGGTGAGACGGTGCGGCTCATCGACGTTGAGCACCTCACAGTCGACCGTACCGCCCCGGCCGCCCTGCCCGTCCGGATAGGCCATCGTGAACTTTGCTCCAACTTCGGCTTTGAATCCGCTCGCTGGCATCAGCCACTGCGAGATCGCATCATCAGTCGTCAAGGCCGTCCACACGACGTCGATGGGATGCGCGTACTCGACCTCCTGAACAACGGCGTCGCTCGAAGATTCGATCATGAGGGCTCTCCTTTATGGGTGCGTTCTTGTTGCTGATTGGTGCGGTCGAGATAGCCACCGAGGCGGGACATGCGGTCGTCCCAGAAACGCTCGTACTGACGCATCCATTGATATGCGATGGCGAGCTGCTGCGGACGCAGCGCGTAGCAGTTGGTCCGTCCCTCGCGCCGGCCCTCAATCAGCCCGGCATCGAGGAGGACGCGCAGATGTTGCGAGATCGCCGGGCGCGACACCTTGTAGGCGCTGGCTAGCTGGTTGACGGGCTTCTCTCCAGAGGCGAGGGAATCGAGCAGGGAGCGGCGCACCGGGTGCGCGAGGGCGACGAAGACGTCGTCGAGGGGGATAGCATCCATAGGTAAGGGATAGCTTACCTTATCGGGGTACTAGAGCGCCGTTCAGTGGTCATCGGCGGTATGGCCGGTCCCCGAGGCCCGAGATCATGGTCAAACTCGGTATGCCGTCACGCCCGTCAACAGTCGAAGACCGACCAGCAGATCTCGTTTCGCAACCGCGCGTGGCATTACCTCGCAATGCTGGCCGACCTCATCGGCAACCTGGACCGCCAGGTCGGAGACCGCGAAGCGGTCCTGATGCTCAGCGTTACTAGCCTCGCGCTTCTTTCGGCCGCGACCTCCCTCCCGGAATTGATTGATGCGTCAATCAGTTGGGTAACATAGCTGGCATGTCAACGACTCCGGCCGTAGGCACCGACAACCCGAGCACTCGACCGGCGTTCAGACGGAGGATGACGTCCGCGGAGCTGGCCACGTGGCGGGCGCTCCTGGACACTACCGCGGAGCTTCGGAGAGTCCTGGGCGCCGAGCTTCAGGAAACGAGCCTCTCCCCCGCCGACTACCAGGTCCTCCTGGCCCTGACCGAGGCACCAGGCAAGCGAATGCGATCATCTGAGCTCGCCCGGACGATCGATTGGGAGCGGAGCCGGCTATCCCATCACCTCGGCCGAATGGAGAGGCGCGGCCTGATTCGGCGGGACGGCTGCGCCTCTGACAGCCGAGGAGCCGACGTCTCGGTGACCCCCCAAGGGGCGCACGTCTTCCGGCTGGCGACTGCGCCGCATATGAGGTCGATCAAGAGGCATTTCGCCGATGCGTTGACGCCTGAGCAGATCGCGGCGCTTGCCGACGTCCTTCGATCGCTGCAAGACCATCTCCACCCGTACCTGGTTGCCCGAGCCGAGGACGGTCGCAGGTGAGCGTTGCGGTGATCCAGTCGTCAGTGCGGCGCATCGCGGTCCTTGGAGCGGGCCACGTGGGTCCGGTCATCGCGAGGATCGCGCTCGACGCCGGGTTCGAGGTGGCGATCGCCACTTCTGGGAGCCCCGATAACCTCGAGCTCATCACGCAGGTGGTGATGCCAGGGGTGGAGGCGCGCTGGGCCGCGGATGCGGTCCGTACGGCGGACTTGGTGGTGCTGTCGATACCGCTCCACAGGTTCCCGGCTCTCTGTCCCGCCCTATTGGCCGGCAAGCTCGTAGTCGACGCTATGAACTACTGGGCGCCCGCGGACGGAGTGGTGGCTATGTTTCAGGATCAGCGGCTTTCGAGCAGCGAGGTCGTTCAGGGGCGGCTCACCCAATCCACGGTCATCAAGTCTCTCAATCAGATCTCCTACCAGGACCTCGAGGACGGCCGTCGACCGGCCGGCTCGCTCGACCGCCACGCGATCGGCGTGGCCGGGGACGATTCCAACGCGGCGAAAGTGGTAGGAGATGTCATTGACCGCATCGGCTACGACCCCGTTTTGCTTGGCAGCCTGAAGGCAGGCCGGATTCTGCAGCCGGGCGGACCGGTGTTCGGCGCAGTTCTCACCCGATCCGAATTCGAGCGGGCTATGCACACAGAGGCGGTGCAGTCATGACGACCTCGACCGCGGAAACCACGCGCGAGAGCGCAGGCGAGCCGACCCGCTTCCCTCTTGTGCTTGGGCTCGACACGTTTGGCGATCACGAGCACGACACTGAGGACCGTCCGCTTTCGCATGCGCAGACGATCCGCAACGTCGTCGATGAGGGTGTTCTGGCCGAGCAGGTCGGAGTCGACTTCTTTGGGATCGGCGAGCACCACACCGACGACTTCCCCATGCCCGCGGCTGACGTGGTGCTGGCCGCAATCGCGGCGCGCACCAAGCGCATCCACGTCGGGTCGGCGGTCACGGTGCTGAGCTCGGACGATCCGGTCAGGGTGTTCCAACGCTTCTCCACCCTCAACGCCATCTCCAGCGGTCGGGCCGAAGTCGTCCTGGGTCGAGGTTCGAGCATCGACTCATTCCCGCTCTTCGGCTACGACCTTGCCAACTACGACGAGCTGTTCGAGGAGAAGGTCAACCTGTTTGCCGAGCTCCTGAAAGGCGGACCGGTCACCTGGCAGGGCAACCTGCGGCCGTCACTCAACAACCAGGATGTCGTGCCGTACGCGGACGCCGGCCCGTTTCGGACGTGGATCGGGGTGGGCGGAAGCCCGCAGTCGGTCGTCCGCGCCGCGCACTATGGCTTCTCGCTCATGCTAGCGATCATCGGCGGGTCGCCGGCGCGCTTCCGGCCATTCTCTCGACTGTTCCTGCAGGCCCTCGAAAAGTTCGGCCGGGAGCCCCTGCCCGTCGGCGTCCACTCGCCGGGCCACGTCGCTGAAACGGATGAGCAGGCTCTCGAAGAGTTCTGGCCGCGGTGGCTGCACATCATCACCAAGATGAGCAAGGTGCGGGGATTCGCGATCCCGACGCTGGAATCTTTCAGGTTCGAGGTCGGACCGCAGGGCGCGCTGTTCATCGGTTCACCCGAAACGGTCGCTCAGAAGATCGCCGCCAATCTCATGACGCTCGGCGCCAACCGCTTCGATCTGAAATTCGGGATGCCGGGCCTGTCCCCCGCTTCGCTGATGAGAAACATCGAACTGTATGGGACGAAGGTCATCCCCAGGGTGCGAGAACTCCTCGCCGAATCGACACAGCCCGATGTTTGACGACCAGGTGGCGTTTCCGACGACGTAACAAACCAGTGCGATTCTGCTTAGCTCGGGTCGTGGTAATCATCGAGCGGGAAGAGCACCGTCGCCAACATCCGGCGCTTGCGGCCCGGCCTCGATTCGTAGGCCAAAAATCGCGCTAGGGCTGCATTGAGCGCGCCGGCCATTTCCATGAGCTCCTCGTCGGTCAGGTTCAGTACGACCTGGCGGTAACCCACGCCGTCCTTAAGAAGATCGATATCGGATCGGTCCAGGTACTCCTGGAACTGGGCAATGAGGCCGGCAGCAAAGGCAGTGAAGTAGCCAAGGTGGTCATCCCGTGACGACTTGGCGAGGTCCTCGGGGGAAACCGACCCACCGCCTTCGGCAAGAACGTAGGTCCGCTCGACCGCACCGCGAATCCGCCGCTCGGCCGCAATGGCCAATGCGCCGCCTCGATAAAGCCGTTCAATCTGGCGATAAAGGGTGGCTTGGGGAACGTCAGGTAGAACGGCTGCCACCTGTTGCGGTGTCAGGCGGCGCCCCCTCGCAAACGCGAGGATGATGCGCAGGCGAACCGGATGCAGGACGAGATCAGCCCGTTTCATTCTCAATCATGATATCGTTATCGCATACGAGAATGGTTCTGTTAGTGAGCTCTCTGCCCCTGGCGATCCAACTGACCACAAGCCTGGCGTTGATCCTCCTCCCCCTCGTTCTCATCGAGCTCGGCCTTGTCGTGTTTTCGCTGGTGGACCTTTTCAGGCCCGAGCGCCGCGTCGTCGGGAACAACAAGCTGGTCTGGGCGCTCATCATCGTGCTCGTCGGCACCATCGGACCAATCGTGTACCTGTTGGCCGGACGGAAGCAGACCTAAGGAATTGGACGCCGCGATCGTCTGCCACGGCCTCGTCAAGCGCTACGGCAATATCACGGCGCTCGACCATCTCGACCTCGAGGTGCCGGCGGGATCGCTCTTCGGCTTCTTAGGTCCGAACGGCGCCGGCAAAACAACTACCATCCGGCTGCTGACGGGCTTGGCATGGCCCACGTCCGGTCGCGCCATGGTGGCGGGTATCGATCCTGCCAGCGGTGACATCCACCTTCGGCAGCGCATCAGCCACCAGGACCAGCAATCGAAGCTCTATGGCTGGATGAAAGGCCGAGAGCTTCTCGAATTCGTCGGTCGACTCTTCGGCTTCCGCGGACCTGACCTCAGGTCACGTGTCGATGAAGTGCTGGAAAAGACCGGTCTTGTTGAAGCTGCCTGCCGCCGCGTCGCCGGTTATTCGGGTGGCATGCGCCAGAGACTGAACCTGGCGCAGGCATTGATGAACCGCCCCCAGGTCCTGTTTCTGGACGAGCCGGCCAGTTCGCTAGATCCGACCGGCCGGCACGATATCCTCAACCTGCTTGCAGACCTGCGCGGCCAGGTCACCGTCTTCATGTCCAGCCACATCCTGGAGGACGTTGAGAAGGTCTGCGACCGGGTCGGGATCATCGATCGGGGACGCCTGGTCGTGGACGCGTCGATGGCGGACCTGCAAGCGAGGTTTGCGGAGCCCGTGTTTGCCATTGAGCTTGAACCGGGCCAGCCGACCGCGCAGACAGACCTACTCGCAGCCCTCGACCAATCGGCATTGGTCGAAGGCGTTGGGCGGGACGGACCGGTGATTCGAGTGGCCGTGAGTGACGCCTCACGGGCTGGACCCGAGATCCTGCGGATCCTCGCCACGAGCGACGTCCACGTCGCCCGTTTCGAGCGGGTCCGGCCAAGCCTGGAGGATGTGTTCCTGCGCCTGGTGCCAAGCCAGCAATCACGTGGAGCCCACGAATGAGGAGCTATGCCGTTTTGTTACGCAAGGAGGTCACAGAACAGTGGCGAACGCGCCGGCTCCCCGTGGTGGCCGTGATCTTCCTCCTCTTTGGGCTCGCGTCGCCGGTGCTCGCCAAATTCACGCCGGACATCGTCAAGCTGGCCGCCAGCACGATCGACATTCACATGCCCACGCCAACTATTAAGGACGCAGTCGCCCAGCTGATCAAGAACCTGAGCGAGGTAGGGGTCCTCACGGCGATCTTGCTCGCGATGGGCAGCGTCGCCGGGGAGAAGGAATCCGGCACAGCAGCTTTCGTCCTGGTTAAACCGGTGAGCCGCTTTGCATTCCTTGCCGCGAAGTTCAGCGGCCTCGCCGCGACCATGGCGTTCGCTGTACTCGTTTGCGGACTGGCCGCCTACTTGTATACCGACCTGCTTTTCGCACCTCTTAGCGTGCTTGGATTCGGAACAGCGTGCCTCGTTATTCTGCTCGGGCTACTTGAGATTGCCGCCGTAACGTTCCTGGGCAGCACTTTGGTGCGGTCATCAATCCCCGCTGCTGGTATCGGAATAGTCGCTCTCGTCGTCGCGGGCGTTGTCGCTTCCCTGCCCAACGTCGGTCACTTCACTCCGCTCGGCCTGAATGAACTTGCCAGCGACCTCGCAC
The DNA here is from genome assembly GCA_003151665.1 of Candidatus Dormiibacterota bacterium. The sequence goes on from PLYD01000181.1 coordinate 5,689, forward strand.
TGCAGCAAACGACGACGGGGTGGAACTTGGCGGTCATCGTCAACGCCGGTTTTATCGTGGTCGCGCTGGCTGCTAGCTGGCTTGTCTTCCGACGTCAGGAGCTCTGACGCCTTTACTCCCTAACGATCCGTCGAGCGCGAAGCGTTCCCACCTCGAGTTGCTCCGCAATCTCCTAAGGCAGGATCTCGACGTACCCGTCCGTTCCATGCACGCGGATCCGCTGCCCATTGTGGATCAGCCGGGTGGCTTGCTCCACACCCACGACAGCCGGCAAGCCGTACTCCCGCGCGATCACTGCGCCATGGGTCATCAGGCCCCCCACCTCCGTGACCAGGCCAGTGATCGCGACGAACAGGGGCGACCAGCTGGGGTCCGTGTAGGCCGTGACCAGGATGTCGCCCGGTTCGAGATCGGCCTCCGCCAGGTCATGAATGACGCGGGCTCGCCCCTCGATGATCCCGGCGGAAACCGGTAGGCCGACCAACGCTCCAGTCGGCACGTCATCGCGCCGGTACACCCCGGCGACGACCTCGCCATCCGACGTGAACACCCGGGGTGGCGTCAGCGCTTGATAGGACCTGAACGCCTCCTTACGCTGGACGATCAGCTGATCATCCACGCGGTTCGTGCGCACGACGTCGTGGAGCTCCTGGAACGTGAGATAGAAGATGTCCTCCTTCTCACGCAGCACCCGCGCCTGTACCAGGCGCCCGGCCTCTTCCAAGAGGGCCTGCTTGTAAACGAAGTAGCGGCTCACCATGCCGAACTTCGGATACTCCCGGTACCCGATGAAGGTCCGGACGCGGTCGATCATCCGCTTGGCCTCTTGCGCTTTCTGCTCTCCGTCCGGCAACGCCCGCAAGCGCTCCAGCAGATCCCGCTCCTTCGCCGACGCCTCCCGCCGCCCTTGGTCGAAGCGCCGCTTCCCGGCGCCCGGCTGAAAGTTCTTGATGTTGCTGAGGATCAGGGGCACGAGCGTGCTGGGGTGTTCGGTCCAACGGGACCTCGTGATGTCGATCTCGCCAACGCAGCGCATGCCGTACTTGTCGAGAAAGGCCCGGATGGCGTCCCGCGCTTCCCGCCCGCCCGCAAGCATGGCCACCTCGTCGAGGAAGCCTTCGTCCTCGACATGCTGCAGAAAATCCACGACCTCCGGATGCGGTCGGATCACGTCCGCGACGTCCAGGAGCGCCAGTCCCATCTCCGACGTGACGTTGTTCGGGACGGACTGCGTCAGCGCGTCGGCCGGGTTCTTCTCGCCCAGCCAGGCCTGCAGCTGGTCGTTGAGCCACCAGGTGGCCTCCATCGCGCTCATGAAAACCTGGTGGCTTCGCGGATCGAACAGGATCCGCCTCAACTCCTGGAGGTCCGCCAGAATGAAGTCGAACAGCGCCCCTCCCGACTTCGTGCGGATGTCGCGCTTCAATGCGACGATTGATTCCTGGTTACGTCGGATCAGGTCGCTGACGATGGCCGGGTCGGTCTCGATCGGGGCGGGCGCCCCGGCCCCGGGCGCCGCGATGGAACCATCGTCCGTCAGCGACGGGATGAAGTCGCCCCGGTCGACGATGCTCTGTAGCGCATCGCCGATCAGCGGATCGGATTTACCGGAAGCCTCCAGGAGGCGGGCGCGTATCGCGGGCGACGCAAGGTCTCGGGCGACGTCGACGAACAGCCTCCCGCCCGCCACGTACATGGGCCGTGGTGTCGTCATCTGCCAGAACGACAACCCGAGGGGTTTCATAGGGTCGGTCATCATCTGCTGGTGACCGACGGAAACGTAGACGTGATTCTCTTGGTCGCCGGCCGCGGGGATGGGGAACAATGTGGTAATCGGCCTGCTCTGGACGATCTGGAAGTCATCATCGACTAGGCACCATTCGATGTCCTGGGCGGGGCCGAAGTGCGCTTCGATCCGCCGTCCCAGCTGGGCGAGCCGCACGACCTGCGCATCCGTCAGCGCTGGCTGCTCCTGCCGCTCCGGTTCGATCGCTTCTTCCTGCGTCCCGCCAGTCGGCAGGGCGTGGATGGCAACCTGCTTGGTGGCGACCGTCTTGGCGACGACCTCGCCGTCCCTCACCTTGTACATGTCCGCGTTCACCAGGCCTGAGACCAGGGCCTCACCGAGTCCGAAGCTTGCCTCCACGAAGGCGACCTTCCGGTTGGACGTGACGGGGTCGGCCGTGAAAAGGATTCCGGCCGCCTGCGAGAAGACCATCCGCTGCACGACCACGGCCATGTGGACCTTCCTGTGGCCGAAGCCGTTCCGCAGGCGGTAGGTCACGGCCCGCTCGGTGAAAAGCGATGCCCAGCACCGGCTGATGTGCTGGAGGGCCGCCGCCGGCCCCACTACGTTCAGGTACGTGTCCTGCTGGCCTGCGAAGGATGCCGTCGGCAAGTCCTCTGACGTCGCGCTCGATCGGACGGCGTAGGCGGCCTGCTCGCCGAGCCGGGCGAGCGAGCGCGTAATCGCCGCCGCAAGATCGGCGGGGATGGCGATCCCTTCGAGGGTCTGGCGGATCTCCGCGCTGAGCGCGCGGATCACCCCCCGGTCATCCGGGTTCAGGCGCGACAGCCGATCAAGCCGATCGTCGATCGACGGCGCTTCCGCCATGATCCGCCGGAAGGCATCCGTCGTCACACAGAAGCCAGCCGGTACACGGATGCCTTCGATCCGCGAAAGCTCCCCAAGGCGCGCGCCCTTGCCGCCGACGACCGCGACCTGCGTCTGGTCGATCTCCTGGAAATCCAGCACGTAGCTGCCCATCCGTCCACCGTCCCCTTCGCTTGTGCGCGCCAGTGAACTACTCCCAGCGGAAATAGCGAATCGCTATGAATCCGAAGATGAGCGTGTAGACGGCCATAGTCAGCAATGCCGCATATGAAGGGCCCCCATTGAAGGCCGAATCGAGCACAGCCCTAACAGCGGCGCCGCTCGGCGAGTAATACATGATCGTCTGCAAGGGGTCGCCCACCTGTGCCGGATTAACCCACAGACCCGAAAGGAACATCAAACCGAAGGTAACCACCCCGGAGACAGGTTGTGCGACCGCCTGTGTCGGCACCAAGGCCACGAGCACCAGGCCAAGCGCGAATAGCTCGACAATCGAGAGCAGGAGCGAAACAGCAAAAGGCAGAATCTGCACGTGGAGTGACGCGCCGAACACGAGCTTGGCCTCCAGGATGACTATCAGGACTGCCGCCGCCGCAACAATCAGATCGATGACCAGCTGCGCGGCAAGCAGCCTGGACGGATGCAGCGGTGTCGTGGAAACCCTTCTCAGCCAGCCGATCTCACGATCCCTGACCAGAGTGTTGGGCAGGGAAACCGAGATGAATATGAACGAGAGGACCAGGATGGTTGGGGTCCAAACTTCGATGATCGTCAACCCGGTGCTGCCGACGGTTCCAGGATTTGCCTGTCCGATGAACCCGAACACCGCCAGCAGGATGGCTGGGAGTGCCAGCCCGCCGAAAAGGGTAAGCGGTTCTCGCAAGGCGAGCTTGCTCTGGACCTTGAGCAGTTCGACGAACTGAACGCGCGACCTGCGACTCATCCACTCCGGACGATAGGCAGTCATGTCTGAACCCCTTTGGCGTCGTCCTTCGTCAGCTTGATGAAAGCATCCTCGAGGTTCCCGGTTCTTGCCTCGACCTCGGATACTCGAACTCCGATCGCTGCCATGGCGTTTATGAGAGATCCCGCGAGATCGCCCGTACCGGTGACGGTGACGTACCTCTCCTTCCGCTCGATTTCGTTCACACCTGGTATCGCTCGCAGGGTCTGCTCGTCAACCGGTTGAGATGGGACAAATCGGACCCTGCTCCCGCCTGCTCTCGCCGCGATCGCTTCTGGCGTGTCGAGCGCCACGACGGCCCCATGGTTGATGAGCGCCAGGCGATCGCACAGTCTCTCCGCCTCGTCCATGAAGTGAGTCACCAGGATCACCGTCACTCCACGGTCTTTCATGCGTTCGATGAGGCTCCAGATCTCACGCCTTGCCTCAGGATCAAGCCCCGTGGTCAGCTCGTCGAGGATGGCGAGCTTGGGGTTACCCACCAGAGCCAAGGCAACAGACACCCGCTGTTTCTGGCCGCCGGACAGGTTCTTGAAGGAGGAGTTACCGAATTGCTTGATGCCCAATGACTCGAGCAACTGGTCCGGATCGAGGGGATTGGAGTAGAACGAGGCGAAGAGCCTCACCACCTCTCTGACCTTGATCCGCGGCGGCAGCGCGCTCTCCTGCAACTGGACGCCGACGAACTCTCTGAGCTTGTTTCGGTCCTTCCGCGGAGAAAGCCCGTACACGCTGATTGATCCCGAATCGGGAGCGCGCAGCCCCGAGATGCACTCCACGGTGGTCGTCTTGCCGGCGCCGTTGGGTCCGATGATTCCGAAAATCTCGCCTTCTTGTATAGAAAGGGAGACGTCGTTGACGGCGACAAAATGTCCGTACCTCTTGACGAGGTGTTGAACCATGACGGCTGGCCCCGCGTTCACGATGCCAGCCCGCCGAGCAGATTGCGCAGCGCCTCGGTGTACGCGTCCAGTGCCGCGCGACCTTGTGTTGCAAGGGTCATTGTGGTCGTCGACCCGGCCCCATCCCACGTCTTCTCGCTCGTGAGAAAGCCAGCGTCCTCGAACTCTCGAAGATGCGTGATCAGGTTGCCGGGTGTCAGATCGAGCATGTTCTAAAGGCGGGTGAAGGAAAGCGCGTCGCCATCGTTCAGCGCGGCCAGACTCAAAGCGTCGGTAACGCTCGCGTGTGCATCAGCGCGCCGGGTCATGACAAAGGCGGCCCGCTATCCGTGAACACCCGCCTGTACGGCACACCTAATTCGCACGGGGCCTGGCTTGTACGACCTGACTACGTCGAACACGACAAATCACGGTGCCTCAATAAGCCTGCCGTTCTTTGACAGGTTCGGGTCGGTGCATGCGGCAAGGTTGAAACAGCAGGGCCGTCGCTTTCCGCTTTTCATTTTCGAGATACTTAC
>PLYD01000093.1:0-2223 GCA_003151665.1 Candidatus Dormiibacterota bacterium
GGCTGGAAACCTTCACGACGCGCTCGTCGCCGCCGCGGACCTGGTCGTGGCGACCCAGCGGGCAAACGACCTAGAGGCCTCTCTCGAAGCCGATCTCGCACAGCTCCAGGCTGACCAGACCGCTCGGCTTGCCGCCTTGAACACTGAGAACGGCGTGGTCGCCCAGCTGACGATCAACCTGACAGCTCTGAACTCTGCGATCGCCCAGCAGAACGACATCACCGCGCAGCTCGGCGTCCTCATGTCACAGCTCACGGCAGCCAAGGCCGGCCTGACCAACCAACCACCCGACGTCACAGCAGCCTTGGCGACCCTGCTCGAGCAGCAGGAGCAACAGCTGATCCAAAAGGCATATCAGGCGGCCTGGAGCCAGGCCCAGGTCGGGGCGGGCCTCGCGATGGTGACGCGCGAGCTCCCGGTGGGAACCACGCTCCCGGGCCTCAGGCTCTCGTGGCCGATCGCCGGCGCGCGTATCACTCAGCCCTTCGGCCCGAGCGAGCTGCTTCTGGAGCCGCCGCTAGGGCCGTACCCGCATTTCCACACGGGCATCGACCTGGCGGCAGCCTACGGCACCCCGGTGACCGCGGCTGCCGATGGTGTCGTGGTGGCGGTCGCCCACACCAACGTGGGCTATGGCAACTACGTCATCATCGCCCACGGCGGCGGAATCATGACCCTCTACGGACACCTGCTCGAGACTGACGTGAGGGTCGGCGACCACGTCGCTCGAGGGCACCGCATCGGACTCGAAGGCATGAGCGGTTTGGCGACGGGACCCCACGTTCACTTCGAGCTTCGGGTCAACAACGCAGTGACCGACCCAATGCCTTACCTACTGCCGCTGAACGGCCTGACGACGCCGAAGGCGTAAGGCTTTCGCCTCGCTTCGCTCGCCGGGCCTGATCGCCGGTCTCTTTTTTGGACCAGCACCGCCGGTCGTGCCACCACGCAGGAATATGCTCCTGCGGGCGCTCTGAAAATGCATTTTGGTGCCCCCGGAGGGAATCGAACCCCCGACCTTGACGTTAGGACCGTCCTGCTCTATCCCCTGAGCTACGAGGGCGACGATCCAGAGTTTACTGTCAGGACGCAGCCTCATCGGATCCGGGCCCCGGCGTTACTTCTCAGCAAACTCACACGTTTCTCACAGCAAGGGTCCAGTGCAGCGCGACAGAGTGGGGATCATGGAAGACGAGAACATGACTGACAGGAGAATCGAGGCTCGCAAGGCAGCGACCAGGCTGCTGAACCGCCTGACCGCAGGTCTGGCCTTCGGCGCCATCGCGGGCGTCGGCATCCTCGGCACTATCAGCGCCTATACGATCTCGGGAACGGCCACCACCTCGGGTGCGACCGCGAGCACGTCGACGAGCAGCGGCAGCACCGCTTCGACGTCCACCGGCGCCACCTCAACTGGCGTGCAGGCCTCCCCCACCCCGGTCGGCTCCTCGTCCAGCTCAGGCGTCGCGGTCTCCGGCGGCTCGTAGCCCGCGCCTCAGATGAATAACACCATCCTCTGGTACACCACCAGGGGGGCCGGAGCGGTCTCCCTGGCGCTGTTCAGCGCGGTGGTCGTGCTCGGCGTTCTGTCCTCCCTTCGGTTCGAGGTTCCGAGCTGGCCTCGCTTCCTGACCACCGGCCTTCATCGCAACCTCGCTCTGACCGCGGTGGTGTTCCTTGCCCTGCACATCGTCACCGCCGTGGTCGACCCGTTCACGCACCTCGGGTGGCTGGCAGCGGTCATCCCGTTCTCGTCCTATTACCGAACGTTCTGGCTCGGCCTCGGGGTGATCGCATTTGAGCTCCTCATCGCCATCACCGTCACCAGCCTGGTGCGCGGCCTGATCGGCCACTCGGCGTGGCGCGCGATCCACTGGCTGTCCTACGCGTCATGGCCCATCGCCGTCGTGCACGGCTTCGGCACGGGGACCGACAAACTGTCGGGGTGGATGCTGGCCATCGATGTGGTTTGCATCTCCGCTGTCGTCGTGTCTGTGGGCGTCCGCCTGCTGCTCAGGTCGCCGGACCCACTGGCAGCCGATCGCGCCAGGTTCCGAGAGCGGGTCTCGAGGAAGGTGGTGAAGTGACCACGCTCAGCCTTTTCTCGGGCCCTCCGCCGGCTGCCGGCGCGGAGAGCTTCCGAGACCACACCCAGCGGCTCGGTCATCGGCCGCGCGGCGACCGAGCGCTCATCGACACCCTCGACAGAAGCGGGCTGGTCGG
>PLYD01000093.1:2273-40709 GCA_003151665.1 Candidatus Dormiibacterota bacterium
GGCCGAGCTCGCCAGGTTGACCCTTCTTGGCGCTCCGCCAAGCTACGTCGCCGGCGAGGAAACCGCGGCCGTCAACTTTGTCAACTCAGGCGTCGCCGCTCCGCTGGCCACTCCACCGCGACCCTTTGAGCGAGGCGTGGATGGGCGCCCGACGTTGGTGCAGAACGTCGAAAGTCTCGCCCACGCAGCTTTGATCGCACGCTACGGTGATGCCTGGTTCCAGTCCCTCGGCCGGCACAATGCAGCCGGGACAATCCTTTTGACGGTGAGCGGCGCGGTGGCGAAGCCTGGCGTGATCGAAGTCGCCTCAGGCTGCAGCGTCGACGAGGTGCTGGCGCTGGCCGGTGGCGTGAGCGGAAAGGCGCGCGCCGTGCTCCTTGGCGGTTACTTCGGCGGCTGGATCAGGGCGGATCAAGCAGGGTCGATGGTCCTCGATCCCAGCGGCCTGCGCGCGGCGGGCGGATCGCTCGGCTGCGGAGTGGTCAGCGTCCTCGACGAGACCGCCGACCCACTCGATGTCTCGGCGCGGATCCTTCAGCACCTCGCCAACGAAAGCGCCGCCCAATGTGGGCCGTGCTTCTTCGGGCTTCGCAGCCTCTCGGCCGCGACGACGCGGATCGCGTCCCGCCAGGCTGATAACGGCGACCTCCCGCAGCTGCACCGCTGGACCGCCATGGTCAGGGGCCGCGGTGCGTGCCGCCACCCGGACGGCGCCGTGGCATTTCTGCAATCGGCGCTGAACGTCTTCGAGCCGGAGTTTGTGGCTGCTGCGGGCGCGCGCGGCAGGCGGGCCTCCTGAAGTGGCGCAGACCGAGCTCTGGATCGACCGGACCAAATGCGACGGCAGCCGGCTGTGCGCTGAGCTTTTTCCGGAGCGGATCTCGCTCGACGATTGGGGCTACCCGATCATCGCGCCCGGCCCGATTCCAGGATCGCTCATGCCCCACGCACAGAAAGCTGTCGACAGCTGCCCGGTCCTCGCTCTCGCCTTGAGGCGGGTGGAGCGCCGGCCCCCTCCGCCACCGGCCGCCAAACCCAGTTGAAACAATCCAGAACAGCGGTCGCCATCGCCGACGGCCGCGCGCTGGGCGGCTCGCTCCGGGTGATCGTCACCCACGAGCCTGACCTGGCCGCTGCCAAGTCAGCTGTCGACGAGGTCGTACGAGCAGTTGATCTTGCCGCCAACCGTTTCCACGACGACAGCGAGCTGAGCCGGCTCAACGCGACACCCGGCCGCGACGTGATGATCAGCCCGCTTTTGACGAAGCTGATCGCTGCTGCGCTTCGCGGCGCACGATTGACGGGCGGCGCGGTCGACCCGACTGTGGGATCGGCGGTCAAGCTGGCTGGTTACGACGCAGACTTCGCCGCCGTGCCCCCGGACGGCATAGCGATCGAGATGGTGGTAAGTCGCATTCCGGGCTGGCAGGCAATCGCCTTTGACGAGGCTGCGAGAACCGTGCGGCTGCCGCGCGACGTCGATCTCGATCTCGGCGCCACCGCCAAAGCACTCACATCCGATCTCGCGGCAGCGGCGGCGATCTCCAGGATCGGCCGCGGTGGTGTGCTCGTCAGCCTTGGGGGCGACATCTCGGTGGCCGGCGATCCGCCCGCCGAGGGCTGGCTGATCCAGACCAGCGAGGACAGCGGTGCTCCAATCGAGGAAGGCGAGGAGACGATCAGCATCAGGTCGGGCGGCATCGCCACGTCGAGCACGACGGTCCGTCGCTGGACCCGCGGCGGCGTAGCACTTCACCACATCATCGACCCTGCCACCGGCCTCCCCAGCGATGGACCCTGGCGGACCGCCACTGTGGTGGCCGCAACTTGCGTCGACGCCAACATCGCCTCGACCGCTGCCATCGTGATGGGCCAGGCCGCCATCCGGTGGCTCGAGGAGGGCCGCCTGCCGACCCGCCTAGTGGACCGCGCTGGATCGGTTCACCGGTTGGCGGGATGGCCAAAACCAAGCGAGTCCACATGGATTTCTCAGCAAACTCACAGGCAATCCAGGCAACATTGAAGCTGTGAGCAAGGACGGGGAAGGCGCGCGAGTCCTCGTCGTCGACGACGAGCCCAACATCACCGAGCTGGTGTCAATGGCCCTGCGCTACGAAGGGTTCAGCGTCAAGACGGCGGCCACCGGCCGCGGAGCGGTGACGGCTGTCAGCCAGTTCTCCCCTGCTCTCGTGATCCTCGACGTGATGCTCCCTGACATCAACGGTCTCGAGGTCCTCAAGCGGTTGAACGCCGCCGGCCACAAGGTCCCGATCATCTTCCTGACCGCGAGAGACGCTACGGACGACAAAGTCCACGGGCTGACGGTCGGCGGAGACGACTATGTGACCAAACCGTTCAGCGTGGAGGAGCTGGTGGCTCGGGTTCGCGTGGTGTTGAGAAGGCATGGCGGCGGCGAGGCGCAGGACGGGAAGCTGACGCTCGCCGACCTCGAGATGGATGACGAGGGCCACGAAGTGAGGCGTAGCGGCCAGGTCGTCGACCTGACCAACACCGAATATCGACTGCTGCGCTACCTGCTCGTCAATTCGGGTCGCGTCTTGACCCGCAGCCAGATCCTCGACCACGTGTGGCATTACGACTTCGGCGGGGACGCGAGCGTGCTCGAGACGTACATCAGCTATCTGCGCCGCAAGGTGGACCGGTTCGAGCCTCCGCTCCTGCAGACGGTTCGAGGCGTCGGCTACGTCCTCCGCGCCCCCAGGCAATGACCCTGTCGCTCCGTGGGCGACTACTCGTCGGCGTCATCTCGCTGATGGTGGTTGGATTGCTCATCTCGGATATCGCGACCTACGCAGCCCTGAAGAATTTCCTGGTCGGGCGCATCGATGACCAGCTCGCTTCAGTCGCCAACAGTCCGTCCGCCCGCCAGCTCGTAATCGACGTGCTTACCGAACAACCGGGACGCGGCGGCCCAGGCTCCGCTACCCAATTTCCGCCGGGGACGATCTTCGAGGAAGTCAGCCCCAACGGCACAGTGGTCACGGGGAAGGCGTTCTTCCTTGGGCCAGCCCCCGCGACGATTCCGCTGCCGGTGCTGCCGCATGCGTTGCCAAATGTCGGCAACGACATAGGGGCTCCCGAAATCACGGTGCCGGGGACGAATGGGGTCTCCCAGTTCCGCATCATCGATTGGCCGGAAGGCCAGTTCCAGGGCAACTTCGTCGTGGTGGCGATTCCGTTGACCGAATCCCAATCCACTCTGAGTGGACTGTTGCTGTTGGAGGCCCTTATCAGCCTTGGTGTAGTGGCGGCGACCGCACTGCTCGCTCTGCTGATAATCAGGATTGGGCTTCGGCCGCTTCAGCGCATGGGAACGGTGGCAGCGGACATCGCGGCCGGAGACCTCACCAAGCGCGTCGAGCCCGCGACGTCGACCACGGAAATTGGCCGTCTGGGGCTGGCGCTCAACGGAATGCTCAGCCAGATCGAGGCCGCCTTCGCAGAACGCAGTGCGTCGAACGACCGCTTGCGCCGCGTGATCGCCGATGCGTCGCACGAGCTGCGCACTCCGCTGACTTCGATTCGTGGTTATGCGGAGATGCTCCGTAGAGGCGCCGCCGAGTCGCCCACTGACTCGGAATCGGCGCGGCGCCGCATTGAGGAAGAGTCGATTCGTATGACAGGCCTCGTTGACGATCTTCTAGTCCTTGCCCGCCTGGACCAGGGACGTCCACTCGACAAAGCGGCCGTGGATCTGCGGACCATCGCCAACGATGCTGTGGCCGACGCGCGAGTCGTCGCTCCGCACCGCGAGATCAGCTTGAGCGCCAATGGTCCCGTGATCGTCACCGGAGACGACACGCGCCTGCGCCAGGTGATGGGCAATCTCCTGCGCAACGCCCTCGTCCACACCCCCCAACTGACGCCGATCGAGGTCGTCGTCGCGACCGACGACGGTCTCGGGCATATGTCCGTGGCGGACCATGGCCCCGGGTTGGCCGAGGGGGACGTTGGACGCATCTTCGAACCGTTCTATCGAGCCGACCCAAGTCGCAGCCGTGACAGCGGCGGCTCCGGCCTCGGCCTGTCCATCGTCAGCGCGGTGGTCGCCGCCCATGGCGGGCACGTCAAAGTCACCAAGACCGAGGGTGGCGGCGCCACCTTCGAGGTGGAGCTGCCGCTCGCCCAGTCGATGGAGATTCTCTGAGGAAGTTCTAAGGCTTCTCTCAGGCGTGGTTCAGGCAGGTAGGAGATGATCGTCACGTGCCTATGGTGAGACGGCAAACCGAGATGGCCATGGTCCGCGACACCGCGGTCCAGAAGCTACGCGACCTGACGGTCGCGGTGGCTCTCGCGTCGGCAGCGGCTGTCGCCGTGATCGCGTGGGTCAGCGCCACCACGATCCCGGGCAACGTCACCGGTCAGGTCGGCACCGTCACCACCGGGGGCGGCCAGCCGGTCTCGCAAAGCGACGACGGGTTCAACCAGGGCCAACCCGGAACCAACCAGGGCCAACCCATAACCACCCGCCCCGGGCCCGGAATTGTTGTCACCGGAGGATCCCACCCCTGATGTTCATGCCACACAACCTGCCGGGCTCGTATGGCTACCTGTTCATGTTCCTTGGCGGATTGTCCTGGCTGGCGATCGTCGCGGGCATCGTGCTCCTGGCCATCTGGGCGATTCGTGCCCTGCCGCGAACTGGCTTGGTGGGCAATGCACCCACGCTGGCCGAATCCCCACAGGACATCCTCGCGCGCAGATTCGCGTCGGGTGAGATCAACGCGGAAGAGTTCCAGCACGCGCGCGACCTGCTCCGCGGGGACTCGTCAAAGCCATGAAGCACCGAACCCTGGGCATCCTCGGCGGCGCGCTGCTGGTCGGCGGGGTCGTCCTGGGCATTGCCAGCGCCGTCGCCTCCAACCGGATCGCTCCGGTAGATGGAACCGCCACGCAACGGCCGGCCGTCGGAGCATTTCCTAGGCACCACGGCCCGGGCCAATCTGGGCCCTTCTTCGGCAACCCGCGACAGGGCCGCGGCTTCCCAGGCCCCGGTCAGCAAGCGCCGATCGTCCCTGCCCCCAGCTCGCCGGCCAGTCAAGCGCCCTCCACCTGACCTAAATTCCTTCGACCTCTACTCCCCCTAAATATGAGAGAGAACCAGTCGGTTCTCTCTCATCGGCGGGCGCTTCGCGCGCGCCTGCTCTCTCTCCCGCGATTTATAACGAATTGATTTCTCGACGCCGCAATTGGGAGTGAGCGAACAAAGTCATGGCCGGCGGGACCCCGGCCAACCCTGCGACGCTGGTCCCATTAGCTTCGAGTGAGTTAGACGGGTTCCGGGGCTCGACCGACTTCGCCGGCGCCGATGCGGCTGTGCAGGATGGCGAGCGGCTTTGGCGCCCACCAGTTGGCGCGGCCGAGGATGCGCATCACCGATGGCACGATCAGAATCCGAACGATGGTGGCGTCGACTGCGATCGCGATCGCCAGCCCAACGCCGATGGCCTTGATGATCACCACGTTCGCAAGGGCAAACGCGAGGAATACAGCCACCATGATCGCCGCCGCACCCGTGATGAGCCGTCCGCTCTTCTCGAGGCCCATCGCAACGGCCGCCTGGTTGTCACCAGTGCGCTTGTACTCCTCCTGGATCCGGCTTATCAACAGCACCTCGTAGTCCATCGACATCCCGAACACGATGCTGAACAGGATCACCGGGATGCTCGGGTCGATCGACTGCGGCGAGAAGCCAAGCTGTTGGCTGAAATGACCCTCCTGAAAGATCCAGACCATGGCCCCGAACGAGGCTGAGATCGAGAACAGGTTGGTCAGCACTGCCTTCAGCGGCAGTATCACGGAGCCGGTGAGCAGGAAAAGGACTACGTAGGTGACGAGCAGCACCGACCCGACCGCGATCGGCGTTCGCTGCAGGATGTAGTTGACGATGTCGACGTCGACAGCTGTGGCTCCGGTTGCCTGGACCTGGCCACCCGGCACACTTTCTCTTCGCACTGCTGTCACGATCGAGCGCGCGTCGTCGCTCGTGTATTGCTTGTTGGTGACCACGCTGATGAGCGCGATGTGCGTGCCGGCGCCAGACGTGAGGGCTTGTTGCAGTGCGCTCGGCANNATGGTCCGCGGTCAGCGGGCTGCCATCCGGGTAGTAAACCACCGCCTCGATGGTGGTCTGGTCCTGCCCGGGGAAATCGTTCACGAGGATGTCGTAGCCCTGGCGCGCCGCATTGTTAGGAGGCAGCTGGTCGACATCGCCGTTCGCGAGTCGCAACTGCAAAAACGGCGTCCCGGCGACCAGGAGGATCGCGAGCGCCGGCACCAGCACCACCCAGGGTCGCCGCATCACCCACATGGCCATCGAATGCCATGCGCCGGTGCCGGCGGGCTTGCGCCGACCGAGGAATGGGAGACTCAAACGATCCACCCTGGGTCCGAGCAGCGAGAGAAGCGCCGGCAGGAACGTCAGGCCGTAAACGACTGCGACAGTGACCACAATCGCGCCCGCCGCCCCCATCGAGGCTAGGAACGTGCCCTGGAAAAACAGCATCGCCGACAGGCCGACGGCTACCGTGATGCCTGAGAAGGTGATCGCGCGGCCGGCCGTTGACATGGCTGTCGCGATTGCGTCCTCGCGTGATGCCCCGGCCGCGAGCTCATCGCGGAAGCGGTTGACGATGAACAGCGAGTAGTCGATCGCCACGCCCAGCCCGATCAGGGTCACCACATTTATCGCGTACTGGGACACGTCGGTGAAACGCGCGAGGAATAGCGTGCCGCCGACCCCGCCGACTATCGCCAGGACGCCAACGCTGATCGGCAACAGGGCCGCGACGACGGAGGCGAAGATGAGCACGAGGAGAATCAGCGTGATCGGGAGCGCCACGTATTCGGCGCGCTGAAGGTCTTGCTCGAGCGTGTTGTTGAAGGCGAGGTTGATAGGCACCTGACCCGTCACGTACACCTTGACCGCGCTGGAGCGTATCTCTGCAACGACCTGCGGCTCATATTTCTGAGCTATGACCGAGGTGTCCTTGAAGTGGACGATGACGAGTGCCTCGTGCGAATCCTTTGAGATGTAGCTGGACTGGTCGCTCGCCGGGGCGGGGTGGTATGGCGTATCGACATCGGCTACCCGCGGGTCGGTCAAGAGGGCCCCTATGGATTGCTCGACTGCTGATTGGAAAGCCGGATCGGTGGCGGTCAGTGTGGCGCTCGTGACGATGAGCTCCATGGTGGAACCGGTCGGAGCCTGCTCAGGTTGAATCTCGGCGGTGATCAGCTTCGCGGTTTGGCCCGACGCCAGGTTGGCGCCAAAACCTCCGTTGCCGGCCAGTGGTGCGCCGCCGAGAATGCCGGCGACTGACAGGCCCAGAAGGACAGCCGATACGACCAGCACCGCCCAGCGGCGTCGGTACACAAAACGGCCCCAGCGAGCGAACATCCGCACCACGATACAGGCCCTGGATACAGGGACCTGCGCCTACTCGGGCGTTACTTCAGCTTCCATTGAATGCTGTCGAGGATTGGCGAGGCGTCCGCGACGAAAGACGTCACATCGGCCTGTGTGGCCAGAATCAGGATCACGTAGTAAACGCTGCCGTCAGCATTGGCGCCGGCAAAGAGTGGCGCAGCCGCTGGAACGCTCTGACCGCTCGAGGTCAGCGTAAAGCAAACCTCCCAGACAATTCCGATAGCTCCGTTCAGGGTCGCGGGCCCGGTCTTGCTGCCTGCGCAGGTCTTCGTATCGGGGTACTTGCTCTGGAAGAACTTGTCGACCGTGTCCTTGTTTTGCTGGGCGTTCTGAGCCGGATTTGAGGCGCCGCTACCGATGGTGATCGAGCCCGTGCTGTCAGCGTTCGAGATGGTGATGCTCTGGTCATCCTTGGTGACCACCGTCCAGCCGGAAGGAAGAATGAACGCAACACCGGTGTTCGAAACCGTGCCGCCGCCAGTCGTGCTCGGCGTTGGGGAGCCCACAGGGGTTGGCGTGCCCGCAGGGCTTGGGCTGGGAAGGATTCCCCCTCCCGTGTTGCTTGCGCTGTTCCGATTGCCCAACACTGCAATCGCGGTGCCGCAGCCGGCCATCAGCAAGACGAGCACGACGACTGCCGCAATGATCAGCGTCCAGGGCGTGCGGTGTACGGGCGGTTGGGGGCCCACCGCGCTCGGTGCGTAGTAGGGACTCTGGTAAGCGTTCGGAGGCGGTGGCGGAGTGGCGGGCGGCCCCGGCAGCGCCGAGGGTGGAGCCGGAGGCTGCGAGGGAGCCACTACAAGGGGAGTCCCACATGCCTGGCAGAACTGGTTGCCGTCCGGGTTCAGGGTTCCGCACCTGGCGCACGTGACCGCCATCTACTCGCCCCCTGATCGAGTGGCGGCCGGATCCTTGCGCGGGCGCCGGTTGCGCTTGATCGAGTTCGGAGCGGCTGTCAGCGCCATTCCGCAATTCGGGCAAAACCCGGAAGCCACGATGTGCGTGTGGCAGCTGGGGCACACAGTCTCGGCAAAGCCCATGTGCGCCGCCTCCTCCAGCAATGCGTGATGCAGCAGGTAGCGAACGTAGATGAGGATCGCTCCGACCACCACCGCCTGCCAGATCAGGATCGCCAGCGGGTTGACGGCGGCATCTTTCAGCAAAAGGTTTCCGGCCGAGAACGCGATATGAGCGATCACTGCCATAGCCACGGCGCCGATCTCCCGACCGCCGAGCCGCCCGCGGCGGTAGCGCCAGATGGTTGCCACCACCATGCCTGTGGTGCTGCCCTGCATCAGCGGCTGGAAGACGGCGAGCGTGGTGAGGTCGTAGATCCAGTTACCCGGCGCTACATGGGCCAGGCTGGTCAGCGCGCTCGAGAACCCGATGAGGCTCTCCGCGAGGCTGAATCCAAGGCCGGCTGCGACGCCGAAGACAAGGCCGTCGACAGTCTCGGGAAATTCCGCTCGGTTGGGCAGGAAGTAAGCGGGGACCGCCTTCAACAACTCCTGCACCACAGGCATGAGGAGGCCGACGATTAGAAGAGCCCCGATGCTGATGCTTGCGCTACCCAGGGGGTTCTGGTTGTAGTCGAAGGGGTTGTAGATAGCGCGACCGAGGATCGTGACCACGATCCCGACGACGATTCCACCGCCGAGCGTAAAGCCAAGGATCGTCGCCGGCTCGTCGCGGTAAACCTGCGCCTCGTAGAGGTAGACGAGATACAGGACCGGGACCAGGAACGCCGCCACCAGAATGGCCGCGGTGATCAGGCCGGCAAGGTAGAGGACCAGCACACCCGCCAGGCCGGCTGTGAAGGCCCAGCGAAACTCGTGGACCTTGTGATGGCCGAGGTGCGGAAACAGCGTGGTGATGACCGAGGGTTGGGCGACGTGCTCGCCTGGGTGAGCCGCGTAGCGATGCTCGCGCGTCTTGGGGTTGCCTGATTCGTCGGTGGTGCCCTGGTGAGCGCCACAGCGCGTGCAGAAGACGCCGTCCGGGACGTCGTGCGCGCAATGCTCACACTGCACCGGCTCAACCTCCTCTAGCGCCGCCATGCAGGGAGCCAGCGGCCCTCGATGCAGGCGAGCGGCCTAAAGGATAGGGCCCTACGCGCGCATTTCGGTAGGAATCAGATCAGGCGAACGTATGGGAGGGGACCTGCATGGTCCCCCCTATCGGCGGGCGCTTCGCGCGCGCCTGCTCCTCCTCCGGTAGATAGATGGGACTTATTTAAGAAGCGATCCCGCGACGCCTGGAGATCGATTGAGCAAAGTCATGGCCGGGGAGACTCCGGCCAACCCGGCCGAGCTAGCGATCAGACTTGAGATCAGGCGTTGCTTGCGGCTTTTGCCGGGACCCAGCCACGGACCCAGTGGCACGAGTTATGGCCCGGATGCTTCGCGAAGTAACGCTGGTGGTAGTCCTCGGCCGGCCAGAAATGTGGGGCGGCCACGATCTCGGTCACTATCGGCTTGTCGAAGTATCGCTGGGCTTGCTCGGCCGACTTGCGCGCGGCCGTCTCCTGCTGCGGGCTTTGAAAGTAGATCGCTGACCGGTACTGGTGTCCGTGATCCGGGCCCTGGCGGTTCAGTGTCGTGGGGTCGTGCATGTTCCAGAAGGCGTTCAGCAGCTCGTCGTAGCTGACCTTCGCGGGGTCAAATGTGACCTCGACCGCCTCGGCGTGGCCGGTCCGACCGCTGCAGACCTGCTCGTACGTTGGGTTGTCCCGGCTGCCGCCCGTGTAACCGGAAACCGCGTCGATGACGCCGGGAATCTCATTGAAGAGGTGCTCAACACCCCAAAAGCATCCGCCCGCAAAAGTCGCTTTTTCCATCTCGTCCCAAGCATACGCCGCACCTATGATGCCCCTCGCCATGTCGCACCTTCCTGGAGCCGAGCCGCCCGCGACCCAGCCGCGGCGCGGATGGCTCCAGCTGGCCACCGTCGACATCACCCCGCTGCGCCGTCATCGCGATTTCCGCTTGCTGTTTATTGGCCGGCTGGTGTCGTTCTTCGGCAGCATGATCACCGTCGTCGCGGTTCCGTACCAGGTGTACCAGCTGTCGCACAGCGTGCTGCTGGTTGGCTTTCTCGGGCTGACCGAGCTGGCAGCGCTGATCGTTTTCGCGATGCTTGGCGGCGCGCTCGCGGACGCTGCCGACCGGCGAACGATGGTGCTTCTCAGCGAAGCCGGCCTGATGGTTGGCAGCCTGGTGCTCGCCGGGAACTCCCTGCTGGCGCACCCATTGATGTGGCTGATCTTCGCAGTGGCGGCGCTTCAAGGCTCGTTCGACGCCCTTCAGCGGCCCTCGCTCGACGCCCTACTCCCCCGGCTTGTCGATCGCGATGAGCTGAAGGCGGCTGCCGCGCTCGGAAGCCTGCGCGGCACCGTGGGCATGATCGCCGGGCCGGCCTTGGCGGGCGTGCTCATCGCGGTCGCCGGCCTGCCGGTCACTTACCTGGTGGACGTGGCCACCTTCGTGGTGGGCCTCGTCTGCCTGCTGCTGATGCGGGCAGTGCCTCCGCCGGTGGACGCGGCGAGGCCAAGCATCGCGCGAGTGCTCGAGGGGCTTCGCTATGCACGCAGCCGTCCCGAGCTGATTGGAACCTACGCGGTGGACATCGTCGCGATGCTCTTCGGTATGCCGATGGCTCTCTTCCCCGCGATCGCTCAGAGCCTCGGAGGACCAAGCGTGCTTGGCCTGTTGTATGCGGCGCCCGCAGTGGGTTCGTTGTGCTTTGCCGCCACCAGCGGCTGGACGCGCCGCGTTCACCGCCACGGGATGGGTCTGATCGTGGCTGCCACCGCGTGGGGCATCGCGATCATCGGCTTTGGTCTCATTCCTGGGCTGACCGCGGCTCTCTTCTTTCTGGCCCTGGCGGGAGCGGCCGACATGGCGAGCGGGGTCTTCCGGCAGGTCATATGGAATCAGACGATCCCCGACTCGCTCCGCGGCCGGCTCGCGTCAATCGAGCTGTTGAGCTACTCGGCGGGTCCGACCCTGGGCAACTTCGAAGCGGGAGTCGTCGCTTCTGTGTTCAGCGTGCGGACGTCGATCCTCTCGGGTGGCGTCCTTTGCGTGGTCGGCGTGGTCGTTTGCGCGATTGCGCTGCCTGCGTTACGGAGCTACGACGAGCGTCACCCACCGAGACCCGTCGAACGACCTTCGACAGACACCGAGGAATAGCGGGCTGAATCGGCGCCGCGGGGCCGAGTACGATCTGCGACCAGCGGCGTTCGCCGGATTGCAGGCGTGGCGCCGTTCAGACGAAAGGGGTAGCGAACTGGACAACTTGCTCTTGGGCTTGGGTATAGCGACCGCTTTGCTGGCGCTTTGGGCTGCGGTTTTTGCCACCAGGGCAGACATGGCGACCAGGCGGGCGACCGCGCTGGCGACCAAGCGCTGGCAAGACGCCGTCAGGCCAGCGCCACGCCTCAGCTTCACCACGCCGCCGGCGCCTGGTCAGCCAATCGAGCTCGAGGTGGAGAACCTGGGCGGCACGCTCGCCGCCGGGGCTGTGATCGTGCAGGCTGGCGAAGACCTTTACGCCGGTGATCTGACCATGCCGGAGCACGCTCCGCCGCGCAGGATCTACCTGAATCCGGTTTTGAAGGCCTGGCAGCGAAAGAACCATCCCGCGTGCTTGCTCCTGGTCGGCCGCGACCTCAGCGGAAAGTGCTGGGACTATCTCGATGGCAACAAGGCGATCGACGACCCACACAAATGGCTTTCGTCGCAGCTGCACGAGCTACGCCTGCAGGGGGTCGTCGATTTTCCCGCCGTGACGGGACCCGCCGCTTCTCGCTAGTTTTCCAGGCGCGCGTTCACGCTCAGCTTGACGTTTCCGTGCAGGGCCTTGGATACGGGACACCCGTCCTTGGCTTCTTCTGCCAGCCGCTGAAACTCCGCGTCGTCGATCCCGGCGACCCGACCCCGCACCGTGAGCGAGGAGCTCGTGATGCCGGTGCCGGGCACGAACTCCACCTCGGCCGTGGTGTTCAGCTCTTCGACCTTGTGACCGGCCTTGGACAGGCCGTTGGAAAAAGCCATGCAATAGCAGGCTGCATGAGCTGCCGCGATCAGCTCCTCGGGGCTGGTCTTGCCATGCTGGCTTTCGGCTCGGCTCGCCCATGACACGGGCAGCTCAGGGAACGCCCCGCTCGCCGGCTTGACCCGCCCGCTCCCGCTGGTGAGGTCGCCGTTCCAGACTGCTTCCGCTTTGCTGATTGCCGCCATTCCTTATCTCCTCATCTATTTATGTCTTATGTCGGCTACCGCTCAGCCGCCAAGAGCACTTGTCGATGGCCACGTGGTCCACACCTGGCCGAGACTCGACTGCGTCTCCGTTTGGTCGCGCAGGTCATACACGAATGTAGAAGGGTTGCCTGCAGCGCATCCTCTTTGATCGCCCCTCAGCCAGATCAGGTCGTTGGTCAAGAAGAACGGGTGGCTGCGTCCATCCGAGCTCACGGTACCCAGGTCTGCGCCACTTGTCGCGTCGATGATGTGAACTATCGACACGCCGGTTGACCCGCGCACGGCATACGCGATTCGCTTGCCGTCCGGCGATATCGCTGGGTCGATCCAGCTGACGCCTGTCGTGAACTGCGCGGCGCCGGCGGCTGGGGTCCAGTGCCAGACGTTGCCCTGCTGCTCGTAGTACAGCTGATCCGAAACCGGCGACCAGACAGCCATGCGCGGACCGCTCAGGCGGCCCCAGCCGGCGGCCGGCGGAACCAGTGCGAACGCAAGCGCCCGGTTCCCCACAACGTTCAGGTAAGTGGCTCCTTTCGGGCCCTGGTCCCACAACGCGTAGCCGAAATGACCGTCGCGCGTGAAGGCGCCGGAGCGCGATACCGTGTCCGCGTCCGCACACCCCGTGGTGGCCGAAGGGTATGTCTGAAGCGTGACGTTTCCGGCGTCCCAAGAGTCGTGTAACGTCGGCGGGCTCGTGGCGGAAACCCAGAGCACCTGCGACAGGTCTGGCGCCACGGCGACAAGCTTGCCGGCAATGCCCAGCTCGAATATCTGGGTTGACGGAAGCTCGACCACAGCGGCCACCGGGCTGGAAATGACGACATGGTGCGGGTCGAGGATCTCGGTCACCGCAACCCCTTGCCCGAAGGAGCAGAAGTTCTGAGGGCTTGCCTCGTCGGCATAGTCGCGCAAAAACGTGCCCGTCCTCCCAATGATGGTCACGATGGCGACGGGATCGGTGTTGCCGACGTCACCGGTGCAGCTGATGGGCAGAGTTGACTTGAGTGTCGGCGGGCTCGCAGGCGGAAGGTGACCGAACTGGGTTGGGTTGAGAGTGAACAGTGGACTAGCTGAAGGCGATCTGCCCGATTGAGAGGTGGCGGGCGAACCGGAGGACACGGTAGGCGGCGTGTTCGCGCACGCCGCCATCACCAGTGCAACGATGACCAGGTAGTGTCGCCGGGACCTCAGCGCAGAATGGTCGAGCAGTACTGAGCGAACGGGCCGGCAGGGCTTACGCAATTCTTCTGCTGCTGGAACTGCAGCGCCTGACCGAAGTCCTTTGTGGTGCCGGGATGTCGCCCCCATAGGTGAACGTGTTGTTCTTTCCGTTGAACGCATACCACGGGTAGGTGCAGAACGATGTTCCATAGTTGGCGGCCCCACAGTATTGATCGACTTCGGCCTTGCCGCCGAAATCGCTGACCGCCGACCAGCTCTGGGCGCTGCTGCCATCGCCAAAGGTCACGCCTTTGATCTGGAGAGGTTGGAACTGGAGCCACGGGGGTACGTCGTAGGAGAAGCACGGATTCTTCTTGGTGCTGCCTGGGACGCAGAACTGTCCTGCAGGAGTCGTGTAATCACCCGTATGGCCGATCTCCCACACGAGTGAGTTTGGCGCATCGTTGACAAGACCCCAGCCCAAGGCATTGCCAAGTTTCTGGACGCTGAAGGCGGGCATCAGCGGACCATCGATCTTGCTGTTGAGCACGATCGTGCCCGCGTGGCCGGTCGTGAGGTCGGTGACGGTTATGTGCATGCCGTCCTTCGTCGCGGTGACGTACTGGTGGTCGGTGATCGTGTCCCCGGCGCGCATCTGCAACGGTCCGCCCGAGGCGCTGTCGACCAGCATCGCGTTGAAGGCCGCCGACTCCGAGCTCCCCGTCTCAGACACCTCCCAGACAGGCGAGCACGCCGTATATGTGTTCGCCGAGTAGACGACGTTGAAGCCGCCGCCCGCGGTACAGCCGGTGGTGATGCTGTTCGGATAGAACTGGAGCTCCAGGAACGCCTGGCCGAACAGACTGTTCGGGTCGCTGACGGTGCCGCCAATCCAGAAAGTCGGGCCCCACCGAGTCGACCGGTACGGCTCCATTTGTGGGCAAAACCACCGTCCAGGTCAGATCCTGCGCGGAACCGGCCTTGTTGGACAGCGGATCGATCTCCGGCTCGTCATGCCCGGTGCAGCTGGACGTGTACCAGACGTAGTCCTGGGGATGATGGCCTATACAGAGCGATTGGGAAGTGGTGCTGGCCGCCCCGGCGGCGAGGAGGGCCGTGCCCGCGACCAAAGCCGACAGGATCGCAACTACAGCACCCGCGCCAAGAATGGTCTTTCTGCCCCCGCATCCCAACCCTCCGAATAAACGCCGGATCGCACATCAGGAGCGTGGAATCACGCTCGAGGCGGGAGCTTATCACGGTAAGGTTGAGTCGTCGAATAAAGCCGTGTCAGCCTGCCGGCCGCCATCGATTCACGGCTGCGTTGGGCAGGATTGAGGTCATGCGGAGTCAATTAATGAACGAACAGGATCGACTTCAGCGAATGGCGCGGCTGGCGGTCGAGGTGGGCGCCAACGTGCAGGCCGGGCAGTACGTCCTCGTCAGGGGGCGCGTCGAGCATGCTCCGCTTGCCCGCGAGATTGCGCGCGCCGCTTATGGCGCAGGGGCCTCATATGTCCAGGCGGGCTACAGCGACAGGCATTTCGACCGTGCCCTCATTGAGCTCGGGCCGGGTGAGTCGCTGACCTTCACGCCGCCCGGTGAGTTGGCAACGCTGCAGGACCTCGGCGAACGCAACGGGGCGATGATCGCGATCACGGGCGAACCCAACCCCGACTTGCTACGCGATCTTGATCAGACGCGGGTCGGAAAGCTGCGCCCAATCGCGTTGCAGAAGCAATCCAACGAGCTTATCGGCAGGCAGCTGGTCAACTGGACGATCGTCGCGATGCCGAATCCAGCGTGGGCCAAGCAGGTCTTCGGTGAGCCAGACGTCGACCGGCTCTGGCAAGCAGTGGAGAAAGCGGTGCGACTGGATACCGACGACCCCGTGGCACGGTGGCGCGCACATATCAAGCGTCTGGACGCAATTGCTGGTGCACTCGCAGAGCGACGTTTCGATGCGCTCAATTACCGAGGGCCGGGCACCGACCTGACGGTCGGCCTGCTCCCCAGCTCGAAATGGATGTGCGCCAATTTCCACACGGCCTTCGGCGTGTTTCATGTTCCGAACCTCCCCACAGAAGAGGTCTTCACCTCTCCGGACAGGCGAAGGGCCGACGGCACGTTGCGATCCACGCGACCGCTCGACGTCGGCGGCGCGCTGGTGCGCGACCTTGAGCTGGTTTTCAAGAACGGCAGGATCACCAATGTCGAGGCGAGCCAGGGCGCGGACGTTGTGCGAGCGCAACTCGCCGTCGACGAAGGTGCGGCGCACCTCGGTGAGCTCGCGCTGGTCGACGGGTCGTCCGAGGTCGGCAAGCTGGGGATCACGTTCTTCAACACGCTCTTCGACGAGAACGCCACGTGCCACATCGCATTTGGCAACGGTTTCGCGTTTGCGGTAGACGAAGCTGATCGCGCCGATGGACTGAACGTGTCAGCGGTCCACACCGACTTCATGGTGGGTGGGCCAGAGGTCGAGGTTGATGGAATCGAAAGGGGCGGCGCGCGAGTGCCGATCCTACGCAACGACGAGTTCCAGATCGGCTAGACGGCGATGACCTTGCCATTCGACAGCCGCTTCGCCGCCTGGATAGCGGAGAGTCGCTGATCTAGGCCGATCCGGCTTGCGGCGCGTTCGTCGCTCGGACGTACTGGAGCACTGGCGGTACCCTGGCTCGCCGAATCTCCGTGAATCCCACCGTCGCGACCAGCGCCTCCACATGCGGAACCGCGTGACCCATCGCGGTCAATCCGGTCGGGCCCAGCAGCAACTTCCAGGCGTGATCGGTGGGGGCCTGAAACTCCGCGACCAAAAGCGTGCCGCCGGGCCGGAGCACGCGTCGCATCTCCTGCACCGCCGCCAGCTGTTCGACCGGGGCAACGTGGTGCATCGTCAGGCTCGAAACCACGACGTCGAAGCTGGAGTCAGGAAAGCTGAGCGCGCCGGCGCTTCCAACCTCGAACGACACGTTGGCCGCCGAGCGCGATCGTGACGACGCGTGGGCAATCATCTCCGGCGCGGCATCAACTCCGACGACCGCGCCCGGCGGTCCAGCGATTTCGGCGAGCAGGCGAACGAAGTAGCCGGTCCCACAACCCACGTCCAGGATCCGATCGCCCGTGCGCGCTCCCGACGCCACCGCCAGCGCGCGAAACGCTTGGCGACGGCGGCCGGCAAACAGGACTGCCGTGACCAGGTCGTACATGCGCGGCGTGCCGATTGTTCGTCCCGTGGGGCTCGCCGATCGCGAAGATCCGTGAAGCAGAGAGCCGAGGTTCATGCCTGCCTGGGCCGATTCGAATCACATTTCACGGGCTCTTTCTCCTTTTCCCGATGCCAGTGAACGTCTCCAGCTGGCTGAGCGCTTGCGGCGCAGGGACGGCGAGGGCCGGCTAGTGGTGGCTGTGCCCGGCCTTCTGGGTGCCGACGTATTTCGCTGGATCCGCGGCGAAGCTTTGCTTGCACCCGGGAGAGCAGAAATAGTATGTGGTGCCCTGGTAGTCGACGTTCTCTTTCGCCGTCGAAGTATCGACCGACATGCCGCATACGGGGTCGATCGCCGACGTCGGCAGGTCGTGCGGCGGGTGGCTCATGGCGCGAAGCATATCCGGGCCGCCGGTGGTGAAGAAGCGCCACGCCAGCGCGGCCATGAGAATGGCGAAAGCGATATCCAGGAAGGTCGTGTAGTTCCAGGTGGGGGCCGTCTCGAACAGCGCCACGTGGTGATTCGACGGCACCCATCCCACCAGCTGAAACGCTCCGCCGATCAGGAAGCCGGCAAGGGCCATCGCAACGTACGAAACGGCAAGCAGATAAAGCGCCATTCGGCGGCCGTAGTACTTCCTGTAGATGTTGAGAATCGGAAGGATGATCAGGTCTCCGAAGATGAAGCTGATCACGCCACCGAAGCTGATGCCGCCATTCCAGAGCACGACGGCAAGCGGCACATTTCCAACCGAGCAGACAAAGCTGAGCATGGAGATGATGGGACCGATCAGTGGGCCCCAGAACTCGTTGAGGCCCGGCTGATGGGTGAGGAACAGAGCCTGCCACCAGCTGTTCGGCACCCACGCGGCGAGGGCTCCCGCCACCAGGAAACCGATTCCCATGTCGAAGTACAGGCTGTAGAGATCCATGAAGAAGTAGTGCGAGATGGCGGTGAACGCGCGTCCCGAGAACAACCGCGAGAGGAAAGGCCCGTCCGTGATCGACATGTCGTGCTCGCCGTGGCCTTCCATCGTCGAGCCCACGATTCCACGCTCGGCCTGACGTCTCGCCTCGTCGACCATCCGCGTGCCGAGCGTGAGCTTGAAGACGATCCAGAGGATCACTGCCATCAGCAGGCCGCCGGCAAACTCCGCAGCGACGAACTGCCAGCCGAGCAGGATCAGCAAAACCAATCCCAGCTCGAAGACCAGGTTGGTGGATGCGAACTCGAAAATCATCGCGTTGACAAAGCTGGCCCCACGACGGAAAAGCGATCGCGCCACCGCAACGGCGGCATAGGAACACGAAGAGCTCGCCGCACCGAACCCGCATGCGAGAAGGAAGCCCTTGAAGTCGGGCCGCCCGAGCGTGCTGGCCACGGCCCGTTTCGACACCACTGTCTGGACCATCGCGGAGATCAGAAAGCCGAGAGCCAACGGCCACAAGACCTCCCACAACATGAAGAGCGAGATCTGCAGCGCGTGCCAGATAGCGCTTAGGACGAACGCCACCCCCTAGCTCTGGACGAGTCGCTGCACGGCGTCGTTCAGCTCGCGAACATGCCTGTTTCCGCCACCCGACCGAATCGCCTCGGCGACGCAATGCTCGGTGTGATCAGCAAGCAACTGAAGAGCCACGCTCTCCAGCGCAGCCCGCGTCGCGCTGACCTGAGTCAGAACTTCGATGCAGTAGCGGTCGTCGTCGACCATCTTTTCGATGCCACGTACCTGGCCCTCTATGCGACGCAGGCGGGTCTGGATCTTGAGCTTGTCTTTCGCGTAGCCGGGCACGCTCCAACTATACCCCCAGTGGGTATTCTAAGCCCGACCACTTTCGATGCGAGTCGGTAACTGGCAGAATCAACCCATGGCCGATCCCGTCTTCGAGAGCGTCAGGACCGTTCTCGCCGTCCGCGAGTTCGACGACAAGCCGATACCCGACGACCTCGTTCGCCGAATCGTCGAGGCGGGGCGCGTGACGGCCAGTTCCATGAATCTCCAGCCGTGGCACTTTGTCCTGGTCACAAGCCGCGAAGGTCTGCGCGAGCTCGGTGCCCTGATCAGCACGGGGCGCTACGTCGCAAGCTCAGCCGCCGCGATCGTCGTTGCCTATGAGCGGGACAGCGAGTTCGGCGTGTCGGACGCGAGCCGCGCCATCCAGTCGATGATCCTGGTGGCCTGGGCTGAGGGCGTGGGTTCCAACTGGACGGGATTTGGGGATCTCGACGGCGTAGCCGAGCAGGTTGGCCTACCCGACTTGTACGAGGTCCTCGCAGTCATCCCTTTTGGCTACCCGAAGCGCAGGCTTGGCAAAGGAAAGAAGAAGCGGAAGTCGTTGTCCGAGGTCGCATCAGCGGAGCGCTTCGGCACCCCCCTGACCTGAACGTCAGATCGGGGACGTGAGCTCCAGCTGGATGTTGTCGGGGTCGCGAAATGGCAACACACAGATTCCGAAGGATGTCAGCTCGCGAACCTCGCCCCGTTTCACCCCGCGCTCATCGAGGACCTTGATCGCAGCGTTCAGCGCGACTCTCGTCTCGACATTGAAGCTCAGGTGGTCGAGCCCGACTCGATCCTCGTCGAAGCTGTCTTCTTTGGCGGCCACGGGTCGGAGGCCGAGCAGGTAGTTGCCTTTTGCCATCACAACACCGCCCCAGAGCACGGGGTAGCTGGGATCGGACTTCGGGTCATGGGAGGCGGGCGCCTCCGCAGCGACCTCAAATCCGAGGAGCTCGGTGTAGAACTTACGGCTTCGTTCGATGTCGGTGACGGTCAGCCGGATGTGATGGATTCCGCCCAGATCGATCTGCCCAGCCATTTACTTTCCCCCTCGAATCAGCCGCGGCCCCTAACGGTCGCCGCGCACATTATCGGATCGCAGATCGGCCCGCGCACAGCCGTATGGTGATCACGTGGCCAGCTGGGGCGAGCTCGAGGCGGCTGAACCCGAGTTCGCATCACGGATGCGGTCGTTGATGACGTCGCGCAAGCACCTCACTATGGCCACGCTGCGGCGCGATGGCTCACCTCGCATCAGCGGCACCGAGGTGGAGCTCGTCGACGGACAGCTGCGGCTAGGATCGATGCCGCGCGCGGTGAAGGCTATGGATTTGCGTCGAGATCCGCGCATTGCGATTCACGGACCGACCGAGGATCCGCCTTCAAGCGCGCCCGCTGCCTGGAAAGGCGAGGCGAAGATCGCCGGCACCGCCACCGAGATCGAATCTGATGATCCTGCCCATCGCTTTGTCATCGACATCCAGGAGGCGGTCATCACCCATCTGAACTATGCCGGCGATCGCCTGGTTGTCGAGTCGTGGAGCCCTGCACGCGGCCTGCGCACATTTGAGCGCGAGTGACGTCCACTCGCGTTTAGGCGGGCTCAGTGGTGTTCGCTCTGCTCCTCAGCGATCTCGTCGACGCAGATGGCGGCCGCCAGTAGCAGGGCCGGGTCTTGTCCTGGGCCGATGGCGACTCCGTACGAGTCGGTGACCGTGAACCAATCCTTTGATATGTGGGCGACCGCGACGCCGTTGCTCGTGATCCCGTATTCGTGGCTGGTGATGTTGCCCTCCGCCTCGTACGTGGTCCCCCCCTCCACGTGAATCGTGTAGTGCTGGTGGAGGAAGGTCAGAAGCTTCTTCGTCACCGTCGCAACAAGCTTGTCGTCGCGAAGGATTTTCATCGTCGGCCGGACGGCAAGCAGCTTGGACTCGATGGTCAGCAGCTCAGATCCATTGGGGTCTTCGAGCACGAACGTCTCGCGAAGGCTGAACGCTTTCCCGTCCACCTTGTACACCTGCTCGCCCTGCTCGTTCTCGATCCAGAAGTCCTCGCCGATCGAGAAGAGCTTGCGCTGCAGCCTATACCGGCTCCAGTTGTCAGACATTGGATCCGAACTCTATCTCATAAACCGGCAGGTCCCGACCCGTATCCGGAGCCGTGACGCTTCCCATCAGCCTGGCTCCCATCCGTTCGTAGAAGCCCGACGCGTTTGGGTCCGCCTCGAGGGTCATGCGCTTGGCGCCTTGGGCCCGAGCCCGCTGTACCGCTTCCTCCCACATCAGCCGGCCCACGCCCGACCCGATGTTCGCCGGGAGCAAGAAGAAGTTGTCGAGCAGGAGGCCGTCGGGCATGGGNNGGTCAGCTCGTCGGCAGCCTCTGGCGATGCGCGGCGAAACGTGATCACGATGGTCAATTCTCCGCGCTCGCCAAACGGCCGAATACGGTTATTTGCCGATCAGGACCTCGGTGGCCTTGATGATCACGGTGACCCGATCGCCGGGCTCGAGCTTCAGCTTCTTCAGCGATCCGGCGGTTATCGCGGCCACGATGTTGCCGGCCTTCACCTTGACCTCGACCTCGGCCATCACATTTCCTGACTTGGTCTTGACGACTTGACCTTTGAGCTGGTTGCGGGCGCTCAGTTGCATTTGTGGCTCCTCCTGGTAACGGATGGACGGCAGCGCTCGATTTCGGCGTCAGGCCGGGTAAACCCCGACGTCGGTGGATTTGAAGGACACCCAGACCTCCCCTCCCTCTGACACCTTCATATCGCTGATTGCGGCTGGTGTCACCTCCGCGACCAACGGAACGTCGCCCTCGACCCGCACACGCACCCGACCCCCCAACATCTCGACCCCGCTGACACGACCCGGCCACGCATTGCGGGGGCTGCCTTCGGGACGCCGCAGGTGAAGCGCCACGGCGCGCGGGTGGATCACCGCGAACACGTCCCCCGACTCAGCAGCGGCAGCCGCGATCACCGAATCATGAGATATGCGTACAGAGCCGTGGTCGGCCTGTCCCCTGAGCAGATTGACACCCACCAGGTCGGCCACATACTGCGAGCGCGGCCGCTCTGTCACCTCGGTCGGGGTGCCGGTTTGGACGAGCCTCCCGTTCTCCATGACGACCAGCCGGTCGGCAAGCATCGCTGCCTCCAGCGGGTCGTGGGTGACGACGAGACGGAGACCCGGGAAGGCGGACAGGTGGCGCTTCAGGTCGCGGCGAACCTCGGCCCGCGTCGTCACATCGAGCGCGGCCAACGGCTCGTCGAGAAGTAGGAGTCGTGGATCAGGAGCCAGCGCGCGTGCCAGGGCCACTCGTTGCCGCTGGCCGCCTGACAGCGCATCGGGCTTGTCTTGGATATAGGCGCTGAGTCCCACACGATCCAGCCATTGCGCCGCCTTCTCGGACGCCTCTTGCGACCGCATGCCTCGCGACCGCATCCCAAAGGCGACGTTCGCCAGGACGCTCAGGTGCGGAAACAGAAGGTAATCCTGGAAAACGACGCCGATCGAGCGCCGCTCGGTGGGGACGTATTTTCCGGAGGCGGCGTCCTCGAGCACCCGCCCGTCCAAATTCACATATCCTGAGGTCAGCGGAACCAGGCCCGCCACAGCACGAAGGAGAGTGGTCTTCCCCGCACCGTTTGGCCCGAGCAGCGCAACCACCTCGGCCTCGCCGATGCTGAGCTCGATGTCCAGGTCAAGGGCGCCGAGCGTCAGTCGCACATTGGCTTCAAGGCTCACGGGGAGCCGAGCCAGCGGTGCCTCAGCGCCACCAGCACTCCGAGAGAGATCACTAGCAGCACGAGGCTCAGGATGTACGAGGCGTCCTGATTTGTCGCCAGCAGCAGGTATACGGCAAGTGGCATCGTCTGGGTCACTCCTGGAAAGTTGCCGGCGAAGGTGATCGTCGCGCCGAACTCGCCAAGCGCGCGGGCCCAGCACAGCACGGCGCCCGCAAACAGCGATGGGCCGATTAACGGCAGGGTGACTCGCGTGAACACCGTCCAGCGTTTCGCGCCCAGGGTGCGGGCCGCCTCTTCATAGCGCCGGTCCATTGAGCGTAGGCCTGCCTCGACGGTGATGATGAGGAAAGGCATCGCCACAAAGGTCTCCGCCATCACAACGCTCGCGGTCGTGAACGGGATGGTGATGCCGAATGTGGAATCGAGCCAGGAGCCCACCAGCCCCCGCCTGCCGAAGGCAAGGAATAGGGCGATCCCACCCACGACAGGGGGCAGGACCATGGGGAGCGTAGTCAGCGCGCGAAGCAGATTGCGACCGCGAAACTCCACCCTGGCGAAGACCCACGCCAGCGGCACCCCAAAAACAAGTGCGATCGCCGTCGCCGACAGCGAAGCGACGAGGGACAGCTTGAGGGCCTCAACCGTCTCGGGCGCTGTGAGGGCTTTGATCGCATCGCCCCAGGGAGACCGGACGATCAGGCCGACCAGAGG
Organism: Candidatus Dormiibacterota bacterium; assembly: GCA_003151665.1. Next base: position 25,606 of record PLYD01000093.1, read on the forward strand.
CAGGATGAAAAAGGCCGCCCCGATCGCCGCCAGGATCCCGACAGCGATCGGGACGCGTTCGCGTCTCACGGGAGGCTCAGGAGGCCGGCAGGAAGCCGAACGATTGCAGCATCGCCTGGCCATCCGCGGACAAAACGTAGGCGATGAAGGTGTCGACGACGTCCAGGTTTGGGGTCCCCTTGACGGCGACGATGGGGTAGGTAGCGATCACGTTGACTGAGTCCGGGATCGGCACGCCGGTCACCTTGCTGCCCGCGGCCTTGACGTCGGTGACGTAGACAATGCCGGCATCCGCCTCGCCCAGCTCGATCTTGCTGACCACCGACTTCACATCGGTCTCCAGGCTCTTCGGAGTCACCTTCACACCTGCCGAGGTCAAGCTCTGGAGGGCGTACTTGCCGGCCGGCACCGTAGCCGCCTCGGTGATGTAAATGACGCCCGCTTTGGCGAGGTCGGCGAGGCCGGTGATGTGCTTCGGATTGCCGGCGGCGACCACGATCTCGAGCTTGTTGTGCGCGAACACCTGAGAGCTTGCCGCGGTAAAGCCATCCGCCTTGAGCTTGTCCATGTTCGTCGTGTCGGCTGAGGCGAAGACGTCAGCCGCCGCACCCTGCTCGATCTGCGTCACCAGCGTGGGCGTGCCCGCGAAGTTGAACTGCACTGTGATCCCCGGGTAAGCCGTTTGGAAGGCGGAGCCCAGAGCATTGAAAGAGTCCGTCAGCGAAGCTGCCGCAAATACCGACGCGTAATCGCTGAGATTTGAGCCTTGAAAGGTCCCGCCGCTCCCACAGGCAGCGAGAAACGCCGGCGACACCAACAAAGACAAGACACGAAGACGCATCCGACCCCTTCCCTAACTACGTGGTAGCTCGATCACGACGTTGGTTGCCTTCACCGAGGCGACGGCCACCACGCCCGGCTTCAGTCCGAGCTCGTCGACCGACTCGCGGGTGATGAGCGACACGATGCGATACGGGCCCGCCTGGATCTCAACCTGTGCGGCAACCGCGTCTTTGATCACGCGCGTGACGATGCCGGAGAACTTGTTCCGCGCCGACTCGGTGACGACAGGAGGCAAATCAGCACGCGGCTGGGCGGCCATGTAGGCCGCAAGCGCGGCTCCGTCGATCTGGCGCTGGCCGCCGGCCGAACGGACGGTTTTGATCTGGCCGCCATCCACCAACCGCCTCACGGTGTCCGGGCTCACCCGCAACAGTTCGGCGGCTTGTCCGATCCGCAGACGATTCGCCACGCTCCAACCATAGCAAATACACAATTTTTCAGTGATTAAGAGTGCTAAAGCAGGATATAAGCGCGCTTTCCTACTATTTGCTAGATACGCTAGCCTGGTTCGCCGACAACGCTACCCTCTTGGCGCGAGCGCTCTGAGGGGAATCCGCGTGCTGGACTTCACCCGTGTGGTCTCGGGCCCGTACTGCACCCAGCTGCTGTCCGACCTCGGGGCCGAGGTCGTCAAGATCGAGCGGCCGGGTTCCGGCGACGACTCGCGAGCGTTCGGACCACCTTTCATCAAGGGCGAGAGCGTCTACTTCCTCTCGCTCAACCGTGGCAAGAAGAGAGTGGTGATCGACCTGGCCACAGAGTCTGGCCGCAAGGCGGCACGCCGCCTTGCCGGGGGGTGTGACGTGGTGATCGAGAACTTCAGGACCGGCTACATGGCCGGCGTGGGGCTGGACTACGAAACCCTCGCCTCCGACAACCAGCGTCTCGTCTATTGCTCGATGACCGCTTTTGGTGAGGCGGGCCCTTACAAGGACCGCGCTGGATACGACGTCATGGTTTCAGCCCTCGGCGGGATGATGGGCCTCACCGGCATGCCTGACGGTCCTCCGGTCAAGACCGGAGTGGCGCTCCTGGACGTGGCCACTGGCCTTCACGCTGCAACCGCGATTCGCGCCGCGCTATACGAGCGCGAACGTTCGGGGAAGGGCCAGCGTGTCGAGCTGTCGCTGCTCGGCGTGCAGCTGGCGACTCTCATCAACGCATCCTCGGTCTACCTCGTCGCCGGAGAGGTGATGGGCCGCCAGGGCAACGCGCACGTCGCGATAGTTCCGTACCGGGCGTTTCGCGCCGCAGACGGCTCCGTCGTGGTCGGCGCCGCGAACGACTCGATGTTCACGCGCCTTTGTGCGGCGTTGGAGGCGCCCGATCTGGCACACGACGGGCGGTTCACCACCAACGCCGACCGCGTCGCACATCGCGACGAGCTCGAAGCCGCGATCGGCGAACGCCTAGCGAGGGCGACGGTGTCCGAGTGGGTTGACAGGATCAGCGCTGCCGGAGCCGCCGTCGCGCCGGTGAACACGATCAGCGAGGTCTTCGAAGACCCCCAGGTTGTTGCCTCAGGCCAGGTCCTTGCGTTCGAGCACACGACTCTCGGCGAAATACGCCTTGTCGGCTCGCCGATTCATATGAGCAGGACGCCCGTCAGCCACAAGGGCGCGCCGCCGACCCTCGGGGAACACACCAAAGAGGTCTTGGGCAAGCTGTAGCAGGCGGGGTTTAGGGTGCGAGTGAGTGGAGGTTCTCGACGATCGCCTCTTGCGATGAGCGGGCGACAATGACCACCGCCTCTTCTTCGCCGAGCTCGTTTGACTCGATGTGGGGCACGAAGGGAGGCACGTAAACGTAGTCGCCTGGTTCGGTCGCGATCCGTTCCTCGACGCCCGCTGCCATGTAGATGAAAACCGGGTTGCGCGAGACCACGTAGATGCCCGTCTCATTCTCCCCGTGGTGATGGGCGCCCGACACCGTCCCCGGCGCCATGTGCGACTCACCCATCCAGATCTTGCTGGCTCCCACCGTTGACGCGGACACGCCCGCGCGCCGGACCATGCCAGAGGTTTGCAAGGTGTCGGGGGTGGCGTCTCCAGGAGTGACTTTTCGCAACTCGCTCATGCGTCAATTCTGGAGGAGTCTGCACGCAATGGCCACCCGGCCTGCCGATCGCGAAATGCGATCGGCGAGCCAGGGTGGATCAGTCGATTAGTGGCGGTGTGCCTCGACCTTCGTTTCGTGGTGGATGACTTCTCCGTCGTGCCACTCAGGGTCGGCGGCGAGGAGCTCCCGCATCTGGTGGAAGCGCTTGTCCTGCTCAGGCGAGTCGGAGAACTTCTTGTAGGCGCTCTTGCTCTCGAAGATCGTGGTCACGAAATGCACGTTCGGGTCGGCGTCCGACTTGAAGACGTAGGTTGCTACGTGGCCCTCCTGGGCGTTCGCGCTGCCCTCCATCGCGTGCATCATCTTCTCCTCGGCGCCGGGCTTTAGCTTCATCTTGGCTACGGTTCCATACATGGCAAATCTCCTCTCGCCCATGGGGCGACCCTTGCGGGGCTAAACGTTTGGCGGAACCAACGCAAAGGTTGCGGTGGCCCGAAGTCCGACTCTACGCGCGAACCACCGCCTGTGCCGCTGGTTCGCGGCTACAAGTCATAGCCGCCACACCCGGCGAATTGCCCATCCGGCTTCACCTCGCGTCTACTTAATGCAGATGGGATCCCTCGGCTGGTGGTTAGTTAATCGCCTTCGGAGCCGAAGGCAACCTGGTCGTCAACAGTGCCGCGATCAAGGAGATCCCTGCTCCGGTGAACAGCACTGTGTTGAGCCCCTGGCGGACCAAAACCGCCCCGACCACGGCGCCCGCCACAGATGAGAAGTAGATAGGCAGCAAGACCAGATTGAGAGTGGTGGCTCGACGCTCTTCGGGGACGGAGGTGGCAAGAAGAGCGAACACCATCGAGATCGCCGTAGCGGTCGCGGCTCCCAATGCAACTGCGCCGACCGTCAGCCACACCAGGCTAGGCGCCAACGCAAGGCCCCCGAGGCTGGCCGCAGCAAGCACGCAGGCCCCCGCCAGTAGCGGACGAAAGCCATAGCGGTCGCCGGCAGCGCCGGCAAGCGGTGACAGAAGCGCACCCAGGAGGGCCGATGCGCCGAAGACGATGCCGATCTGGCCGGCGGCGCCGGCTGTACCCCCGATGAGTCGGATCACGAGAAGGGGCAGGAAAGGGTTGGCAATCTGCTGCGCGAAGTAGGCCAGGCCGAAAACGCCGAACACGATCAACGTGGTGCGTCCTGTCAGAGCCGTCCGCAGCGCACCGAGGGCGAGGCTCACAGCAGAGCCCGCGGGCGCGGGCGGGCGCGGCCCTTCCCTCGCGAACGCGAGCAGGATCACGCCGGCGGTCAGCGACATCGCGGCGTCGAGAGCGAACAAGCTGTGCAGGTCGAGAACGCGGTGGTCGACGAGCCAGCCCCCCACGGTCGGGCCGAGCGCGAAGCCGAGTGAGGGGCTGACGCCAAACAGGGAGATGGCGAAACCAACCCGACCCTTCGGCGTGACCGCGCGCAGGGCGGTGAGCATCACTCCTGTGTTGCCGAGCTGGAATCCGACGAGCAACAGCCCGAAGGCCGCCTCCCATCGGTTCTGTGCGAACCAGAGCACAGCGAAGACCACCATCTCGACGAAAGCGCTGCGCGCGATGATCGGGATGCGGCCGTAACGCTCCGCCCACACACCCCAGAACGGGACCAAAGGCAGGCCGAACAGGAAAAATGCGGCGTTCAGGTACCCGGTCCAGGCGGGCACCTCCGCGGGCGGCACCTGCACCGTCGCGAGGTAAAGGGGCAGGAACCGGAAAACGTGCGACACCGTGAAGGCCTCGACCGTCGAAGTGATCCCAAAGATCACAAGCAGGGTGATCCACCCCGACGCCCTTCGGGACGATGTTGCCAAGGCCTGATCCGCCGACATGTCAGCGGACTATAGGCAAGCTGCTGAGGGAATTGCGCGTCACAACTCCGATTCGCACGGGGTCTGGCGCAACGTCGACGGGGTCGACACAGCTAACTTTGGGGCTCAATGCTCGGCGGTAACCGCCTCTGGCGGCATACAGATTTCCTGAAATTGTGGGCGGGCCAGACCATCAGCGTGGTTGGCAGCGAGGTGACGAACATCGCTTTGCCCACCATCGCCATCCTGCAGCTGCACGCAACAGCGGCCGAGGTCGGTTTGCTCGCAGCGACGCAGCAGGTTGCCTTTCCAGTTCTCGCGCTGTTCGCGGGAGTGTTCGCCGATCGACTTCGGCGGCGGCCGATGATGATCGTGGCGGATGCCATGCGGGCGCTCGCCATTCTGTCGGTACCCGTCGCGGCGGCTTTCGGCGTGCTTTCCATCGTGCAGCTCTATGTCGTGGCAATCGTCCTCGGCGTGGGCACTGTCATCTTTGACATTGCGTACCTGGCATACGTGCCGGGCCTTGTCAGCAGGGCTGACATCCTCGAGGCGAACACCAAGCTCGAGGTCACCTTCTCCGGTTCGCGGCTGATCGGACCAAGCCTTGGAGGCTTGCTGATTCAGGTTATTGGCGCCGCTCAAGCCATGTTGGCGGACGCGTTCTCATTCGTCGTCTCGGTCGTCAGCATCATCTGGATCCGGCAACCTGAGGACTCGCCACGCCATCCGACGGCACCTCAAACCGGCGTGTTTGCCGAGATCCGCGAAGGCCTCAGGTTGGTGCTGCACGATCCGATCCTGCGGGCCCTCCTCATCATGCTGACCATCGGCGGCATCGGATTCCACCTTCAGGACCCAGCTCTGTTCCTGTTCGCCTATCGCAACGTGCATCTGAGTCCGGGCCTCTTCGGCCTGGTTTTTGGTGCTGGAGGGGCAGGGGCTGTAGTCGGCGCGATGGTCGTGGGAACGGTCGTACGCAAGGTCGGTGTCGGTAATTCCCTGGCCCTCTCCAACGTGCTCCTCGGGCTGGCCTTTCTTGCCTGGCCGCTCGCGCTCCTCGGCGCCCCAGTTCTGGTTCTCGGAGGCTTGATGTTCTTTGGCGGGATCTTCGACTCGATCTACAACGTGAGCCAGGTCAGCCTCCGCCAGGCCGTGACACCGAGCCGGCTGCAAGGGCGCATGACGGCCACTATGCGCACTGTGTTCTGGGGCGTCCGGCCCATCTCCAATCTGGCCGGTGGAGTGATGGCCGGAGCTCTCGGAGCGCCCGCGACGATCGTCATCGGCAGCCTCATCGGAATGACCGCCACGATTGCGGTGCTGGCCGGCCCGCTTGGCCGGGTTCGCCAGCATGAAGATCTCGCGCAGATAACCGAGAGCCCCGACGCCGGGGTCCACGGGCCGGAGATATAGCAGGCCTCTCCCTTAAACGCCGACTTGCTCGGGCGCATAGACCGAGCTGTGCTTGGCGCTGTCCTAGATCTCGATCCGGCATCATCTTCGTCGTGAAGTTCGTGAGGCTTGGCGACATCGACGTGACTCGGATCGGCTTGGGTACCAACCGGCTGACGAAAACGCCGGACCACGTAGCTTTCGTTAGAGCGGCGGTCGCCGCCGGCGTGCAGATGATCGACACCGCCCACTCATACCAAGGCGGACAAAGCGAGGAAACGATCGGCCAGGCTCTGTCACCCTTTCCCGAAGGGTGCGTCGTGGCAACGAAGGGCGGTAACAGTGGTGGCGGCCGTCCAGAGGTGCTGCGCGCGGAGCTCGACGAAAGCCTGCAGCGGCTCACGACCGACAGCATCTCCCTCTACTACCTGCACCGCGTCGACCCAGAGATTCCAATCGAGGAAAGCCTCGGCTTGATCAAGGAGTACCGGGACCAGGGGAAAGTCCGCCACGTCGGCATCTCCCAGGTCGACATCGGCCAGATCAAGCGTGCCCGGGAAGTAGTTCCGATCACCGCAGTCCAGAACCACTACAACCTTTCAGAGCGCAAGTACGAGGATGTCGTCGATTACTGCGCTGCCGAGGGAATTGTCTTCGTACCGTTCTTTCCACTGCGCGGAGACGGTGGCCCCGCGCTCACCGAGATCGCCGAGAGGCATGGAGTGACAACGCGACAGATCACGCTGGCGTGGCTTCTTCGGCGGTCGCCGGCGATGCTGCCGATTCCCGGCACGTTGTCGCTCGATCACGTCAAGGAGAACCTGGCGGCGCTGGAGATCGAGCTGACCGATGCGGAGTTCGAAGCCCTCCGCTAGCGCGATTTGCGACCCGTCTCTACCGGTTCGGGCACCACAGCTTGTGTTGATTTCGCTGGCCGCACGACCAGCAAACTTCATGATCCGCGCCGCTGGTCAAACGTCCACGATTCAATACAAAAAGAATCGAAATCGCCACGGCTGCGCCTAATACTGCTTCGAGCATTCCTACACATTGAACGGCACTCAGGGCCTAAATGTTTCGTTCCCCCTGGTCGCGAGCCTGATTCGGACTTACCGGACTATTCTTCGGCCTCATGATCGTCGTGACAGGTTCGACGGGCCGCGTCAGAGGTCTTGTGGTCCATAGAGTCCTGCAGCAACGCCAACCGATGCGACTCCTCGTTCGCGATCCAAATCGCGCACCGCAGATCGATGGAGCAGATGTAGAAGTTGCCGACTATGGCAACCGCGGGCTTACTTCGAGGTCAACTGGCCAACTCGAAGCGAGTGGCTGGCAATTCCGATAGCAAAAGCGAAACCAGCTCCCGATCCCATTGCTGGCCCGCGCCNNTCGGGGTAACCACCGCCATCGAACCGCTCATGGTGGTGCCGAATGATGGGCAGGATGTCCGCGGCGGACGGGAGATGCTTGACGATGCGCTCTCCGATGACCGTGTGCTCACGCATCTGCCTTTCTTCCTCGGCGTTGAGCGGTCCGGGTTTGAGCAGCACTGCGTCTGAGATGAAAATCTTGCCGATATCGTGAGTGAGGCCCCCGCGGTACAACGCAAGTAGGTCTGCCTCACGAAGTCCCAGTCGCATGCCGATGTGGACGGCGGTGTTCGCGACGCGCTTTGGATGAGTTTTGCTGTATGCATCTTTCGTCTCCGCCGCTGCGGCCAGCGCGAAGATGACACGTTCGGACTCGTTCCGCGCCGGCAGCCTCATGTATCCCACATTGTTTACTTCGGCCCTCATAAAGTCGCCATGCGCGGGCACGGCGCCCTGGCCCCTGCTTTCTCAGGAATTGAGGCCCTGTGTTCAGAGGGTTACGTCACAGAGACACGTCGCCAAGGCTGTCAAGGGCTTGCCTTCAGCAGATGGCGCGGGTCGGAGACTGCGGCACCATCCAGGGCGGCGGCCGCCACCATGCGAACAACCCGTCTGGCGAACGACTCGTCGAGCGGCAGGTGCCCGTTCAGGTAGCGGTGGTAGAGCGGGCCGTAAAGAACGTCCATGATCAGCTCCGGGTCGCTGCCGGCAGCTATCTCGCCTCGCGCGATCGCGCGCTCGATGATGGGCCGGCGTTCCCTCCGGATCCGGTCTACAAAACGCTCACGCCAAGCAACCGCCAGATCGGGGTCACTCTGTATTTCTGCGATGAAGTGCGCCAGCGTGCGGCCCCCACGTCGAACGTTGGCCAGCTGGACCCAGCTCTCGGCGACACGCGCCAGATCGCCTTCCAGGCTGCCGGTGTCGGGGGTTGGTTCAGCGGCCAGGATGGCGTCGACCACGGCGTCGAAGGCCAGCGCCCCCTTACTCGGCCAGCGCCGGTAGATCGAGGCTTTGCCGACGCCGGCTCGCTCGGCCACGCCCTCGATCGTCATCTCGGCAAGGCCTGACGCGATGACGATCTCGGCTGCTGCCTTGAGGATCGCCTTGTTGGTCTGCCCGCTGCGGGGTCGGCCTCTTCTTGTCTCGATCGGAATAGTTGCAGCTTTCATGCCCTTTAGTATACGATACGAGACGTTCCGTCCGTAAATAGTTCGAAGGAGGACCCTCATGGAGAAGATCAGGTTGGGGCGCAGCGGGCTAGAGGTCTCGCCCATCGCATTCGGCACTTGGCAGCTGGGCGGCGACTGGGGCGCTACAGATGAGGAAGCGGCCGTGGCGGCGATCCGGCGGGCCGCCGACAGCGGGATCAACTTTTTCGACACGGCACAGGCGTACGGCTTCGGCGCGTCCGAGACCATCCTGGCGAAGGCGCTGAAAGGAAGGCCGCGAGATCAGGTGGTGATTGCCACCAAGGGAGGCCTCCGCCCGCGCGACGGCGGTGGGATCGAGCGTGACTCAAGCCCGGACTGGATACGCCGTGGCGTCGACTCGAGCCTGAAGGCACTCGGCACGGACTACATCGACCTCTACCAGGTCCACTGGCCGGACGCGAGGGTTCCGTTCGAAGAGACGGCCAGCGCCCTGGCCGAGCTCAAGGCAGCGGGCAAGATCCGCCATGTCGGAGTTTCCAATTTCGATGCGGACCAGATGGATGAGTTCAGCCGCACCCTCCCGGTCGAGACCTTGCAGCCCGTGTACCACCTGTTCCGCCGCGACATCGAGGAGTCCGTCCTTCCTTATACGAAGGCGCATGACATCGGGGTGCTCGTCTACGGCCCCCTCGGGCACGGCCTGCTGAGTGGTGCGCTTAGTCCCGAAACCCGATTCTCGCCCGACGACTGGCGGTCGAAGAGCGACGTATTTCAGGGCGAGCCCTACCGCCGAAACCTTCGGGTGGTCTCAGCGCTCGACCGCTTTGCGCAGCTCGAGCTGGGCACATCGGTGAGCCGCCTTGCCATTGCCTGGACGCTCGCCAACCCGGCGGTCCACGTCGCCATCGTGGGCACCCGCAACCCCAAGCACATCGAGGACGCGATCGCCGCGGCCGAGCTCGAGCTCGACCCATCGGCGCTGCGCAGGATCGAAGACATCGTCAGCGACGAGGTGCGGGTCGGCGGACCCTCGCCCGAGTCAGTCTGAAAGGAGAAGAAACAATGAGTGACACCACCAACACCCCTCACCCGCGCCCAACTGTTGCGATCCTCGGCGCGGGCGCCATGGGCGCCGCTTTTGCAGAGCGTTTGCTCGACCAGGGCTTCGCGGTCGCGGTGTGGAACCGCACGCCCGGCCCAGTTGCCACGCTGGCCCAGCGTGGTGCGACGGCCCACGGGAAGCCAGATCAGGCAGTTGACCGAGCCGACGTCGTGGTGACGATGCTGCCCACGGCAGATGCGGTCAGAGAAGTCATGTTGGAACAGAGGACCCTTAATTTCATCCGGCCCGGCGCGGTCTGGGCGCAGATGGGAACCATTGGGGTCGAAGCCACGGAGACCCTGCGAACTGAGGTCGAGCGTGAGTTCCCCGATGTCGCATTCGTTGACGCACCGGTCTCCGGCAGCCGCGATCCGGCTCGGAGCGGCCGCCTCGTCATTCTTGCTTCAGGCCCTTCGCGCGCACGACAAATCGTCGAGCCAGTGCTCGAGGCTCTTGGACGCCCGGTGTGGCTGGGCGAAGCTGGAGCGGGCAGCCGCATGAAGCTCGTGCTCAACACATGGCTCGCGTTCGAGATCGAAGCGGCGGCCGAGGTGGCCGCGCTCGCCGACCGGTTGGGCGTGGCGCACTCGGCGCTGCGCGAGGTCGTGGCCGGCGGCCCGCTGGCATCCGGCGTCGCATTGACAAAGCTGGCAAAGATGGAAAGCGACGACTACTCACCTGACTTCTCGCTGGAGTGGGCGCTCAAAGATCTCGATCTCGCACAGTCGGCGGCCGGGGGCGAAGTCACTCCGGTCGCGGAATCCATCGCCGAGCGCTGGCGGCGCCTCGTGGCAGCGGGTTACGGACACCTGGACATCAGCGCCGCCCGCAAAGGCTTGGGTACCGCGATGGCTCCGACCAACGGGCACGCATCATGAAGACGATGTTGACGTAGGAGGAGAGGTTGATGGCGAGCAAGCTGGCGGTCATGGCGGATTCACCCTCTGACTACGAGCGTCTTGGCCTGTCGCCCACCACGATCGCGCCATGGGAAGACGGGAAGCGCACCGACGACTCGGCAGGCACCTACGAATGGTGGTACTTCGACGCGCACCTGGAAGATGGAGCAAAGCTCGTGGTGACGTTCATGAACAAAGACATTGCGGAGCCGCAGAAGTCGTTGGCGCCGCTACTTCGATTGAATCTCGACCTGCCCGACGGGCGTCACTTCGAAAAGCTGGTGCACTACTCGCCAAGCGAATGGTCCGCGGCCAAAGACCATGCCGATGTGCGTCTCGGCAAGAACCGATTTACCGGCGACCTGCACCAGTATCGGATCGAGGCGACCGCGGAGGAGATCTCGGTCGATGTCAAGCTGACGGGTGAGGTTCCGCCGTGGCGCCCATCGACCGGGTACATGCTGTTTGGCGCGGATCGGTCCGTGGAATTTGCGTGGCTGCCCTCGGTGCCGCAGGGCGCGGTGACCGCCTCGTACACGATTGACGGCGAACGCCACGAGACGACTGGAGTCGGGTACCACGACCACAACTGGGGCAACGTCGGCCTGATGAAGGTGGTGCACGACTGGTACTGGGCGCGCGGGCAAGCCGGTCCGTACACGGTCATCGCGTCATACATCACGGCGTCCGAGAAGTTCGGTTTCGAGCCGATTCCGATTTTCATGCTTGCCCGCGACAACGTCCTCCTCGGCGACGATCAGGCCAAGGTCACCTTCGAGCGCGAGGGGATTTACACCGACCAGAAGACCGGCAAGCCGGTGGCGGCGACGACGCGCTACACGTATCGAGACGGCGAGGATCGGTACGTCGTTTCGTTTACCCGCACCCACGATCTGTCGACAAACCGCATGGTTGACACCATCAGCGGCATCAAGCGAATCGCTGCCAGGCTGATGAACTTCGACGGCGCCTACTTGCGATTCGTCGGTGATCTCCAGATCTCGAGATATCTCGCTGATGAGCCGGTCGAGACCTACAGGGACGACGCGATCTGGGAGCTCATGTACTTCGGCTACGCCCGATGATCGGACCAAGCGGCTAACTGTCTACCCCGCTCGACAGCAAAAACGTGCTCCGGCTACCCTGACGGAATCCGGAGGCAAGAAAGACACTTCGCGCGAGCAGCTAATCAGTTAGATCGGTGACACTCCAGATGTCTCCGACGGTGAACCCTTCCGGGAACGGGTCATCGGGGTCAAGGACGTAGTTGGAGATCGCATAGACGTAAGCGGAGCCGGTGATGGTCGGCACGACGGCTGCGTGGGGGCCGACCCTCGTCGAGCGGACGAGTTTGCCGGTGAATGTGGTGCCCAGGATGCCTTCATGGACGAAATCCTCATTGAGCCCGAGCTGACCTTTGGCATGCAGGACAGCCATCTGTGCGCAAGTACCCGTGCCGCACGGGGAACGATCGAGTATGCCGGTCCAGGTTGCGGGCCGATCCCAGTCAAACTGACCGCTCGAAACGACCACAGTGTTTTTCCGTGCGACTCCGGCGCGAGTGGAGCGGCCCGAGAACTGCATGATCGACACTCCGCTGATCGCCGGGTTCTCGGGATGCGTAACCGGGAGTTGCTCTCTCGCCGCTGCCTTGATCATCTCCCCCACTCGCACCAGGTCCTTCCCCTCGTCAGGACTGATCCGGAACCCGAGCGGTTCGGCCTGGGCAATCGCGTAGTACATGCCGCCGTACGCGACATCGACAATCACCGTACCGAGCTTGGGGACCTCGACCGCCGTGTCCAGGTGTACGGCGAAAGCGGGCACGTTCTCAAAGGTGATGCTCTTGGTCATGCCCGCCTCCACCCTCGCGGTGATCGCGACCAGGCCGGCTGGTGCCTCGAGGATGAACTCGGTGGTTGGCTCGACCGCCGCGATATAACCCGTTTCCAGCAGGGCAGTCGCCGTGCAGATGATGTTGCTGCCGGACATCGGTGGGTATTCGGTCTGCTCCATGATCACGAACCCAGCGGCCGCGCGGGGATCAGTGGGCGGCAGCACCACGTTGCAGCACAGGGCGGGATAGCCGCGAGGCTCACGCAGCATCAGCTTCCTGATCCCATCGAGGTGTTGCTCGAAATGCGTTCTCTTTTCGAACATCGAGTTGCCCGGCACGTCAGCGATGCCGCCGAGGATGACCCGACCTGGCTCGCCGGCCGCATGAAGATCTACTGCCATCAGCATTCGAGCGGCGTGCACCCGAGCACATTAATAGATGAGGCGCCGGCGCTCTCATCACGCGGCCGCCGAGTTTTAGGGCTAGCTCTGCTCCACCGCTGGGGTCGGGACCGGCGCTGATTTGGCGTCTTCGTTGCGCCGGTATGCGATCAGCACTACGACAGCGCTGGTTGCGCACAGCCCCGCGGCAAGCGCAAAAGGCAATGCGAAGCCGGCCGCGTCCGCCAGCCACGCCGCCAGGACTGGACCGGTCGCGCCTCCGGCCGCCCAAGCGGCATTCATGGTCGCCACCCCGACGGCCTGCCCCGCGGCCGTGCCCTCCGCACCGTCGCTGACCATTGCGGCGGTTGGCGTCCAGAGCGCCGAGATCATGGATTGGGCGGCCACACTGACGATGAAGAGCAGATACAGCGGGCCGAGGAAGGGAATTACTGGAAGGAGCGCGGCAGCGATCGCCAGCCCGATCAGCGTCGGCAGGAGTCGGCCGAACCGATCGGAGATGCGACCGAGATAGACGTTAAGCAAGGCAGCGATCAGGTAGCTCACAGCGAGGATCGCGGCGATCACGCCGGCGCCCCCCGCGCGGTGGGCCACCAGCAGCGGCACGAGGCTCCACAGCGTGCCGCCGACTATGCCTATCACCAGTAGCAGGCCATTGCCGATGGCGGCGCGGCGGCTGCGGAGAAGCTTGATGAGTGCCTGCACTGAGCCGCGCTGAGGCGTTGCCGCCGGCGCCGAAGACGGCGCCGCCAGCAGGAGAAGGACAAGCACGATGGCCAGCGCGCTGAACACGGGGCCACGCCCGACGTGGCTCGCGAACGCTCCGATCGGGGGCCCGACCACCATGCCGATCAGGGCGGCGCCCACGGCACCGCCGATCACCGATCCTCGGCGCGCGCTGGGCGTGGTGCTCGTCAACCACGCGAGGGCGCCTGCCCAGGCGATCGCGCCGCCAACGCCCTGCACGAACCTCGAAGCGTCCAGCAATAGCGGGCTCGCTCCCCAGCCGAATCCAAGCGTGGATGCGATCAGGATGCCGATGCCCACCACGGTCGCCATATGCACGCCGCGCCGATCGACCAGAGCCATGGATGGGATGGCCGCGAGCAGAACCCCTGCCGGGTAGGCGGCCACGAGGATGCCAACCTCTGTAGTGGTGAGGTGTGCATTGCGCACGAGCTGAGGCACAAGCGGAGGAACCACTGCAAAAAATGCGGACTCGGCCGCAAATACGGAGCCTACGAAGACGACCAGGCGCCGGGATGTCGTGGCCACGTTATCGTCTCGAGTTGAACGGTCGGCGATGTGGCACAATCCAGCCGATCGCGGTTAGGTGGGGCCTGGAGGTCGTAACCATGAGCTTGAGTGTCAATGATGTCGTCGTCGCCGTGCCGCAGGGCCAATTGCGAGGCGCACTAATCGATGGAATTGCTTCCTTCAAAGGCATTCCTTACGCCGCCGCTCCATTCGGAGCCAACCGCTTCCGGCCGCCGCAACGGGCCGCATCATGGGACGGGGTACGGGACTCGCTCGCCTTCGGCGCGACGGTTCCCAAGCCGCCTTATTTTTCGCCATTCGACGTAATCCTCCCGGAGCCGGCGATCGAGGGCGACGAGTGCCTCAATCTGAACATTTGGACGCCCGACCCAAAGGCGACGGGGCTGCCGGTCATGGTCTGGATCCACGGGGGCGCTTTCGCCAACGGAACTGGAGCGGTGCCGGCATACGATGGCAGCCGGTTCGCGCGTGATGGCGTGGTCCTGGTCAGCATCAACTACCGGCTCGGCGTCGATGGATTCTTGTTTCTAGGCGACGGAGTCGCCAACCTCGGCCTGCTCGACCAGATCGCGGCGCTGGAGTGGGTGCGGGACAACATCATCGCGTTCGGTGGGGACAAAGACAACGTCACCGTCTTCGGCGAGTCCGCCGGCGCGATGAGTGTCGGGACGCTCCTTTCGATGCCTCGCGCCAAGGGCCTGTTCAAGCGCGCGATCGCCGAGAGCGGGGCCGGTCACCACGCCCTGTCGGCGGCAACCGCAACCAGGATCGGCGGCTACCTGGCCGAGAAGCTCGGCGTGCCGGCGGACCGTGCCGCGATCGCTGAGGCGCCGGTGGCAAAAGTCTATGAAGCCCAGGTGATGCTCAGTGCCGAGGCATTCACGGTGCCCGACCCCGTCAAATGGGGCGAGGTCGCCG
>PLYD01000120.1 GCA_003151665.1 Candidatus Dormiibacterota bacterium
TCGATTAGGTTTGTCGAATGTGCTCGACCTCTGCGCGGCCGGCCTCGATGATCCGTCCGTAAGGCACTCCTGATGGGCAGACGGCCTCGCAGGTCCTGCTTCCAAGGCACAGGTCGATGTGGCGCGCCTGGTCCTCTGTGAAGGGCAGTGTTCCTCGCTTCCACTCGGTCATCAGCTGGATGCGTCCGCGCGGGGACTCTGTCTCGAGACCTGTGGCGCGAAAGGTCGGGCACGCATCGAGGCAGAGGCCGCAGTGGACGCACGTGGCCAGATCGTCGTCTTTGAGGAGCTCGAACGCCATCAGACGACGAACCTACCTGGGTTCAAAGTCCGTCCGGGGTCGAATGCACTCTTGAGCCTCATCATCAGCTCGAGCGTTGGCGGCGGGCTGCCCCACGCGCCGACCTTTCGCCGCAGCTCGACGGGCCCCGCCATCATCACAAGCGAGCCGCCCGCCGCTTCCGCCGTCGCGCGGGCCTCGGGCACCGTTTCGACGCCACTCTCCGCTGACCAATGCACGATGCCGACGCCTGGGGTTGCCCACCACTCGGACCCTGCGGGCAGCGATGTCAACATCGAGTGGACCTTGTGCCGTGGAACTGCGATGCGCGCCCAGCTCGACGGTCCCCGACGCGAATGCTCAATCCAGATTGACGGGTCGGCCCGGTTCCATCCGAGCTCGCTCACCATCCGCTCCACCGCGTCACGACTGCCGAGGAAGCGTGCCATCAATCGGCCGCTAGACAAGAGCTCCAACGCCGCGGGCGGGAGGGGAAGCGCCATAGCCCTTTCGCCCGCAGCCCAAGCGTCCTCGAATGATGCACAGGCGATGTCGACCGTCACGTCGTGCAGTGCGTTTGGAAATACCTTGAACGAGGCAGCGACGATGACACCGAGAGAACCCATCGCCCCGAGGTGCAGCTTCATCATGTCGTAGCCGCTGACGTTCTTCACCACGCGGCCACCGGCGCTGGCGAGGCGCCCGTCAGGCAGCGCCACGCGGATGCCGATGAGGAAGTCACGTGGGGAGCCGAAGCGCTGCCGCAGCGGCCCAGTCCACCCCGTGGCAAGGAGGCCGCCGATCGTATGCCCTGGAGAGTTGAATGGATCCAGCGGCAGGAACTGGCCTTTGCGGAACAGCTCGGATTGCAGCGATTCGATGGTGATGCCGGCCTCAACGCTGACAACCATGTCGCCCTGCGAGTGCTCGAGCACGCGATCCAAGCGGCTCGTATGCAGCTCAACGTCACAGCGTTCGAGTGGGTCGCCCATCTCGCTCGCCCTACCGCCACCGATTGGCGTCACCGCGAGCCGGCTTTCCGAAGCTTCGTGCAACGCGTGCGCGAGCTCTTCGGCTGTCGCCGGCTTCTCAATCGCGGGCGCGTTCACCACCACTGCGCCTCGCTGGCGAGGCCCGTGCGGCCGGGCAGGCGTGCCTGCTTGCGCCCGGGCTCGGGAAAGATCTTGCCCGGGTTCATGATGCCTTCCGCATCGAAGGCGTCCTTCACCTGGTGCATCGTGCGGAGATCGTCGGGGCTGAAGACCCACGGCATGAATGCGCTCTTCTCGAGCCCGATGCCATGTTCGCCGGACAGCGCGCCGCCGAACTCGACGACTGCGCGAAGCATCTCCTCACCTGCGCTCTCGACCTGGTGCAGGATTTCGCGGTCGCGCAGGTCGAACAGGATGTTCGGATGAAGGTTGCCGTCTCCCGCGTGAAACACGTTGGCGACCGGCAGCTTGTAGTGCTCGCCGATCTCGCCGACTGCTGACAGGATTTGTGGGAGTTTGGTCCGCGGCACAACGCCGTCGTGGAGGTAGTAGTTGGGTTTGATCCGCCCCAACGCACCGATAGCGCCTTTGCGTCCGGCCCACAGCAGATCGCGCTCGACCGGGGTTTTGGCTTCGCGCAACGCATACCCATGGTTCGCGGTGAGCTGGTCGCGGATCGCTGCCATCAATTCGCGGGTGGACTCGGCTATGCCATCGACCTCGACGAGCAGCACCGCGCCGGCGTCCGTCGGATAGCCCGCGTGGTAGTGCGCCTCGACCGCCCCGACTGTGACCTGGTCCATCATCTCGAGTGCTGCCGGCACGATGCCATGCGCGATGATCGCGGACACCGCCTGACTGGCGGTCTCGATGGTCGGAAATGCTGCAAGCAGGGTCGCGATCGTGGGCGGAACGCGCAGCAGGCGAACCTTGATCTTCGTGATCGCGCATAGCGTTCCCTCCGAACCGACGAGCACGCCGCAGAGGTCGAGCCCCACGCGGTCTGGCGCATCGCCGCTTACCCAGTGGACGCTGCCGTCGGCAAACACGACCTCCATTCCGAGAACGTGGTTGCTGGTCACTCCGTAGTACAGGCAGTGCGGGCCGCCCGAGTTCTCGGCAGCGTTGCCGCCGATCGTGCAGGCTTTCTGGCTCGACGGATCGGGGGCGTAGAACAACCCGTGGGCGGCGGCGGCGAGCGAGAGCTCTTGATTGACGACTCCTGGCTCGACGAGCGCCGTTTGGCCCACCGGGTCGATCTCGAGAATGCGACGCATCCGCGTCATCTGCAGGGCGATTCCTCCGCGGATGGTCACGGCGCCACCGGACAGCCCGGTGCCGGCGCCACGCGGCACGACCGGGATGCGGTGCTGCGCAGCGACCTTGATCACGGCCGCGACCTCGTCGTTGGTGGCGGGCAGGACGACTGCGTCTGGGGCTGCTCCTTCGATCGAAGCGTCGCGTTCGAAGATGCGAAGGTCGTTGGCGCTGTCGATCACGTGGTCGCTGCCGACGACCTTTCGCAGCATAGTGAGAACCGATTCTTGCAATGGCATCAGGCGAGCGGGGCCTCGAGCTCCGGGTTGCGTTCAAACGCTTCGAAACGGCGCGTCATCGCACCCGGCAAGCCTGGGGCCTCGACCGCCTCGGCGCCGACGACCAGGCGCCGCAGCCACTGCTCGCATTCCTGGTCGCTGGGCACGCGGTCTGGGCGTTCGAAGATCGCCTCCTGGATCCGGCTGTGGGGGGAGACCTGGATCGTATACCAGACCGAAAGCCCGTCCTCCGTGACCAGGTGGTGGCTCTCGTCGACGCGCCGATTGACGGGGAGCTTCATCGGCTTGGCCTCAGCGGCGGCCCGCAACCGAGCAGCGTCAGACTCGATCGTCACCGGGTCCAGCTTAAACTCGAATCGATGAATGGCCGAGAGCGGGTGGAGGCAGCGCTGGACTTGGGTATCGGCGACAGGCCGCCAGTTGGCGCCTGGGGGCACACCTATCGAGAGGAGTGGTCGCCCGATGAGCTCGCGCGGGTGACAGTCGAACGGGCTCGGCAGTTTGGGTGGGATTTCGTGAAGTTCCAACCGCGTGCCACGTGCTTTGCCGAGGCCTTCGGGTCGGTGTACAAGCCGGCAGGACATCGCCTCAAGGGACCGGTGCCGGTGAGCTTCGCGGTGCCGGATCTCGACGCTTGGCAGACGGTTTCGGCCACCAACCCCAAAGCCCTATACGACCAGGTGGAGTCGATCGGCATGGTTGCTCGCGAGCTCGGCCCCGACGTCCCGGTCATCCAGACCGTGTTCAGCCCAATCACTGTCGCCGGCTACCTGGTCGGCAAGTCGAAGTCGCGCGTGGTGCGCGAGTTGCGCAAGCACCCCGACGAGGTGCGCCCCGCGCTCGAGCGGATCGCCGAAGTCCTCGTCGATTTCTCGAAGCGCTCCGTCAAGGCCGGGGCCGCAGGCGTGTTTTATGCGATCTCCGGCTACACGAGCAAGGATGCGATGCCGGAGAGCGTGTATCGGGAGCTGGTGCTGCCGCTGGACGTGAGCGTCTTGAAACAGCTGCCAACCGAAGCCTGGTTCAACGCTGTGCACCTGTGCGGCTCCAACTTGCAGTTCGGGCTGTCTCGCGACCTGCCCGCACAGGTGATCAGCTGGTCGGTGCACAACCAGGGCAACCCCACGCTGGCCGAGGGCCGGACGATCAGCCGCCGTACGGTAATGGGAGGCCTGGGGCAGCGTGGAAGCCTGCTCTACGGGCCCCCGGCCGAGGTCGAGGCGGAAGCGCGTCGAGCCGTTGCTGAGACCGGTGGGCGTGGCCTGCTGCTGGCGCCGGGCTGCTCCGTCCCGACGCGTGCGAGGGATGCGAACCTTGCGGCGATGGCGGCAGCTGTCGCCGCGTGACGCAAATCGTCGCCGGCCTCGCGGAGGTCGTCCTGTGGGTGAGCGACATGGCGAAGGCGCTGCATTTCTATCGCGATCTGTTCGGGCTCGAGGTCATCTCGCCAGCGCAAGTTCCGAATAAGTTCCTGAGAGCAGGCGGGGGCGCCGATGGCGTGCCGGAGATGATCGTGCTGGTGCCGCACCCTAACCCATCCATGGAGTTTCCGCGTGAGAAGACGAAGCGTGTGCTCCACCACCTCGCGTTTCGGGTCGAAGGAGCGGAGTACGAAAAACTTCGGGACCGTTTGATCGCGGCCGGTGTGGAGGTGAGGTTGGGGATCCACCCGGTGCTCAAGGGAGTGCGCACGTTCTACGCCGACGACCCGGACGGCAACGAGGTCGAATGTATATCTCCCGAGATACCTGAGGTAACCGAACGATGAGCGCCGCCGACAACATTCCGAAGCCGTCCGATGAAGTTCTGGTTCGCCTGGCCGGGATCGCCTTTAATGCCGATGAATTGCTGGCCGCCGATCAGCAGGTACAGAAGGCGGCGGTGGGCCTGCGAACTATCAAAAACGATAGGCGCCGAACGATGGAGGCCATCCTGGTGCTGCTTGCGGATGCCGACGTGCGTCGGTACCTGGCCGAGCTTGAGAAGCTGGGCCTGCTCCCGATCAAGCACTGACCATCGCGAATCGCGGCGAGTCGAGGCAAATCGAGCTCCAGGGCTGCCTCTTAAGTCAGGTCGTCTGCGTTTTGGTCTCTGTTTCGCCCTTGGGGCTGCGGGAGGCGAGCGTCGCCACCACGCCCACGATGACCGCGATGAAGCCGACGATCACAGTGATCGGCTCTGGCAGGTGCAACCCAAGCGCCTGGTCAAGGGAGTATTTCCCGGGGCCGGTCAAGGCCACGGCGATGGCCGCTGCGAGCAGGCTGAGGTTGAACTCATATCCGCGCTTGCCGGCCCAAAAGCCGTTGGCCCAGTGAACTGTCGCGATGGCGACGAGCATGGTGCCGGCAATCGCCAGGCTCCCCAAGGGGGACAAGAAGCCGAGGGCCAGCAGGAGACCACCTGCGAGCTCAGATGCGGCGGCGAGCCAGGCCCAGGGCATGGCGGGCCGGATACGAAGCCTGACCACGGAGGAGGTCCAACCGTTTAGGCCAGGGCCGCCCCACCACCCAAAGACTTTCTGGGCGCCGTGCCCGGCCATGGTGAGACCGACCACAAGGCGGAGGATCAGGAGTCCAAGATTCAGAGACATCGTCTTCTCTAGTTATCTCCGCAGCGCGGTCTACATTCCATCGCCGGATAGACTCAGCGAGTCCGAGTCGCGGACGCGCGGAGGGCCCGTAGCTCAGCTGGTCAGAGCGGCCGACTCATAATCGGCTGGTCGTTGGTTCGATCCCAACCGGGCCCACCAATTTTCGAGTTCATTTCGAGCCTCCTTGGTGGTGGTGGCCGCCGTCGGCGGGCGGTTTGACAACAATTCTGACAACAGTTTTGGGTCAGAGAATGCCCGGACCCGAGGCCGGTATCAGGTGGTGCAGCTGCTCTCAAGCGACCTACTCTTGCGGCAGGCCATAACTTATGTTCCAGGTCGGAGTTAGTACCTGTATGAGGGTCGCGGTTCTCGCAGTGGTGCTGATCCTCACCGCGTGCGGCAGCTCCTCCGGGCCGAAGGCACAGTCCTCCTTCCAGCCGAGCGCAACGCCGACCCCGATTGTGGTCACACCAACCTCATCTCCAACCCCAACCACGTCCGCATCTCCAACCCCGACCTCGACCACCGGCTCTCTGCTGACATGGTCTGCACCGGTGCGCGTCATCCATCAGCCGCCGTTTCTCGGCAACAGTCTTACGAGCGTTTCCTGTCCGAGCAGCGGCCTCTGCGTCGCGGTCGACGAAGTCGGAAACGTGGTCACGTCCAGCAACCCCACCGGGGGGGCCGCGGCCTGGACGGTCACCAACGTCGACGTTTCCTCCCAGGGTGGACTTTCAGGAGTGTCGTGCCCTACCAGTAGCCTCTGCGTCGCCGTGGACGGCAGCGGCAACGTGGTGACGTCCACCAACCCGACGGGCGGGGCGGCGGCATGGACTGTGACCAACGTGTACGGCGCCACCAAGTACGGTCTATTAGGCGTGTCCTGTCCGACCAGCACCTTCTGCGTTGCGGTGGACGGTCATGGCGACGTTGTCACCTCTCGAAACCCCACCGCGGGTGCGGCTGCCTGGAAGGTGAGCGATGTGACCGGGAGCGGCCCGTATGGCGACCAACTGTTTGGCGTGTCCTGCGCCAGTTCCGGCTTCTGCGTCGCCATCGACAGCGCCTCCGTGCTCACCTCCGGCAACCCCACCGGGGGGGCGGCGGCCTGGAAGGTGGCCAGTGTGCCCGGCTCCGAAGCCCTGACAGGCTTGTCCTGTCCGAGCAGCAGCCTCTGCGTCGTGCTGGACAGCGTCGGCAACATCTTCGCCTCCAGCAACCCCACTGGAGGTGCGACGGCATGGAAGGTGACCGGGGTAGGCGTCAGCTCCCTAAATAGCGTGGCCTGCCCGAGCAGCGGCCTTTGCGTCGCGGTGGACGACGCGGGCAACGTGGTCACCTCGCGCAACCCTACAGGAGGGGCGGCGGCCTGGAAGGTGACCGACGTGGACAGCTCCAACTACCTGCGAGGCGTGTCCTGTCCCAGCAGCGGCCTCTGCGTCGCCGTGGATGGATTCGGCAATGTGGTTACGTCCAGCAACCCCACCGGGGGGGCGACGGCATGGATGGTCACCAACGTTGACGGCTCCAACGCCCTATCAGGTGTGTCGTGTCCCAGCGTCAGCCTCTGCGTGGCAGTGGACCCGAGCGGCAACGTGATCACCTCCAGCAACCCCGCCGGCGGCCCGGCAGCTTGGTCCGTGACGAATGTGTACGGCGGTGCTAGCAAGTACCGTCTGTCAGGCGTGTCCTGTGCGAGCGGTAGCCTCTGCGTCGCAGTGGACTATACCGGCGATGTGGTCACCTCCAGCAACCCTACCGGGGGTGCGGCGGCCTGGACCGTGACCTATGTGGAGGGCTCCGACCGCCTGCAAGGAGTGTCCTGTCCTAGCAGCAGCCTCTGCGTCGCCGTAGGCGACAGCGGCGACGTGGTCACCTCCAGCAATCCCACCGGGGGGCGTGCGGCTACCTGGACCCTGATCAAAGTGGACGGCGGTAACGAATTGCTCGGCGTGTCCTGTCCAAGCAGCAGCCTTTGCGTTGCAGTGGACGGCCTCGGCAACGTAGTCACCTCTACCAATCCCACAGGGGGGGCGGCCGCTTGGAAAGTGACCCATGTGGACGTCTCCACAGCTTTTAACGGTGTGTCCTGTCCGAGCAGCGGCCTCTGCGTCGCCGTTGACCAGGAGGGCAACGCGGTCACCTCGCGTAATCCGACCGGAGGGGCCGCGACCTGGAAGCAGACCCACGTCGACAGCTCCAACGTCCCCATGTCAGGTGTGTCCTGTTCGAGCAGCGGCCTCTGCGTCGCTGTTGACTACTACGGCAACGTTGTCGTGTCCAACAACTCCACCGGCGGAGCGGCGGCCTGGAAGTTGACCAAAGTGGACGGCGCCCTCTTCGAGTTTGGCGCCGTTGTGTCCTGTCCGAGCAGCGAGTTCTGCATCGCCGTGGACAGCGTCGGCAATGTGATCATCGGACGACCACAGGGGTAGCGCGCCCTCGGCGCAGGCTAAGCGTGGCCCGCTAACACAGCCTCCATTCGATCCGCAGCCTCGCTTTGAAGCGCAGGAATCACGTGGCTGTATGTGTCCATCGTCAGGCTGATCTGACTGTGGCCGAGCGTTTCCATAACAACACGCGGATGCACGCCTTGGACCAGCAGCGAATAGTGCGACGGAAGCTGCGTTGGCCGCCTACCCCGGGGGCATTGTCGACCGTGTTGTGCAGCTGAGCGACGGGGAGTACGAGGTTCACAACATCGGCGTCAACTGGCCTCACCACATCTTCGTCAACCAGGATTTCAAGGTCGTCGGCGCAAACTAGCCACCCCGGCTGGGTCGTCGTCACGCGCGTGATGGTTGACGGCATCGGCATGCGTAACCGATCGGCCAGAGCTGGAGTTACTGCTTCGGGGACAGACGATGCTAAGTGAGCGTTACCCGATGCTATACGGGCCAAGCGTCGCCGCACATCGCGGTGCGAGGCGATTGCACTGGATGTTCGGCCGAGCAGCGCCGTCCCGCACCGATCGAACTTTTGAGGCCGGCTTCCGCGTCGCAAGCCATCGGTCGATCCTGCTGAGGCAGCTTGGCGACGTCGACATGGATCTGCAAAGAAACAAGGTGACCAACCTGGGGCTGGCGCTAGCAACTATCGATGGACGCGTGCTGAGGCCCGGTCAGGAGCTCTCCTTCTGGCGTTGCGTCGGCGAGCCGAACGCCCGGCGCGGCTACCTCCCGGGGCTCGTCCTCGTTCACGGCCGGATGGCATCCTCTGCAGGCGGTGGACTCTGCCAGCTTTCGAACCTGCTGCACTGGCTCGTTTTGCATTCGCCACTCCAGGTTGTCGAGCACCACCATCACGGCTACGATCCGTTCCCCGATTCTGGCCGGCAGGTCCCATTCGGTTCCGGAGCCACAGTCTTCTACAACTATGTCGACCTGAAGTTCGACAACCCCACGTCGGCGAACTACAAGGTCCACTTGTGGCTCACAGATACGGAGTTGCGCGGGGAGATCTGGGCTGATCGACTTCCGCCTGTGTCCTATCACGTCCACGAAGAGGGCCATCGCTTCTTCATGCGGAATGGTCAGGTGTATCGCGAAAACATGCTGTGGCGGACGGCACACGACCGGGCGACGGGAAACCAGGTGGCGTGCGAGCTGATCTCCCACAACGTCTTTCCGGTCCTTTACCAACCGGAGTCGAGCGTGGTTATCGAGCCGCAAACAATTCATTAGCCTGACCGCGACTTCGGTTTGCCGTCGACAGCTTGGACGACCATCCTCAGGTGGGCCTACGCCGACCCGACTTTGACGTCGGGGGATCCGGAATTTCGCCCAGGAATCGGCGGTAGGTAAACTTCGTCGGTGCACGCGATAAATTCCGATTGCCGCGACTGCGTCGTGCGCCCTCGAGGGTGATGTGAGCCGGCGCGGATGGGCCCTCTTCGTCGCGATGTGTCTCATCTGGGGCATCCCTTACCTGCTCATCAAGGTCGCGGTCAGCGATGTCAGCCCCGTGACCCTCGTCTTCTTTCGCACCGTCATTGGCGCGCTGATCCTTGTGCCCATTGCCCTCGCTCGCGGCAACCTTGCGCCGGCGCTACCTCACTGGCGATGGATCGCGCTGTACACCGCTGCCGAGGTCGCCTTGCCATGGTTCCTCGTCAGCGACGCCGAGCTGCGGTTATCGAGCTCGCTGACCGCGCTGCTGATCGCCGCAACCCCCTTCGTCGGCGTTGTCCTCGGGAGGGTCACCGGCAGCGATGACCGGTTCGATGCGCGCCGATTATTTGGACTCGTGGTCGGCTTCGTCGGCGTCGCGGTGCTGGTGGGTCTTAACGTCTCGGTTCGAGATCTCGGAGCCGCGGGCGAGATTGGACTTGTCGCGATCTGTTACGCAATCGGGCCGTTGATCATTTCGCGCAAGCTCACTGAGGCCCCACCCATCGGGGTGGTGGCGATATCGCTAGTGCTCCCCGCCATCGTGTATGCGCCGCTTGGTCTCTCGCACCTTCCTTCCGCGATTCCGCCAACCCATGTGCTGCTGGCGATTGGGCTGCTTGGCGTCGTCTGCACCGCCATCGCTTTCCTTTTGTTCTTTGCCCTCATCGCCGAGGTCGGCCCGGTGCGAGCCACAGTCATCACCTATGTCAACCCCGCGGTCGCGCTGGCGCTTGGCGTAACGCTGCTGGGCGAGCCGCTGACCATTGGCGCCGGTGTCGGTTTCGCTCTGATCCTCGTAGGACTTTTCCTCTTGACCAGACGAGCGAGCCGAACGCTGGCGCCCGCCGAGGAGCCACTGGTCGAGGCCCGCTGACCGCCGCACCGACATCCAACTTGGCCCGGAGGTTTCGTTGTACGCTCCGAGGTTACAACCCAGTCGACCAATCGCTCACGTGGGGGTCATATGAATCGCATCGATGTCGACACCGACCGGCTCCGCACCAGCTGTTGGGTCAGCGGGCCCGAGAACGGCGAGCCGGTCCTTTTGATCCACGGCAACCTGTGCACGGGCAGGTTCTTTCGCGACGTAGCCGCTCTACTTCCGGGCGATGTGCGAGTGGTTGCGCCGGACCTTCGCGGATTCGGCCGGACTGAGGCCAAGCCAATCGACGCGACTCGCGGTCTTGACGACTGGATCGACGACGTCGAATCGCTGGTCAAGGCACTGGGCTGGACGGGACGCAAGCTTCATGTCGGCAGCTGGTCGCTGGGTGGCGGCGTCGCGATGGGCTACGCGGCCAGGCACCCGGAAGACATTGCCAGCCTGACGCTTATCGCTCCGATGTCCCCCTTTGGGTTCGGTGCGACCCGTGACGCGGCGGGCACCGCCACCACCTCGGACTTTGGCGGCAGCGGCGGCGGCGCCGTGAACGCCGACTTCGTGCGCCGGTTGGCCGCCGGCGACATGTCCGCGGACGAGCCCATGTCATCGCCACGGGTCACGATGTCGAGCTTCTTCTGGAGCCCGAAGTACAAGGCGCCCGATGAAGATGAGCTGCTCGCCGAGGTGCTCCTGACCAAGGTTGGCGACGACTTCTATCCCGGCGATTCGGTCGCCGCTTCAAGCTGGCCCGGGATGGGTCCCGGCGAGCGAGGCATCAATAACGCGTTCTCGCGGAAGTACTGTGACGTGAGCGCGTTTAGCGACATCCGCCATCCGTTCTCGGTGCTGTGGGTCCGTGGCAACGAGGACCAGGTGATCAGCGACGGATCGATG
Source organism: Candidatus Dormiibacterota bacterium (assembly GCA_003151665.1). Next base: position 11,086 of record PLYD01000120.1, read on the forward strand.
TTCGACCTTGCCTACCTGGGCAAGCTCGGCGCGGTCCCGGACTGGCCGGGCGACGAATTATGCCCACCACAACCGATGCTGGCTCAGATCCGCGGCGTGCTCGATCGGTACCACAAATCCTCAGGGGCTCCCGTGCGAGAAGAGGTCCTCGAGGGTGTTGCCCACGGCCCACTGATCGAGCGGTCTGAACGGGTGGCCGATCTGATGAAGGAGACCATCAGTACCGGACTCCGGTCTTGAATACGGATCCGGCCAACGGGTAGAGCGTCCACTACGCTGGTTCTAGTTTCATGACCAATTGGCTCATCAGCCTGGTTTCCGCGTGGGGTTACATCGCCATCTTCGTGACGATGGTGGGCGAGAGCGCGGGCCTGCCCATCTCCAGCGAGATCGTCGTCCCGCTCGGTGGGGCGCTTGCGTTCCTTGGAAAGCTAGGTCTTGGCCCCTCTGTTGTCGAGCTGATTCTGGTGGTCGCGATCGCGAGCCTGGCGAACCTGACCGGCTCGCTCATCGCCTTTTACCTGACGCGTCGCTTCGGTGAGGCGGTCGTGCTGAGCCGGTTCGGCCGCTGGATGGGGCTGAGCAAAGGGCATCTGCGACTGGCCAATCGGTTCTTCGACCGTTGGGGCCTGTGGGCCGTCTTTCTCGGCCGGCTGGTGCCGATCGTGCGCACCTACATCTCGTTTCCAGCCGGGCTGTCCAGGATCGGGTACGTGAAGTTCATCGTCGTGTCTCTGCTTGGAGCGATTCCGTGGAACGCAGGATTGGCGTACGCCGGTTACCTGCTGGGCCAGAACTACCAGAAGGTCTCGGCCTACCTCGCTCCTGTGGTGATTCCAGCGGCGGTAATCGTGATCCTCATCCTGGCAGCCGCGTGGTGGTACGGGCGCCGGTTGGGAGAAGAGGAAGAGGCGAAGATGGAGAAGTCAGTCCCCGGACGCGTCTAGCGAGCTACTCCGGTGTCACCATGGCGATCGGCTCGCCAGGCCTGACCGGGTCGCCCTCGTTCACAAGCAACTCTTCGACGATGCCGCCGATTGGAGAGGGGATCTCTGCGTTGACCTTGTCGGTGAGCGCTTCCATCAGGGTCTCGCCCTGCGCGATGTGCTCGCCTTTCTTCTTGCTCCACGCGCCAACGGTTATCTCCTCGGCGCCTTCGAGCTCGGGCATCAGGACCTCGCGCGGTTCGGCTTTGTCCACGACGATATTTTCGCCCGTCAGGCCAGCGAGACGACGTCGAGCAGATCTTCTTCCCAGTAGTCGACGCGACCTTCGGGCATGAAGAGGACACGGCCAGGCTGCAGCGCCTGAACAAACTCTGGGTCATGGCTCACGATGACCATCGTGCCCGGCCACGCAGCCAGAGCCAGGGCCACCCCCGTCCGCGACGGAGGATCCAGGTTGTTGGTCGGCTCGTCGAGCAGCAGCAGGTTGTGCCGGCCGGCAACGAGCTGAGCCAGCGCCAGCTTGGTCTTCTCACCGCCCGAGAGCGTGCCGGCATCCTGCCGGGCGATGTCGCCGGTGAGGCTGAAGGTGCCCAGGAGCGCACGGAGCGACCGCTCGTCGGCGTCCGACTGGTCGCGCATGTGGGCGAGGACCGGCACGCCGGCGCGAATGCCTTCGTGCTCCTGCGCGTAATACCCGAGCGAGACGCCGTGGCCCAATCGGAAGCTCCCCGCGTTCGGCTCCGTCTTGCCGGCGAGGATCCGCAGCAAGCTCGTCTTGCCGGCGCCGTTCAGTCCCATGACCAGGAGCCGCTGCCCGCGCTCGACCTCGAAATTGACGTCGCGGAACACGGTCGGGCCGCCGTAACCCTTGGCCAGCCCTTCGACTGTCATCACGACGCGGCCGCTGTGCGGCGGGTCTGGGAATTTGACCTTCACCTTGCGCTCGCGCGTCGGGGCGGCGACCTTCTGCGCCTTGAGGCGGTCGACGCGCTTGAAGATCGACTTCGCGGTGCGCGCTCGCTTCTCAGTCTGCCGGCGCATGACCTCGGCCAGCAGGCTCAGCCGCTTGATCTCGGCTTCCTGCCGGACGGCGAGCGAGGTCAGGCGCTTCTCCTCCAGCTTCCGGGCCGCCTGGTACTGCGAGTACGT
>PLYD01000288.1 GCA_003151665.1 Candidatus Dormiibacterota bacterium
AGGATTCCGGATCCGAGCTTGATGCGGGTCGTTCCCGCCGCCAGCCACGCCAGGACGGTGGCCGCATCCGAGCCGTAGGCCTCGGCCGTCCACACCGAGTCATAGCCAAGGTCCTCCGCGGTCCTGGCAATGTCGAGCTGATCGGAGGCGGTCAGCCCAAAGCCCCAGTAACCGACGCTTACACCGAGCTTCACGGACCTATTCTTGTCCATGTCGCCTACCGCCGATCAAGGAGATACCTGATGGCCGTGCACCTGCTCTGGTTCGTGGGCGTGATCGTCGTGTTGATGATTTGCGGAGGTGTCGCTGTGGTGGTGTACCTGGTCACGCGCATCCAGGCGCCCTCTCCTGTGACTTTTCCAGCGACGCGTGAGACGCCGCTCCAGATCCTCGACCGCCGGTTTGCCGCCGGCGAGGTCAGCGCCGACGACTACAAGAAGGCCCGAGACCTCCTGACCGGAGGCAGCCCGAAGCCCTAGAAGCTACCGGCCGGTCACCAGCAGGGTGATCAGGAACACGTTCAGGCTCACGATCACCACCACCACGCCCGTCGCAATGATCGTCGTCACGCGGTGGTTGACCAGCGAGCCCATCAGCTCGCGATTGCGGCAGAACAAGAGCAGAGGAATCAAGGCAAACGGGATTCCGAACGACAGCACGACCTGGCTGAGCACCAGCGCGCGCGATGGGTTGAGGCCGATGGCGATCACCACCAGGGCAGGCGCCATGGTGATGGCACGGCGCAGGAACAACGGGATGGCGCGCTGGATGAACCCCTGCATCACCACCTGACCGGCAAGCGTTCCCACGGATGAGGAGGACAGCCCCGAGGCCAACAGGCCGAGGCCAAAGAAGATGTCCGCGCCATTCCCAAGTTGGACGCCCAAGCCTATGTATGCCTGGTCGAGGGTCTGGATCGGCCCAAGGCCATGACCGTAGAAGACCGCTGCGGCGATCGTCAGCATCGCGATATTGATCAGGCCCGCGACGCCCATCGCGATGATCACATCCCATCGCTCAAAGCTGAATATCTTGCGTTGCTCGGCATCGGTCGCACCAATCACACGCCGCTGAGTGAGCGCCGAATGCAGATAGATCACGTGGGGCATCACCGTGGCGCCGAGGATGCCCGCTCCCAGCAGGACGCTCTCCGTGCCATCGAACCGCGGCGTGATGAGCCCCGTGACCACTCCTGAAACGGAAGGCCTCGCCAGGATCACCTCGAATGCAAAGGCGGCGACGATGACGCCGACNNGTGATGATGCCGGCGACGAACAGCGGCACCCCAGGAAACAGGAGATGGATTCCGATCGCCGCGCCGATAAACTCCGCGAGGTCGGTGGCCATGGCGATGACCTCCGCCTGCATCCACAAGCCCACGACTGCGGGGAACGGAAACTTCAGGCGGCAGACCTCGGCCAGGTTCATTCCCGTCGCGATGCCCAGCTTGGCGCTCATGGATTGCACGAGCATCGCCATCAAGTTCGCGGCGAGAACGACCCACAGAAGCATGTAGCCGTACTGGGCTCCGCCCGCCATGTTGGTGGCGAAGTTGCCGGGGTCGACGTACGCAACGGCGGCCACGAAAGCCGGACCGAGGAAGGGGACCAGCGCGCGGAGGCCTCGCGTCTGGCCGCTGAGCGCCTTTTCCGCAGCGCGAAGGACACGCTCCTCACCGGGGAGCGCGACGGCTACGGGGTCGGGGGCAACCAGGGGCGGCTTGGTGCTTCGAGCCGGGTCGAGCGGCTTTGGCGGCGGGGCCTCAACGGCCACTTTGGCGGCCTCCCTCGACGAAGATGGCCCGGGCGAGCCCGAGCGGGACGCTCACCCGTTTGCCCTTGATCCGGACCACGATGGGACTCTCGTACTCGCTTACCGACACGACCTCGAGGTGGGTGCCGGGCATCAAGCCGCGGCGCTCGAGCTCGCGGAGGCGGGCTGCGTCCTCATCGGACACTCCCTGCGCGACGACCTTTTCCCCGGCGCGGCACTCGCTTAGCGGGCGCTCGCTGAGCGAGCGGACCTTGCCGCTGGCGCTGGGGATGGCGTGGCCATGGGGATCCAGCTCGGGCCGCCCGAGCAGCTCGAAGATGCGCTGCTCCATGCGCTCCGAGATCACATGCTCCAGCCGCTCGGCCTCGTCGTGCACCTCGTCCCAGCTGTAGCCGAGCACCTGGACGAGGAACATCTCGAGGAGGCGGTGATGCCGCACCAGCTCGAGGGCGACCTTGCGGCCCTCGCGGGTCAGCTGCGGGCCCTTGTAGCGATCGTGGTCGACCAGGCCCTGGGCGGTCAGGCGAGCAACCATCTCGCTGACGGAAGGCGACGAGATGCCCAGGCGCTGCGCGAGGTCGCGGGTTGGCACCGGTCGCTGGTCGCCATGGAGGTGATACAGCGCTTTGAGGTAATCCTCCTGCGCGCGGGTGAAGGCCGGTCGCCGGACGAGCTCGACCACCTAGGAGGTCCTGATCACCACTATGGGCATGCCTATCACAAGAGATAGGATAGCCTAACTTATTCCGGACTGTTCTTTAGATCTGCCCGGGCAGCGGCCACGTTGCATATACGGTGGCGATGGTTGACGCGGTTTCGGTCTGGTGGCCCATGTCGAAGATGAAAGTTTTGCCATCGGGTAAGCTCGCCGGGCCCGGACCGCAGTTGGCACCACAAGGCGACTCCTCGATGTAGAAGATCTGGCTCGCGGTCAGGAACTCTGGCGAAGACCGAACGTTCGCCAGCTGGGACCCGGATCGCCCACCATGGCCGTACAGCCAGACGTGCGGTATGCCGGCTGAGTCGCGCACTGTGAACGCGAGGTAGTCGTCACCTGCATCCGCCCGCGGCTTGATCCAGGCGAGCGCCTGGCCGATCGGTTGGGTCGATCCTCCGACTGGGTCCCAGGCATAGATGGTCGCCGCCAGGGGATGCCTGAAGTAGAGCTTGCTGCCAATGCTGCCCCAGCTGGCCATGGTCGCTGACGTTTGGGAGTAAGCCAGCGCCCCGGTCGGCGCCTTCCTTATCTGTAGATGCGCCCCGCTTGCCGTGAAGGTTTGCTCCAGCGCGAAGTAAGTGCCGTCAGGCGAGAACTGGAGAAACGAGTCATCCTCGCTGGAGTTGATGCCGCGCGCAGGTACCGCGCCAAGGGACGCGACGACCCTGTCCCCTCCCCCGCTCAGCAGGTGGAGGTCGACGCCGGTCGTGTCGGACACGAGGTAGGCGAGCAGGTCACGGTGAGGGCTCCACGCATGCAGGCCGTCGAGGTACCCGCCGCCCTGCCACATCACCACAACGGAGGCAATTCCGGAGAAGACGTCGAGCGTGACGATCGCGCTCGCACCGGCCGTTCCCGGACGGTGTTGGCTCGCCGCCCACGAGATCTCGGTGGCAGTGACCAGGAGCGGAGACCAGCCACCACTCAGCTTGCAGATCGTCTTTGGGTGCAATGGGTCGGTGACATCCGCGATGACCTTGGTCGTCGCGCTTTTCATCAGCACTATCGCCTCGCGGGCGCTTGGCTGGCCGGTGCAGGTGGCGTTCATCACCGCCCATGAGGGGACCGGCACGGGGCTTGGCGGCGGCAACGGCGATGGAGTCGCACTGGGCTCGGGGCTGGGTGAGGGAGTGGGCGTCAGGCTGGCGATCTCAGACGGGCTTGGGCTCGAAGTGACAGCCGTGGGGGCACTACCGCAGGCGGCCAGCATCAGAACAGCAGCTAACGCACCTACCCCGAGCCTCACTGCCGAGTACAACGGGGTTTTCCGGCGGACGTTACGAATACGTACTGGAACCCGGCTGGTTCCCTCCTACGGAGCGGCACGCGCCCACGATAGCGCGACCCTCTAAAGGGGTTGCGAGTACCGGACCATACCGCCGTCCACGTAGTAGGTCGAGCCAGTCACATAGGACGAGGCGTCGGAGGCTAGAAACAGCGCCACCTCGGCGACCTCCTCCGGCCGGCCCATGCGCTGGAGCGGGATGATCTTCTGCAGACTCGCGACCTTGTCCGGATCGTTCAGTGTCTTGGCGTTGATCGGCGTTGCGATCGCGCCGGGCGCGACGTTGTTGACCCGGATGCGGTGCTCCGCGAGCTCCAGCGCCGCATTGCGCATCAGCATGCGCAGCCCACCTTTGGCAACGCAGTAAGGGGTGTAGCCGGGAAACGGCACGTCCTCGTGAATCGAGGAGATGTTGACGATGGAGCCACCTCGCGCGGAGTCACGCATCGCGCGCGCGCAGGCCTGAGCGCAGAGGAACGCTCCCTTGAGGTCGACGCCGAGCATGAGGTCCCACGTCGCCTCGTCGACGTCGAGGAACGGCATCGACCGCTCGACGCCTGCGTTGTTGACGAGCACGTCGAGCGAGCCGAGCTCCTTGATCGTCGCGTCCACCATGGCCTGAACATCGGCCGCCTTCGAGACGTCCGCCTTGAACGCGATCGCCTTCGGCAGCTTTTGCGCAAGCTCCTTGGCGTCGTCCTCGTACGCGAGATAGTTGACACAGACGCTCGCGCCCGCTGACGCGAATCGCTCGGCGATCGCGTAGCCGATGCCGCTGCCTGCCCCGGTGACTATCGCAACCTTGCCGCTGAGGTCCAACTCACTCCCCCTTGTGTCTTCGGATGATCAGATCGGCGACGAGGCCCGTCCAACCGGTCTGGTGCGAGGCGCCCAGCCCGGCGCCGGTGTCCCCGTTGAAGTACTCGTGGAAAGGGATCAGGTCGTGCCACGCGTGATCCTCCTGGAACCTCGCCTCTGTGCCAAACACGGGACGGCGACCGCCATCGTCGAGGAATATGCCCACCAGTCGCGCGGCGATCTCATCGGCGACCTGGGACAGGTCGCGCATCTGGCCCGACCCGGTTGGACACTCGACCTTGAAGTCCGGGCCTAGGTAGCGGTGGTACACGTGAAGCACCTCGACCAGCAGGTAGTTGACCGGCATCCAGACCGGGCCGCGCCAGTTCGAGTTGCCCCCGAACAGCCCGTTGGTCGACTCGGCCGGCTCATACGTCATCGAAGCCATGACGCCGCCCAGGTCCATGTTGCATGGATGCTCGAGGTGGTAGCGCGACAGGGCACGGACGCCATGATCCGACAGAAATTCAGCGGGATCGAGCATGCGCGATAGGATGCGGCGAAGCCGGTCCGGCGAGACGATCGAAAGCATCTGCCAGCCGGCGTGGCCCCGGTCGTGGATGTGCTGAATCACCGCATTCATGTCAGGACGGTGATCGACGAACCAGGTCGTCCTTGCAGAGAACTCTGGCAGCCGCGCCATAGTCTCAGGCC
>PLYD01000298.1 GCA_003151665.1 Candidatus Dormiibacterota bacterium
CGGCGGCGGGAGTCGGCAAGATCGGGATCGTCGACTTCGACACGGTCGATGCCTCCAATCTCCAGCGCCAGCTGCTGCACGGCACGAAGGACATCGGCCGCCTCAAGGTCGAATCGGCCGCGGAGACCCTGCGCAACCTGAACCCGGACGTCGAGGTGGTCCCCATCAGCGAGCACCTCAACTCGGAGACCGCGATGCGGATCTTCGCCCCGTATGACGTGATCGTCGACGGCACCGACAACTTTCCGACTCGATACCTCGCCAACGATGCGGCCCACTTCCTCGCCAAGCCGCTCGTGCATGGCAGCATCCTCCGGTTCGAAGGGCGCCTGGCGCTGTTCGATTCCGCGAAGGGCACCGGTTGCTACCGATGCCTCTTCCCCGAGCCCCCTCCGCCAGGTGAGGTGCAGAGCTGCGCCGAGGCCGGCGTGTTCGGAGTGCTGCCCGGAATCATCGGCAGCATGATGGCCTTCGAGACGATCAAGTACCTGCTGAACATCGGCCGCACGATGATCGGACGCTACCTGCTCTTCGAGGGCGAGGACATGACGTTCCGCGAGCTGAAGCTGCCCCACAACAAGGCCTGCCCGTTGTGCGGCGAGCATCCGACGGTCACTGGGTTGATCGACTACGAAGCCTGGTGTGGCACGCCGGCCATGGAGCCTTCGCAAGCCCAGGCAAGCTAACCTCTCCCTTCGGAAAGATGATCCAGCTCGACCGCCTCGACGCCACCCGCCTTGACCAAGCCCGTGGCATCGTGCGCGACCTCGGCTCGGTGCTCGTCGCCTACTCAGGCGGAGTCGACTCCTCACTGCTGCTGAAGCTAGCTCTCGAAGAGCTGGGCGAAGGCGCGGTCGCGGTGCTGGCCAGCTCGCCCGCATACCCAGAGTCCGAGCAAGAGGAAGCGCGCGTGCTCGCGCAGTCCCTCGGCGCTCGCCTCGTTGAGGTCACGACGAGCGAGGTCGAGCTCGAGGCTTACACCCGAAACAACCCGGATCGCTGCTTCCATTGCAAGGAGGAGCTTTTCGACACGCTTGAGCCCATCCAGCACGACCTCGGTCTCGCGCACCTCGCGTACGGAGCGACCGCCGACGATGCCGGCGACCACCGGCCGGGGCATGGTTCAGCCATCCGCCGCGGCGTGCGCTTCCCGCTGCTCGAAGCGGGTATGGGCAAATCGGACATCCGCGCGGCGGCGCGCACCCTAGGTCTTCCGAACTGGAACAAGCCTTCGTTCGCCTGCCTGTCGTCGCGCATCCCGCACGGCACGCAGGTAACGGTGGCCGCGCTTCGCCAGATCGAAGCGGCCGAGCAGGCTTTGAAGGCGATCGGCTTCCGGCAGGTCCGCGTCCGCCACCACGGCGACGTGGCGAGGATCGAAGTCGAGCCAGCCGAGATCCCGCACCTCGTCGACGAGCGCGATCGCGTCGTCGNNGCGGTCAACAGTGGCTGACCGCACAGTCGTCCTCAGCCTCGACGAAGGCACCACGGGCGCCACCGCCGTCGCCGTTGGCATGGATGGCCAGGTCCGAGGCAAGGGTTACTCCGAGATAACCCAGCACTACCCGCAGCCTGGCTGGGTCGAACACGACGCCGAGGAGATCTGGTCAGCGGTCCAGGAGAGCGCGCGTGGAGCGCTCCATGCGGCAGGCGCCAAGCCAAGCGATGTTCGCGCGATCGGAATCACCAACCAGCGAGAGACGCTGGTGGCGTGGGATCGGAAAACGCTCAAGCCCCTGACTCACGCCATCGTGTGGCAGGATCGAAGAACCGCCGCCGAGTGCGCGCGATTGCGCGATGCCGGGCATGAGACGAGGGTGCGCGACGTCACCGGCCTGGTGCTGGATCCCTACTTCACCGCGACCAAGCTCGCGTGGGTGATCAAGAACGTGAAGGGCGCATCCAATGCAGCGTTTGGCACCATGGACAGCTGGCTCGTCGCGCGCCTGTCCGCCGGGCGCGACCACGTGACCGACGCGTCGAACGCATCGCGCACGTCGTTGTTCGATATCGGGCGCGGTGTTTGGAGCGAAGAGATGGCGGCGCTGTTCGGCGTTCCTCTCGCGAATCTTCCAGAGGTTCGCGATTCCAGCGGCGAGATCTCGCGCAGCGATCCGGCAGCGTTCCTTGGCATCGATGCGCCGATCAGCGGCATCGCAGGCGATCAGCAAGCCGCTCTCTTCGGCCAGGCGTGCACGACCATCGGCATGGCGAAGAACACGTACGGGACTGGTTCGTTCGTCCTGATGCAAACGGGCGCGCAACGCGTGCCGTCGAGCGCCGGGATGCTCACCACAGTCGCATGGCGGCGCGCCGGCCGGCTCAGCTATGCGCTCGAAGGCGCCATCTTCATCACCGGCGCGGCGCTGCAGTGGCTGCGGGATGGGCTGCGAATCATCGAGAGCGCTTCGGAGGCAGGTCCGCTGGCGTCGTCCGTCCCGGACAGCGGCGGTGTCTTCCTCGTCCCGGCCTTCGTGGGCCTCGGCGCGCCACACTGGGACGCTTACGCACGGGGGACCATCGTCGGGCTGACGCAGGGCAGTGGACGCGCGCAGCTTGTTCGAGCAGCGGTCGAGGCCATGGCCTACCAGACCCGTGATGTCATCGAGGCGATGGAGAGTGACGCCGGNNTGGAAAGACGCCGATCTCGAGGCTCTCTGGAAGCTCGACCGCGAGTTCGAGCCGAGTATGTCTCGGGACCAGGCCGACAGCCTCCAGGCCGAATGGCGCCGGGCGGTCGAACGCAGCCGCAACTGGATTCGGTGATNNGCGCCGCACCACAACCGATAATCAATAGCGACTTGAGCTCCACCGAGACCTCCACCCAAACCCAGCCGGCCAGCCCTCGGCAGCCGATCCTCTACGCGGACCAGCTTTGGCGCCAGCAACGCTTCTTCGCCGGGTTCCTGGTGGCGGTCGGAGTCGGCATGACTGCCCTGCTGCTGTACAGGGGCCAGCTCACGACGACCGCCAACATGATCTGGCTGCTTTACATCCCCAGCGGACTTCTCCTGGGCGGTGCTTTCCTCTTCTACAAATACCGGAGCTTTGCAGAGCCGCTGGACGATGGTTTCAAGGTTTCGACCCTGCGCTCGAGCGTGCTCATCCCTTACGACAGCATCCGGAGCGTCAAGGTGCAGCCCCTCAGTCTTGCCTTCCTCGAGAAAAGGAAGCGAATGGTCGCGCCGATGATGAAGGCGCTCATGGACAAACCAGCGCTGTTCGTGAGGCTGCGCGGCGACGAATCCGAGCTCGCCGCCATCAAGAAGAAACTCGGCGGCCGCGTTGCTTACGACGACATGATCGCCCTCCCCTTGAAAGACGCCGACGCGCTGTCATGGGAGATCAGCTCACGGCTGCCAGATCGCCTGGGCCAGAACCAGGGTGGCGGTAGGCGTCGCAAACGGCGGAGGTGATTGAGCCGCGGGCCGACGCGGTAGTTCGCCGGCACTTCGACCGCTGGGACGCCGTCGCGTTGTTGGCGCTCACGGTGATCGCGTTCGTTCTTCGCTTTTACAGTCCGATCATGCCCGACTTCTTCTTGCACCCGGGCCAGGGACCGCTCGTCACCAACTGCGTGCAGAACACCCCCATCGATGCCAAGGGCGATCCGGGCACCCTCTGCGGCCTGGCCTACCCGTTCAATCGTGGCTACGCCGACCAGAGCGGCGTCCTGTCACCGAGCAACGGGCAGGTTTTCGACGAGGTCTACTTTCCGGTCGACGCGTACAACGACATCAAAGGCATCGAGCTCTGCAAGCCGACCACCAAGGACTGCCAGTACAACTACTTCGACCCTGAGCCTCCGCTTGCCAAGATGTTCATCGCCGCAGGGGAGTGGGGGTACGGTTGGTACCGAGCCCATTTCGAAGGCGCCAAGGGCGACTACATCGATCTCGGGTTCAACACGTTCGGCTGGCGGATCGCGGCCTGCATTGTCGGAATCCTATGCGTGCCCATGATGTTTCTCTTCGCGAGGCGATTGTGGCCGAACCGATTGTTCGCGATTGCCGCGGCGACTCTGGTCTGCTTCGACGGAATGTTCTTCGTCCAGTCACGTATCGGCATGATCGACATCTTTCCGATCTTCTTGATCCTTCTTGCCTACTTTCTTTTTCTCGTCCACATTCAGAGCCGCACCACGAAGGCCTCGCTGATATCGCTCACTGCACTTGGGCTCGTGTTGGGGATCGGGATAGCGTCCAAGTGGATAGTGCTGGCCGCGTGGGCCTCGATGATTTTTCTGCTGATCGCTCGCGCTGTCTGGCACGGCTTCAGGCGCACACCTGACGAGAATGTGGTCCCCGGCGGAGCACCCTCGCGTCTTTACCTGGCGGTGGCCATCCTGGCCTTCCTTGATATTCCCGTCCTCATCTACGTCGCCAGCTGGATCCCGTTCTTCGACCGAGGGCAGTTCGTCGCTCACTGGGACCAGCTGTTCACACACCCGTGGTTGGTGCTCGGCGACATCGGCGACTACAACTTCCAGTCCTACNNTGCTGGCGCTCCCGTATTTCATAGTCCGCCACAAGAGCTTCCCCGCAGCGCTGATCCTTCTCGGATTCGTCACGCAGTACCTACCCTGGTCTCAGATCAGCCGCGTGATTTTCATGTACCACATGTTCGGCGGGCTGATCTTCATGATCCTGGCCCTGGCATTNNTGGACTGCACTGCCCATCTCCAACTCGGCCCTGTACCTCGCTCCTGGCACGCCGATCTGGGGCCCGAAGATCTGGTTCGAGCACTGCCCGGCCAACCCGGCTGCACCGGTGAGCCCCGCATTGTGGTGCTGGGAGTGATGGGCGCGGACGCTGTCGCCAGGCCCACATCGCTGCAGGCCGAGCGGCAGATGGGCCCACTCGTGGCCGTGGCCGCCGCCCTTGTCCTACTGGTGCTGCTTTTCCTGCTCGTCGGCGCACCTGCGATCGTGTTGGCCGGCTGCGTCGTGGCTGGGTTCGGGATCACCTATCTGTGCGGTGCGGATCTCGTCCTGGAGGAGCGCCTTGCCCTGGGCACGGTGCTTGGTGCCATGGCGGTGGCAACGGCCAGCTTCATCGTCTCGATGGTTGTTCGCGATGTGACCGTCACCACCGTCTTGCTCGGCCTGCTGGTTGCGCTTGCCGCCGCCGCCGGCGCAGCGATCGTCGAGCGAGACCGCCTTGAGGCCGACCTCGCCGATGCGGCTGCTCGTTGGTGGAGATCGCCACGCAGCGCCGGCCATCCGTGGCCGCTGGCGGCTGTCGTTCTCGTTGGTGGCGTGTGGGCGCTGCACTTCCTGAGCCAGGCTTACGTGTACAAGGCGGACGGACTCTGGGCGGGCTACGTCAACGTCTGGGGCGACTGGGCCGCGCACCTGTCGTTTGCGGGCTCCTTCGCGTACGGGCACAACTTTCCGCCGCAATTTCCGATCGACCCCGGCAACCACCTCGGCTACCCGTTCATGATCGACTTCCTGGCGGCGACACTCGTGCCGTTCGGTAGCAATCTGACCTCAGCGCTGGTCTTGAGTAGCGGCCTGCTGGGCCTCGCCTTTCCCGCCGTCCTCTACCTGGCTGCCCAACGCTTTGCGGGAGGCCGCGCTGCGGCGGCAATCGCTGTCTTCGTCTTCCTGTTGAGCGGCGGCCTCGGCTTCATCTATCTGGTTGGCGACATTCAGCACGGCGGCCTCGGGGTGCTGGCGCATCTACCACGCGAGTACACGCTGAACCGCGATCTCAACTACCAGTGGCTGAACCCAGTGCTCGCCTACCTCGTGCCGCAGCGCTCGACGCTGTTCGGTTTCAGCCTTGCGCTCATCGTGCTTGTGCTGCTGTGGCTGGCCGTGCGCGAGCGATTGGGCTGGCGCACGTTCCTGTTCGCGGGGGTGGTCGCCGGAGCCATGCCCGTCTTTCACGTCCATGCGTACGGCACAGTCGTCGCACTGTCGATCTTCTGGGCTGTCTTCAATCGCCGGCGCGAATGGCTCGCGTTCTTCATTCCTGCGCTTGCCATCGGCTTGCCCCTGGTCCTTTGGATGCTGCCGCCCGCCAACAACAGCCTGTGCGGCGTTGGACCGAGCGTCGGCGGGTACTGCATCGAGATGGGGTGGCTGACCGACGGGGACGGATGGTTCTGGTTCTGGATCAAGAACACGTCCGTATTCATCCCTCTTTTCATTGCCGCGCATTTCGTGCAACGATGGTTTCCGACCCGCTTTGGGAAATGGTTCGCGCCGATGTGGCTGTGGTTCCTCGTCCCGAACGTCATCGTGCTGCAGCCCTGGGACTGGGACAACACCAAGTTCTTCATTTTCTGGGCGCTCTTGGGAAGCGTCATGGTCGGGGGATTGCTGGCGGGGCTTTTCAAACGCGGACCCGCGGCAGCGGTGCTCGCGTCTGTGCTGTTGGTGGCGCTGGGTCTTTCTGGCGCGCTCGACCTCGCGCGAGCCTCCGATCCGACCGTCAGCTCCTACCAGTTCGTTGACGCGAAAGGGTTGCAGGTTGCGGACTGGGTGCGGCAGAACACCAGTCCCGACGCCGTGTTTGCGGTGGCCGATGAGCACAACAACCCCATCGCCACACTCTCCGGCCGGCGAATCCTGGTGGGGTACCCAGGCTGGCTCTGGACGTATGGGGTCGCCGACTTCGTCCAGAAGGGCGCCGACCAGATCTTGATACTCCAGGGGGCGCAAACGACGCCCGACCTTGTCGACAAGTACGGGATCAGCTACGTGCTGATCGGCCCGCAGGAGCTGGCAGCGCCTCGTAACGCGAATATCGCGTACTGGAATCAGAACGGCACTCGCGTTTACACCAACGGCGAGTACTCGGTCTATAAGGTCTCCGCGGGTTAGGGGGCGGGGACGCCCATCGGCCGCTCAGGGCCGCCGGACCTTGGCGCTTCGGGCTTTGTTTCGGTGCGGGTTTCCTGCGCGTTTTCCAACAATCGCGCGACGCGCTTGATTTCGCGGTCGGAGCGGTCGAGGCGATTGACAATCTGAAGAAGAATCTCGTCCTGGTGCATCAGGTGGTTCATCAAAGCCTTGAGCTCCTCTTCGGCTTTGACGTTGAGCTCGTAGTCGTGCTGGGAGCG
>PLYD01000274.1 GCA_003151665.1 Candidatus Dormiibacterota bacterium
CGTGATTGCACCGACGTAAAAGCAGACGAATGCGCCAATGATAGGCGCGGCGCTGGCAAACGCGACGGCATGGCCCGCGGTCGGAAATGACATGCCGACGGCGATGAGCCCGACGGTCTTCTCCATGTCGTTGCCGCCGTATGCAAAGGCCTGGGCCGCGGCGGTGAGGAACTGAAGCCTGGAAAGCCTAAGCAGCGATGCGTGCGGGCGGGTTCCGAACACGCGCCGGATGGACCCATACACGAACAGAGCCAGCAGGCCGCCGCCGAGCACCGAGATCGGCATTCCGATGAGGACCCGGGCCACGCCGGCCCAATGGATGGCGCTGCGGCCGCCGTCAATCAGCGCCCATCCGAGCATCGCGCCGACCAGGGCGAGCGTCATGCTCGTCGGAATCCCGAACCACAACGACACCAGCACCACACACAGCGGGGACACAGTGATCAACACATAGCCGAGAGGTCCCTGCGCTCGTAGGTCGATCACGTTGGTGCCGACCGTTTGGGCCACCGCAGTGCCCAAGACCAGAGGCCCGGCGAGGCTGACCAGCAGAAGCAGGGACGCAGCGCGCGGGCTGATGACGCGGCCCGATGTGAACGATCCCATCAAGTTGCCGCCGTCGTTGAAGCCCGACACGAGTCCGAAGAGCGATGCGGCAACCAGAGGTCCGATCGCTTCCAGATTCAAGCTCCGAAGTTTACTAGGGCACCGCTGATCTCACGAGACTCTTCATCATGTTGTGCCATATGAAGTGGAAAGTAGCCCTGTTGCTCGTAGCGGTGGTCGGCGCGGTGGGCGTCGTGAACTACTTGAGGCCCATACCAGCGGTGGCGGCGACAAGCGCGCTTCACGCCCAGGACAC
Source organism: Candidatus Dormiibacterota bacterium (assembly GCA_003151665.1). The sequence continues at coordinate 863 of PLYD01000274.1, forward strand.
GGTTCAGGGCACGGTCCCCCGGATCCCGTGGCCGAGCGACGGTTCGGGGGCGGTGGGTGCGGGTGGCCTCGGCCTCATCGCCAGCTCGGGCAATGAGCTGCCGGTGTCGGCGGCAAGCGTCACCAAGGTCATGACCGCATTGGTGGTCCTCACTGACAAGCCACTCAAGAAAGACGAGACGGGACCGACCATCACGATGACCGACACAGACGTGCAGTCCTACCTGGCCGATGAGGCGAACAAGGAATCGGTGGTGGCGGTGCAATCCGGTGAGCAGCTCACCGAGTTCCAGCTCCTGGAGGGCCTGCTCATCCCGTCCGCAAACAACTTCGCGCAGACGCTCGCTCAGTGGGACGCCGGCTCGATCGACACCTTCGTCGCCGCCATGAACAAGCGTGCGGCGGCCCTTCACATGGCGCAGACCACCTTCACCGATACCAGCGGGGCGTCACCAAAGACCGTGAGCACGCCCAGCGACCTGATGAAGCTTGGCATGGAGGCGATGAAGTCGGACGTGTTCGCCCAGATCGTGGGGATGGCCCAGGCGGATCTTCCAGTCGCCGGGCGGGTTTACAACGTGGACGGAGTGCTGGGCCAGAACGGGATTATTGGCATCAAGACAGGATCAGGCCTGGCGGAAGGCGCCAACTTCCTGTTTGCTGCTGATGCGTCAATCGACGGTCAGAATGTGACCCTGTTCGGCTGCGTCATGGGCCTCCCTACGCTCGCTCGCGCGTTCGCAGCCGCGAAAAGTCTCATCGCATCAATGCGGTCGAACCTGCACGTCCGCCGGATCATGGCCAAGAACCAGGCGGTCGCAACCTACGCCACACCGTGGGGCGGACAGTCAGACTTGCTTTCGACCGTGGACGTCGACCTTGTCGAGTGGCCCGGAATGATCGTTCGGCAGCGGCTGGACGCGCCGGCTCTTGTGGTCGACAAGCCGATCGCGCCGGGCACCCGTGAAGGCACCGAGCACGTGGTGTTGGGCGACTACACCCTGGATGTCGAGCTCGTGACCGCCAGCCCGCTGTACCCGCCGGGAAGGGCTTGGCGCCTGACCCGCATCAACTTCTTATGAAGGAGATTGAACAATCGCAAAGGTGAAGGGATCCGGCACTAATCAATCACCGTGGCAGCTGACCACGCCCAGTGGCTCGTCCGAGTACCAGATGTACAAGGACGAGTCGCTGGATCCGCCGGCGTTGGTCTGCGTCGTTGGAAAGACGGAGCTGAGATACGATCTTCGCTGCCTGGACGATCTGCACGCGATGCTCAAGAAGCACGGCGACTGGATGCCTCTGGGCAGCGCAGATGAGCAGAAACCGGCGGCTGACGGCACCGTTGAAGCCTGGAGTCGATCGCCCAAGAATCCCGTGGGTGGGTGGTATGGCCTCAAGAAAGGCTTGCGGGGAAGGTTCGGCATGTACGTGCCACCGCTGATGGAGGCTTTGGGCCTAGCCGAGGTCGAGCACAACCCGAAGAACAACCGGATGCGAGCCATTTAGAGGATGGCGTTCATCTCTCGTGGCTTCAAGGGCAAGCGCCGCGATGCTGCAAGCCGTCTTCACCTGAGCGACCACAAGCGCCGGCTCGCTCGTTGTCCTAGCTGGTAGGGAGTTCAAGTAACGCTCTTGGCGCCCGCACGGGTCCAGGCAGGATCGCGACTTGTGGTCCCTTAACCACTGTCGGTAAGCCTGTTCTGAAAGGGGGGAGGCCACCGTGGTTGCGCGCTCGCCGGCGGCGAGGTCGGTCCGACAAGGATCCCGACGGCTCGGGGCCTGGCCAGACGCGTTGATTGGCCTGGGCCTGCTCGTCCCCGCCACATTCGTGCCCCTTGCGGCGATGGGTGGGGGAGGGTTGCTGGTGGTGCCCAACCAGCATTTCTACATAGTGTCGGCGGTATCGATCGTCGCGGCTCTGATCGCCGGCGCCCTGGCACTCGCAACTGTTCAGATCGGCCTCTACCGGGTCCTCTTCCTCTGCCTCGGCTTCATGTCCCTGTGCGCCATCTTCGCGGTACACGGTCTGACGACCCCAGGAATCCTGGTCCCGAACCTCTTCAGGGAATACTCAGGGAGCGCGGTGGCCATCTCGGCCTACCTGAGTCTGGCGATTCCAGCACTCTTTTTCGCCGCCAGCTACGCGCCTGGCCTGGCGCGCCTCGAAAGTCGTCTGCCGTTCTGGCCTGCTGGGTGGCTTGTGCTCGCCGTCGTCATCGCGTTAGTTGTCTACGCAGGTGTTGCGATCTATCGCACCTGGCTCATCGCCGCGTTGCCACTCTCGCAGCCGCCGTACAGCACTGGCCTCGCGATCCTCAGCATCGGACTTTTCTTCTTCGCCGCGCTACGCCAGGCACGCAGCTACCGGCGCGCACGACTCGTCAGCCAGGCTTTCCTGCTCGCCGCGTTCGTGCTGCTCGCTGACGCGGCTGCTGCCATGGTGCTGTTTAACCCCTGGACGGTTGGATGGTGGTACTACCACCTTCTGATGCTCGCCGCGGTTGGGCTGGCACTCAACGCGCTTCTGGTCGAACGGACTCGCGCGCAATCATTGCGGTCGGTGATCGAGACGGCGCTGGAGCTAGAGGTCTCCGTTGACGTCGAGGAGCTCGACTTCGAGGTCATCGCCGCGCTGGTGGCAGCAGTCGAGGTCAAAGATCGTGAGACCCAGGGTCACAACCGGCGCGTCGCGCAGCTCTGCGTCCAGGTCGGACGGCAGCTTGGCATGTCCGCCTCCGAGCTCCGCGTCCTGGCGCGCACCGGACTCCTCCACGATGTTGGCAAGCTCGGGGTTCCGGACGCCATTCTCGAAAAGCACGGGCCGCTCACGGAATCCGAGGCCGCAGTCATGAAGACGCACCCGGAGATCGGCGTTGCGATTCTGAAGCGCGGCGGACATTTCAAGCGCGAGCTGCTCGGCGTTCTCTACCACCACGAGCGGATGGATGGAAGTGGCTACCCGCACGGGCTGGTCTCGGACGCTATACCCATAGAGGCCAGGATCGTGGCAGTCGCCGATACCTATGACGTGCTTACGACCGACCGGCCCTACCGTCAGGCCTGTGGCGGCAGAGAGGCGCGGCGAGTGGTTGAGGAAGAGGCCGGTACGCATCTCGATCCGCATGTGGTGGTCGCACTGATGCGCGCGCTCGACCGCCGAGAAAACAGGTCGATCGGCACTCCAGGCAATAGTGTCGGTGCGAGGGCATTGCGCCGAGTGGCTGATGGAAGAAGCCCCGTGTCGAATCACCGAACCGCCTAACTGTGCCCGGCACGGTCAGTGCGTGGCAGGGGGGTGCGCCGGGACCTGGCTCTGGCAGGCCCGCCGCCCTAAAGGGGGACGTTCCCCCTCAGGCATGTCACGATTGAACCAATGAAATTCGGCGTTGCGATTTTCCCCACCGATTACTCCATCTCGATGACCGAGCTCGCGCCGGCGGCCGAGCAGCTTGGCTTCGAATCCTTGTGGGTCGCCGAGCATTCGCACATTCCCACTAGCCGGCTGTCGGCGTGGCCTGGCGGGCAGGAGCTGCCCAAGCAGTACGCGCACACCCTGGACCCGTTTATCGCCCTGACTGTCGCGGCACTGGCTTCCAAGAAACTGCTCGTGGCCACCGGCATCTGCCTGGTGGTGCAGCGCGACCCGATCCATACGGCGAAGCAGGTCGCCAGCCTCGACTCCATCTCGAAGGGGCGCTTCCTGTTCGGCGTCGGCGCCGGTTGGAATCGCGAGGAGATGGAGGACCACGGGACCGACTTCACCACGCGTTTCCAGCTGATGCGTGAGCGAGTGGAGGCGATGAAGGCGATCTGGACCCAGGACGAGGCCGAGTATCACGGGAAGCTCGTTAACTTTGGGCCGCTATGGTGCTGGCCGAAACCGGTCCAGAAACCACACCCGCCAGTCCTGCTCGGCGGCAGCGGGCCGAACGTCCTGAAAAGAGTGGTGGCTTATGCGGATGGTTGGATGCCCAACCGGGGCGCGGACCTCCCTCGGATCCCCGAGCTCCAGGAGCTGGCGCGGGCGGCGGGGCGCGGCCCTCTGCCGGTCACCGTGTACCCGAAGGCCGACGCAGCAGCCGTCGAGCAAGCGGCTGAGGCGGGAGTCGAGCGGTGCATCTGGTATGTGCCACCCGACGGTCGCGACCCGGCGCTGCAGATGCTCGAAGAGCTCGCGAAGCTGATCGAGCCCTTTTCCTAGAGTTCGGTCAGGGCGCGAAAGCGCGAGTCACCCCGCACCGACGCGAAGTCCTCATCCTCGGCGGCCGCAGCCTTGAGGTCCTCTCGCATCGCCAGGCTTTCGTCCAGCAGTGCGAGAGCCTCATCGCCGCGATCCTGCCTGGCTCGCACCGCTGCCAGGTTGTATATGGCAGCTCCCAGGACGCGTGTCGGAGCCTCGGCGGCCCGCAAGTCGGACACCGTCTCCTCGGCCAGCCGGTCGCTGCGCCCCGCCTCTCCCCGCTCGAGAAATTGGTCAGCCAGGTGGATGCGCGGATGGAGGTAGCTGTTGCGAAGGATCGCTTCGCCGATGGTTTCCGCGATGTACCAGTTGAAAGGCCTGTCTCCCATGGTCTCCCACATCGCGATGATCGAGGTGAGCGCAGCGTCGGAGCGGGCTGCAGAGTCCGCGAGGGACACTCCGGCAGCGGCCACCATCTCCCCATCGTTCAGCTCGTCGATATTGCCGGGAGGCGCATTGACGGGTCGCTCTGCGGCCGCCTCAGTCAGCCCATTCCACAGGCGCTCGCGCCAATTGGCGATGTGAAACATGGTCATGCTCGGCGTCCAGCCTGAGGCGGGCTCCGGCTTTCCCGCCATCTCCGCGACAAACGCCTTCTCGAGATCCTGCTGCTTCTGTAGCAAGGCAAGCACGTCCTTCACGTCCTGCCCTCCAGCAGGGTCTTGGGGATTGAATCCCACGTCCCTCCCTTTCGCCGGAAGGCAATGCCGGCCAGCATCTCGAGGACGACGCGGTTGGCGAGGAAAGCTGTGATCTCGGACAAGTCGTATGGAGGTGAGACCTCGACGACGTCGATCCCGACCACCGGAAGCTCGATCGCAATCCGCCGCACGGCATCGAGCGCTTGGCGCGCCGTGAACCCTCCGGGCTCCGGGGTGCCCGTGCCGGGGGCCATTCCCGGGTCCACTACGTCGACGTCGAACGACACGAACACGCCATCGCAATCGTCGACGGCGATCGCGAAGGCCTCCTCGAGCACCGCATCAAGCCCGCGACGTACGACCTCGTGCATCTCGAACGAGTGCATCTGGCGCTCGGCCATCCATTGAAGGGTCTCGGGCTCTGGCCAGTAGCCGCGGAGTCCGATCTGGATGAAGCGGTCGCCGCGGCACGCACCCGACTCGATCAGCCGCCGCATCGGCAACCCATGGCCGACCAGGCTGCCGAACTGGGTGTCGCCCGTGTCGGCATGCGCGTCGAAGTGGATTACCGATACGCGGCCCCATCCCTTGGCGCGCGCGACACCGGTGACGTCGGGCCATGTGACTGTGTGATCACCGCCAAGGATCACAGGTATCGCGCCCGCTTCGGCGGCAATCCGCACCGCGTTCTCCAGGTTGTCGAGCGGCAGGCGGGCCTCAACGCCGGGCATCTCGATGTCTCCGGCATCGAGCACGCGCAGGTCTCGCAGCGGGTCGACCCTCAGCGCCAAATGCGGACGCGCAGAGTCGTGCGGGTTGTAGTCTGCGTATTCCGGCGAAAGCGATCAG
>PLYD01000213.1 GCA_003151665.1 Candidatus Dormiibacterota bacterium
AGCCATCGCCCTCGGCCACGATCCGCGCCGGCAGGCTGTGTGCCGTGAAGAAAAGTTGGTCGGGCCACGACTCGGCTAGCGCCTCCGACAGTACCGCACGAGTTGCACTGATGAAGGCCGGGTGGTCGTGGAAGCCGGGAATGAAAACCAGATCCCCATCCCACGCGGCGGCCAGAGCCCGCCGGTAGCCGCCCACGCTCATCTCAGCGAAATGAGGTGCCAGTGGCAGCGCCACCAGCCGTTTGATGCCGGCCTTCTGCGCCTCGGCAGCACCGTCCGCGATGAATGGCGGCGCGTGTTTCATGCCCACGAAAGTCGGCAGGCGAAGTTGCTTGCCCAGGGCGGCGGCTTGAGCGCGAGTCACCGCCGTCAATGGCGAGCCGTCGATCACACGGTACCTCGCACTCAATTCCTCGAGCGCCTCCGGCGACGGCTTGCGGCCACCGCGAATATGCGTGAAGTAGGGCTCGATGTCAGCCTCAGACGCCGGGCTGCCGTACGCCATACAGAGCACCCCGATCGACGGCTCAGGCGACACGCGCGACCTCCCATTGGTGAACCGTCTCGATCAACAGCTGGAGGTTCTCAAGCGGGGTAGACGGCATCACACCATGGCCGAGATTGAAGATGTGCCCGGGCCGGCCGGCCGCACGCCGAAGCACATCGCGAGCCCTCTCGCGGACCAGCTCTGCCGGTCCCAGCAGCACCGCAGGATCCATGTTGCCCTGGATGCCGCGGTCAAGACCGACGCGGTCCCAACCGCGGTCCAGCGGAACGCGCCAGTCGAGCGAGACGATATCCGGGCCGGCCGAAGCGATTGCCTCGAGCAACCCAGCGGTGTCGGTGCCGAAGTGGATCGTGGGGACGCCGAGCGGAGCGAGCTTCTCGAAGATGGCGCGTGTGTGGGGTAGCACTCGCGATTCGTAGTCCTCGAGAGCAAGAGCGCCGACCCACGAATCGAAAAGCTGGACGGCGGCGGCGCCGGCCGCAACCTGCGCCTTCAGGTAACCAGCCATCGTTACGGCCAATTTTCCGAGCAGCAGGTCGAAGGCCGCGGGTTCGGAGTACATGAACGCTTTGACCTTCGCGAAGTCCCGACTCGGCTTGCCCTCGATGAGGTAGCTGGCAAGCGTGAACGGAGCTCCCGCAAAGCAGATCACCGGAACCGGGGAGGCGGCAACGACCTGCCGGACGGCCACGATCACCTGGGGCGCAGCCTCCTCGCCGGCCGGAACGACGAGCCGTTCAATGTCCGCCACGCTGGAGATTGGATGGGCGATGACGGGCCCAACGTTCTCGACGAGCTCGAACTCAATGCCCATGCCGCGAAGCGGCAGCATGATGTCGGCGAACATTACGGCCGCATCGACGCCCAGTCGTCGAACCGGCTGCAGCGTCACCTCTGCGCACAGCTCTGGCTGCGCCACTATCTCAACGAGGCTCCAGCGCTCGCGCAGCTTGCGGTATTCAGGCAGCGAGCGCCCGGCCTGCCGCATGAGCCACACCGGCGTGACGTCAACCGGTCTCCGATTGGCAGCGTCGAGGAACCGGCTCACTCGGCGGCGGCGCCGATCGTGGCGTCGATAACCGCATCGTCGTGCGCGGCCGAAAGAAACCAGGCCTCGAACTGCGAGGGCGGGAGCAGAACGCTCGCATCGCGCATGCGTTGGAAGAATTTCGCGAATGCATTGGTGTCGCTTTCCTTCGCCTCGCGAAAGTTCGTTGGTGCGCTGTCGCGAAAGAAAAGTGTGAGAAGAGATCCGACTCGAGCCGTGCTTGCGCCGCCGCGCCGCAATCCTTCCGCTAGACGGTCGGCACTCGCTTCCAGCCGGCTGTAAACATCGTCGGTCAGCTGAAGGAGGGTGGCCTCGCCGGCAGCCATGACCACTGGGTGGCCCGACAATGTGCCGGCCTGATAGACCGGGCCGGCGGGCGCGACCAGGTCGAGCAGATCAGCGCGGCCGCCGTACGCGCCCACCGGAAGCCCGCCGCCGATGATCTTGCCGAGGGTGGTCAGGTCTGGGCGCACGCCAAAAAGCTCCTGCGCGCCGCCCGGCGCGACGCGAAATCCGGTGATCACCTCATCGAAGATGAGCAGCGAGCCGGCAAGCTCGGTCAGGCGGCGCAAGCCTGCCAAGAAGCCGGGCGCCGGCGGAACGACGCCCATGTTGGCGGCCACGGGCTCGACGATGACGGCCGCGACGCCGCGCGGATGTGCGTCGAGCAGCGCGGCGACCGAGTCCAGGTCGTTGTAGTTCGCGACGAGCGTTTGAGCCGCCACCGATGCTGGGACGCCGGCGCTTCCCGGGATCGACAGCGTTGCGACGCCGGAGCCGGCATCGACGAGCAGCGAGTCGGCATGACCGTGGTAGCCGCCGTCGAACTTGATGACGAGGTCGCGACCCGTCGCTGCGCGCGCTACGCGAAGCGCACTCATCGCTGCCTCCGTTCCGCTGTTCACGAACCTGACGCGCTCGATGGATGGCATCCGCGAGCAGATCAGCTCAGCCAGCCGGACTTCGGCTGGGCTGGTCGCTCCGAAGGAGCCACCGGCCTCGACTGCACTGCGCATCGCCTCGACAACGGCGGGGTGAGCGTGGCCCAGGATGAGTGGCCCGAAGGCGCCCACGAAATCGATGTAGCGGTTGTCGTCAACGTCCCACACGAAAGGGCCGTGACCGCGCGCGATGATCGGTGGCTCACCGCCGACTGCCCGATAAGCCCGGACCGGACTGTTAACGCCGCCCGGAAAAAGCTGAGCGGCCCTTTCACGCCACGCGGCGCTTACACCGGTCTTGATCACGAGGCTCCGAGGAGAGCGGTGATCTCCGCGATGGGCCGATGAATGCCGGTGAGGAGTGGCGTGTCCCGGACTGTGGATTTCCGGCTGTCCGTCCCACGCAGTGCACGGACCAGCTCGCCGAACTTGGGCAGATCGTCGGTTTCATATGCGACCAGGAAGTCCATGTCGTCGATGCCAAAACTGTTGGCGAGCAGCTGGCGTATGTCGGGAAAGTCATGCCCGATCCGCATGTGCTCGTTCATGATTCCCTGTCGCGCCTCGCGGCCGAGAAGGTACCAATCGGTGCTTTTCGTGAACGGATAGACGATCAGATAACGGGATCGTTCGCCGGAGAACAGCGATTGCTCCTGCGGGGTTGGCTTCTTGACGTACTGGGAGGGCTGGATGATGCCGAGGAAGCTCTCACTCACTTTCATCCACCGGCCCATGCCAGATTGCAGCACCGATGCTGCCTTCTCCTCCAGCGCATCGAGTGACGACGCAAGGCTCCAGAGAAGGAGATCCGCGCCGGCCCGAAGTCCCACCATCGAATACGTGTGGGTGGTCACGCTCGATGTGGCATCAACTGCCGCAGCGAGCTCGGCTGCCGACAGACATCGTTCCTCGGCGGCCAATCGTCGCCAGGCCGGATCGAGACCGAGCGCAATCGCGTGAACAAAACGGCTATCAGTCATTCGGTCTCCTTCAGCCAAGTGGCGACGTCGCCGGCGAAATAGGTCATAACGTTTCCAGCGCCGGCGCGAACGATCGCGGTCAGCGTTTCCAGGATGGCGCCCCGTCGGTCGATCCAGCCCCGGGCAGCGGCGGCCTCGATCATCGCGGCCTCGCCGCTGACCTGGTAGGCGGCAAGCGGCAGATCGAATCGATCGCGCGCGCGCACGAGGAGATCGAGCGATGTGATCGCCGGCTTCACCATCAGGATGTCGGCTCCCTCCTGGGCGTCCAGCTCCATCTCGCGCAGCGCCTCGCGCCCATTTGCGGAATCCATCTGATAGGACTTGCGGTCGCCGACGCTCGGCGTTGAACCGGCAGCTTCGCGAAAGGGGCTGTAGAAAGTAGATGCGTGCTTCGAGGCGTAGGCCATGATCGCTGCCCCTGTAAAACCTGCCGCGTCCAACCCGGAACGCAATGCCGCAACCTGGCCGTCCATCATTGCGCTCGGCGCGACGATGTCCGCTCCGGCTTCGGCGTATGCGATCGCTGCATCGGCCAGCAGCGGCAGGGTGGCGTCGTTGTTCACGAATTCGCCCTCGAGCACGCCGCAGTGTCCGTGGGTGGTGTACTCGCAGAGGCAAACGTCGGCGACCAGGGCCAGCGGCAGGTTTTCGGCCTTCAGCCGGCGCAGCGTTTCGGATACCGGGCCGCTGGGATCGGCAGCGGCGTGGCCGTACGGATCCTTTGCATCGGGTATGCCGAATAACAACACGCCTCCGACGCCGAGGCCGGCGAGCCGATGGGCTTCGGCGAGTGCAAGATCCGGGCTCAAGCGCGCATGCCCGCGCAAGGATGAGATCTCCTCACGACGACCACGTCCAGAGACCACGAACAAGGGCGCGACGAGCGCGGATGAAGCTAATCGCGTCTCCCGCACGAGCGTTCGTAGGGCGCCGGTCGCGCGGAGGCGACGAGGCCGTTCCCTTCCGGGACCGTCGACGATCCGCCTGGCAACGAGATCACGCACTGTTTCTTTCCTCCAGTGGTATGGCACCGACGATTACGGCCGCCAAGGCCTCTGCGCTCTGTGAATGGGCCTCCGCGATCACGCGGAAACCAAGCTCACGAGCGACGCTTGTCGTACGTGGCCCGATGGTGATGGCAGGCAACGCGGTGGTGCCGCCGAGTGCGATGAATCCGCGCACCGCGGAACCGGATGCGAAGACGACAGCCGACACGTCGACATCGGCGAGTGCGGCCGTCAAGGGCTCGGCCGAGGATTCAGGTCCTTCGACCGTGGCATAGGCGACCAGCTCATCGACCTGGGCACCCCTTTCGCGGAGGCGGTCCGGAAGATCCGGAGCAGCGGCTGCCGCGCGCACGAGCAGCACGTGCTTGCCGCCTGCATCGGGGACGGCATTCGCGAGCGCCAACCCGTTCGACACCTCTGGCACCAGCGCCGGCTCGATGCCACGGGCGCGCAGCGCACGCGCGGTTGCAGGCCCAACTGCCGCCCACCGCGGTCCTGCGGGGAGGTCGCCCAACGCATCGACCCCTGACGCACTCGTGACGACGACCCAGTCGTAGTTGGCAAGTTCTGGCCGGGTGAACTGAAGGCGATGGATCGCGACAGTGGGGACTGCATGCACGCGGTACCCTGCCGCGTTCAGCGCGCGGGTCATCGGGTCGGCGCCGCCTGCCGGCCGCGTCAAGAGGATGGCGGTCACCGGAGCGCCACCTCTGCGACAAGTCTCCGCCCAGCAGCTCCGGCCAGCATCAACGCGTCTGAGCAGGCCCCTTTGACGTGCTCGATGCGTTTGCTGGTGCCGTCGCTGTTCACTCCGGCCACCAGCAGCGTGAACGAGTCACCGTCGACCGAGGCCAGCGCGCCCACCGGCGCGCGGCACGTACCTCCAGTCGCCTTCAAAACTTCGCGCTCTACTTCCACCGCGAGCCTGATGGACCGCTGATCGAGCGCCGCGAGCACGCCAAGCAGGTCGGCGTCTCGGCGACGAGCCTGAATGGCGAGAGCCCCTTGCGCCGGTGCGGGAGCGATGACCTCCGGTGCCAGCCGTTGGTCGATCTGCTCGCCACGCCCGAGGCGATCGATCCCTGCCGCTGCGAGTACCAGGGCGTCCACGGCACCCTCGTCGAGGCGCCCAAGCCGGGTGTCGACGTTGCCATGCAGTGGCACGACGCGGAGGTCGGGGCGCGCCGCCAGCAGAAATCCCATCCTGCGCGGACTGTCGGTGCCGACAACGGCTCCCTGCGGCAGCGAATGCAGCGTGCTGGTACCGGTTCGGGTGACCAGGGCATCGCGCGGATCCGCTCGCTCCGGGTATGCGGCGATCAGCAACTCAGGCTCCTCCTCCAACGGGATGTCCTTGGCGCTGTGTACGGCGATGTCGATTTCACCCGCGACAAGTGCGCGTGCGATCGCGGCGACGAACACGCCTTCGCCAGGCGACATGTCGATGGGCCGAACGTCGCCGTCAGTCACGATCCGAACCAGCTCAACCCCGTGGCCTGCGTCACGCAGACGCTTGGCGAAAAGCTCGCTCTGGATGACCGCGAGCTTTGAGCTGCGCGTGCCCAATCGAAAATTCACGTGCCGCGCTCCAGCCAACCGACATACTCGCTCGTCTTCGAGGTGACGACTCGGTTCGCCTCATCGATGTAGCCGCGCGGAAGAGTCGGCAAGCGGACAAAGAGGGCGTCGATGCCGAGAAAGTCACCGTTGGCGCGGGTCCTGACGGCCTCGGGAACCGCGGTCGGCGCCGAAATATCCGCGATCGGCGGCAGATCACCTGCTCGCGGCTCCAGCTCGTGCCAAACGCCGGCGAGCGCAACGGCGATGGCGGCGCTGTTCACAGCAAGCTTCGCGCCGTCAGCGAGGTCGACCCCCCGACCACCGTAAACCTGGGCCAGGCGCTGAGCCCTGGTCGCCTCCCGGCTCGCGATCGTAACGTCGCCTCCCGCCAGCCTGACGGCGTGAGCGAGAGAAGATCCCATCCGGCCCGCACCAACGACCAGGACGGGGCGTCCGCGAAGGCTCGATCTCTCCGCCAGCCAGGCCACCGCTCTCTGCGCCAGGTTGCCGCTGGAGGCGGTTCGCCCGGCGCGGGCACGGCGGCCGGCGGCGATCGCTGTTTCGAACCATCGCTGCAGACGGCGATCCACCGCGCGCGAGGCAAGCGCGTGGCCCAATGCCTCCCGAACCTGGTGAAGGACCTCGTCCTCTCCGACAATCGCGCTCTCCAAACCGGCGGCGACCCGCATCAGATGCCGCACTGCGTCCGCACCCGCTTCAGCGTGAAGGGGGGCGCTCAGGTCCGGCCTGGCGCCGAACCCGTAAAGCTCCACCCGGTGGCAGGTGCTCAGCAGGATCCACTCGGGGTGACCATCGATTTGCGTTTCCACCGCTTGCGCAAGCTCCGCTCGCTCATCTGCGGTGGTGGTATTCGCTTGAACCGCCATCACCCACGGCTCCTGATCAGACATCAGGCCTTGTCGGCGTGGCCGCTCATCAGGGCCACCAGCAGGCGGTCGGCCGCGCTTTCCGCTTCGACCAAGAGCAACGTTGCCTCCCGCGTGTCGAGACGCCGCCGCCGGGCGATGCTCGCGAGCTCACCCACGAACGCTCCTCGAAATCGAACGAAAGCCTCGACCGTTTCCGAAAGCGAGGCGCCGAGAGCGGCGGCCCGCTGGCCGTACTCAAAGGCCAAAGCGCCGGCCTGCTCCAGCTTCTCCGGCGATCGTGGTGGACCTTCCTCATCGAGGTGCTCCAAAAGCGTTGCGAGCAAACGGTGACCTCGCTCGCGAAGCTCGGCCCGTTGGGCGTCGGACAAGGCCGCGAGCCAGGGCGACGCGACCGGCTGGCCAACCGGTCTTGCTCGCTTGTAAACCCGTGCCACGCGCAGGGCCGCGGCTCCGAGGCCGGTGAGTGGCGGCCGGCGCACCCGGGATTGGGGCACAAGGGCCTCGATCACAGTTCGCGGAAAGCGTCGATGCCCGCCTGGCGTCACGAACGCGGCGACGTCTCCATGGTCTGCCCAGCGACGCAATGTGGCCGGGGTGACGCCCAGCAGGCGACTCGCCTCGCCGAGGCTGAGCCAGGGTGAGCGAGCGGGGCGGGCCAAAGTACTCAACCGCCAAATTATGCTTAAAACTATCGAAACCTTGCACTGGTTGGCCTGGGCGCCTGGCCTGGGGCCCGGCGCGACGCCCAGTCCGAGCTTCGAACTGCATGCTTGAGTGCGCATGAGCGATAGGCACGCCTTCATGTGGTCCGGCGGCAAAGACAGTGCCCTCGCGTTGGGCCGCGCCTTGAGGTCGGGAATCGTGGTCGACCGCTTGCTCTCCTTTTATGACAGTGCTACCCGGCGCGTTCGCTTTCATGCCACACGGGTCGAGATGCTGGAGGCTCAGGCCGCCGCGACCGGGATCGAACTCCACGCCATCCCCACCACATGGCCCGAGATGGAAGCCAGGTTTCGACAAGAGCTTTCGTCGCTCCGCGAGGAGGGATTCAGAGGCGTCCTATTCGGCGACATCCACCTCGCGGACGTGAGGGCCTGGTACGAGGACCGCGTCATCGCCGCCGGGCTGAAACATGTCGAACCGATCTGGGGTGAGGCGCCCCAACTACTGCTTGATGAGTTCGTAGCGTTGGGTGGTCGCGCCGTTATCACCTGCGTGGAGCTGGCGAAGCTGGACGAGTCGTGGCTGGGCCGCGTGATCGACGAGCGATTCGCCTCGGAGATAGCAAAGACAGGCATCGACGCCTGCGGCGAAAACGGCGAGTATCACTCCTTCGCGTTCGCCGGTCCCGTCTTCAAGCGGCCTGTCTCGTGGGCGGCTGGTGAGCGGCGCCTGGACTCAGGCTTTGCCCAGCTCGATCTCGCCGAAGGCGCTTGACTCGCGTCCGCGGCTCAGTGCCACTCCGATGACTCGAGGCCTGCCTCTAGCCAGTCGATGATCGCCCCGACTTTCGCCCAGTCTTCCGCCTTGCGAGCAGCAATCACTTCGCGCAGTGCATACGGCTCCCACGCAAGCAGAGCTTCGGCGCCGGAGCTTGCATAACGGACCAGCGCGTGGTGGACGACGTCGTCGTACGCAATGCCTGTGTTGCGTGCGAGGTTCTCGAGGGTCGGCCGTGGGTCGACCAGCCGCGAGAGCGCGACGGACTCCCGGAAATTCTGGTTTGAATCCTGCGTAGCCATCACAACAACGTAGCCGACCCGGACCTTCAGCCCTGGCACCAACCGCAGGCGCGAGGGCCAAGGATCGTTTCTGCGACCGACACGGCCGTCCGGATAATCTCAAGGACGTGAGCTTGACCCGGCTGGGCAACATCAAGCCAGGCCGATTGGGCATTTTCTCCGGTGCCCTCGCTGCTCAGCCATCCACCATCCAGAGAGAGGTTGCGGCCGAAATCCAGGAGCTGGGCTATGGCACGCTGTGGTACGGCGAGGCGGTTGCGCGGGAAGCTTTCGCGCAAGCCTCGATCTTCCTGAGTGCGACCTCGAAGTTGGTGATCGCCAGCGGCATCGCCAACATCTGGGCACGCGACCCCATGGCGATGGGGGCCGGCGGCCGCGCTCTAGCCGAGGCGTGGCCCGATCGATTCATCCTTGGTTTGGGCGTCAGTCACGCCCCCGCGGTCGCCGCCCGCGGGCACGATTACGCCCGGCCGGTCTCCGCGATGCGGGATTACCTGGATCAGATGGTGCAAGCGCCTTGGCGCGGTCCTGAAGCGCAGCTTCCCCCGATTGTTCTCGCCGCCCTCGGTCCGCGAATGGTCGGGCTGGCGGCTGAGCGCACCGCTGGCGCCTATCCCTATTTCACGACAGCCGAGCACATCCGGCTGGTTCGCGAGCAGCTCGGACCAGAGCCGTTCCTGGCGGCGGATCTTCCGGTCGTGCTGGCGCCTGACCGCGCGGAGGCGCGAACCATCGGGGATGTGCACACGAACCTTTACCTGCGACTTGATAATTATCGAAACAACCTGCTCCGGCTGGGCTGGAAGCCCGACGAGCTCGAGCCGCCCGGGTCAGACGATCTCTTCGATGCGGTCGTGGCCTGGGGCGAAACAGCGACGATTCACGAACGCATCGGTGCTCTACTGAGCGCGGGCGCTGACCAGGTTGTCCTCAACCTGATCACCCGAGACCGATCGGTGCCTTACCTCGCGGAGCTGAGAACACTCGCTTCCCTGAACTCGGTTTTGGCTAGCGGATAGAGCCGGCGAGCCCCGACCGTAAGCGAACATCGAGTGGGATATCGAAGCAATCCGCATGTACGCGTTACTGCTATTGAACAGGGCCGGCAGGCCGGCAAGTGGATATTTTCTGGGATGGAGATGCCGGGCCAGGACCTTATGAATAGGCTGTGGGCGTGCTGGGAATGATGAACAAGAGATGAGTGATCCGAAGGTCATCGCCTGTCCCAGCTGCGGTCAGAAGAACCGGGTTCGCGCCGACGCTACCGGCGTGCCTTCCTGCGGCAAGTGCGGAAGGCCCCTGCCGTGGTTGGCCGAAACCCACGCCTCCGACTTCGCAGCGGTGGTCGAGAGGTCGCCGATCCCGGTTCTCATCGATTTCTGGGCGCCCTGGTGTGGACCCTGCCGCATCGTCGCGCCGGCCGTAGAACGCCTGTCCGAAGAGCTTGCCGGCAAGCTCAAGGTGGTCAAGCTCAACACCGACGACGAGCCCACCCTCGGCCAGCGGTTTGGTGTGCGGTCGATCCCGACCCTCCTTCTAATGGAGGAGGGGAAGGAGCGTGATCGAGTGGTTGGAGCTCTGAACGTAAATGCACTGCGGAGCTGGGTGCAGGCGCGACTGCCCTCGCCCGCGCCCAAGCAGGCCTGACGAAAACGACTCAGCCGGCGTAGATTCCGCCATCCGAACCGACCTGTACCTTGATCGGCGACAGTGGGGTTGGCGCCGGGCCGGCGACCACGGCGGCTCCGTGGGCGGGATCAAACTCGGCGCCGTGGCACGGGCATACCAGCAGACGTTGCCCAGAGTCATAGCTGACCGGACAACCAGCGTGGGTGCAGATGGAATCGAAGGCGACGATGCTGCCACCCGCAAGCTCGATGGCAACCGCCGGGTCGCCGCTGGCTGGATCCGAGAATGTGAAGCTGCCGGCTGATCGGAGCTGGGCCACGGTCCCCACTTCCGTGCCGGCAGGCGTGGACCCCGCGGTCGGCGATCCCGACGGGCTCGCCAACGGGCTTGAAGAAGGGCTTGGGCCGGCCCCTGGCGGCTCGCTCACTCCGACATGTCGGGTGCGGGGCAGGAGCGCCAGCACCCAGACGACCGCCACAGCTACGCTGCCGAGCTGAACCAGTAGTCTCCGGCGCGCCGGGTCCGCAACGATCTGCGTTCTCAGGTGGCCTGCACCCTGTGGCGCAAAGTAATGACGTGCCGTGAGCACTCCCTGGTCGCCGACCAGCGCAAGGGTGATCCACGCCACCGTGTAGATGCTGTCGGAGCCGAGGAAGTAAGGCTGTACCGCCCAGCTCGCCGTGAGGAAGAAGACGAGGTTGATCAACGCGCCCGCTGCGGCAGCCCAGCGGGTGGCCACCCCTAGGAGAACCAGAGTTCCAATCGCAAGCTCGGGCGCCGATGACCCTGATCCCAGTCAGTTGGGGGATGGGCAACGCAAGCCAAGAGATCAGGAAGCCGATTGGCGATGTTGCGGTGAAGCCCTGCAGCTGCGCTCCGATATAAGTCGGTGCTGTAGGGTCGAGGAAGCCAGGGTCCGCAATCTTCTGCAGGCCCGCGTAGACGAAGGTAAGGCCCAGAAAAAATCGCAGCGGGATCGTGCCGTAGATGACCCATCGGTCCGTCGCTACCGACACGTGCGGCCTGGGCGCGTTTCGCGCGCTCTTCTTGCTCGCCCAGTGACCTTACGCAATTTCGGAGGGTCGGCATTTGGCATGCATTTTGCGCACCGGCGGAGCCGCGTCAGAGGGGTATTGCTGACTTTGTTACGCGCTACAGACGACTCTGACGGTGGCCGGGAGCGGTCTCCAGATTTCACCCCTGAAGTGCTGGCATCCTCCCAACGGCCTGAGGAGACACTCAAGTAGATGATGCCGAGCTTGGAAGCCAGGTTGATCGTCATTCGCCGGCGCCGTCGCCACCGGTATCTCAAACAAATTGCGATGGCCAGCCCAGTGGTTCTTGGAACGACGTTGGTGCTGCTCGCCACTTTCGGAGGTATCGCAGGCTCCCGGTAAGTGTGCCTCCACTCCAACCGTTTAGGCCGTTGTTCGAAGGAATCCGATAGCGGCTCCTAAACTGAGTGCCGAGGCGACAATCGCCTCTGGGTGATGGTTCGACATTCGGAGATTTGATCTATGGCCGCGAAACGGGTGGTGATCGTCGGGGGAGGGGGCACTGGAGACTATGCCGCGTTTGCCCTTCGCAAGAAGGGTTTCGATGGCGAGGTTCGCATCATCAGCGCTGACCACAACCGGCCCTACGACAGGCCCTATCTGTCAAAGGAGTTCCTGCGGGGTGAGGTCGAGCTGCCAAAGGTTTTCCTGCACGATGAGGCCGACTACTCGAAGGAGCGCATCGAACTCCAGCTGAATCAGCGCGTCGTGGGCGGCTCCATGCCGAGCCGAACCCTTGCACTCGAAGGCGGCGGCGAGGTCAACTTCGACGTCCTGGTCCTGGGCCTGGGCGGCACGCCGCGATGGCTGCCCGGCGCTCCACACGCTGACAACGTGCTCACCCTGCGCTCGCTTCGAGACAGCCAGGCGGTCCGCAAAGCAATCAACGAGAGCTCTCGCATCCTGCTCGTCGGCGCGGGCTTTATCGGAGCAGAGGTTGCGGCCTCTGCTCGCCAGCTCGGCAAGGAAGTGTTGATGGTCGAGGCGGCGCCTGTGCCGTTGTCGCGGGCCCTCGGCGAGGAGGTCGGCAAGATTTACGCATCGATCCACCGCGACAAGGGTGTGGACGTGCGGACTGGAACCAAAGTTGAGAAGTGGCACGAGACGGGCAAGCTCGTGGACGGGGTCACGCTCTCCCACGGGCGGCGGGAGGAGATCGATCTGGTCCTCCTGGCAGTCGGCATCGACCCCAACCTCGAGATCCCCAAGGTGTTGGGGCTGCCGATTGAAGGTGGCGGGGTCAGCGTTGACGAAGGGCTCAAGGCGGCTGACGGCGTTTACTGCGGCGGCGACATCACTTTCCACCCGCATCCGGTGTTGGGCCGCGGCATTCGCGTCGAGCACTGGGAGGTCGCGAAGAATCAGGGTCGCGCCATCGGCACCGCGATCGTGAGCGGGGACGCGCCGTACACGAAGCTTCCCTATTTCTGGTCAGACCAGTACGACGTGAGCCTCGAGTACAGAGGTCACGCGTCGGGCGACAGTCACGCGGTCTGGCGCGGCGACCGAAAGGGACTCGCTTTCTCGGTGTTCTACTTCAACGGCGGTCTGGTCGATGCCGTCCTTTCAATGAACGACAAGAAGACAAACGAGCTGGGCGGCAAGCTGATCGAGAGCCGCAAGGCGGTCGACCAAGCGGCCCTGGCCGACATCGGCATCGACCTGGCAGATCTGATTCCAGCCTCCGACAGCTAACCGCAGGTTGCGTTCGAACGCCAAAGCGCGCCGCCGGCTGCGGGCGATCAGCCTCCCGGTCTGACTATTCGGAGTGGAGCCAGGGAAGGGCTTCGGCCATCGGTCGTACCAGTGTCGCCCTCTGCTCTTTGGTGACCAGGTTGCCGGCGACAAGACCGAGGGCCGCCGCCAACGCCGCCCTTTCCGCTTTGTGGCCGACGTCGCCGTGCTCCGCCTTCCAGGACACCAGTGCCTGACCAGATTCTGTCAAACCGAACAGCGAGCTTCTGACCAGATCCCATGCGGGGCCGCGGTCTGCCTGCTCGATCGCATGGATGGCGGCTTTCTCGGCATCATGGAAAGCCTGCTGGCCTTTGCTGCCGACATGCTCATCCCAGCCCTTCGCCACCCTCTCTATGCCGGCGGGGGACAGCACGCGAATGTCGTCCATCAGGCGCGCGAGCGAGCGCTCGTGCTCCGGAAACCCGTAACCCTCAGCGTCTAAGCTCATGCGGCTAGCGTAACCCGTGCCCGAGGTGCCATATCGCTGCGGGCTCAGATTCGGACTGGGATTGCGCTCCGTTACGCCAGACCGTTGATTTCCGGCATCATCGTGGTGGCGCCGGCAGGGTCTTCTATTTCCAGGGGTGTGATATGACCGCGGACGGACACTACAAGGTCCCAACTCCCGTCAACGAGCCGATTCGCGCCTATGCCCCTGGCGACCCGTACCGGACGAGCCTGAAGGCGAGGCTGGCCGAGCTCACGGACGCCCGGACCGACGTTCCGATGCAGATCGGCGGCGAACGCCGTTGGGGGGCGTCAAAGGCCGAGATCCGGTCTCCGCACCGAAAGGAGCTGTCTATCGCTCAGGTCGCAGTTGGCGGAAAGAAAGACTTCGCCGACGCGATCGAGGCCGCGCTCGATGCACGCCGAATGTGGGCCGCGACCTCCTACCAGGAGAGAGCGGCGGTGCTGCTTCGCGCAGCGTCCCTGCTGGCGGGACCGTGGAGGGACACCATCAACGCGGCAACGATGCTCGGTCAATCGAAGACGGTGCATCAGTCGGAGGTCGACGCTGCCGTCGAGTCGGTCGATTTCTGGCGCTACAACGCCTACTTCGCGGACCAGCTCTACGCGCAGCAGCCGGTCAACGACGGCACAGCATGGAACCGCATGGAGTATCGGCCGCTCGAAGGCTTCGTCTTTGCGGTGAGCCCATTCAACTTCACGTCCATTGCCGCCAACCTGCCGATGGCCGCCGCCCTCATGGGCAACACAGTTGTCTTCAAACCAGCGACCCAGACCCTGCTGGTCTGCCACTTCCTGATGGAGCTCCTCAACGAAGCGGGTCTCCCGCCTGGCGTGGTCAATATGGTCAGCGGCAGCGCCTCCGAGATCTCAGAACAGGTCCTCGCGCACAAGAGCCTTGCGGGCATTCACTTCACGGGGTCGACAGAGGTCTTCCAGGGAATGTGGAAAGAGGTTGGTGCGAACATCGACCGCTATCGCACATACCCACGGCTGGTGGGTGAGACGGGAGGGAAGGACTTCATAATCGCGCATGCCTCGGCCGATCCCGAGGCCTTGCGCACGGCCATGGTCCGCGGAGCGTTCGAATACCAGGGCCAGAAGTGCTCGGCGGCGTCGCGCGCCTACATTCCTCAGTCCATCTGGAAGACGCTGCGCTCGGAGCTTATCGACCAGGTCGAGGCGCTCCCCCAAGGCGATGTTGCCGATTTCCGCAACTTCATGGGCGCGGTGATCGACGGCAAGGCTTATGCAAAGCACATGAGCGCAATCCAGTACGCGAGCAAGGCAGACGATGCCAAGGTGATCGCCGGCGGCAAGGGAGACGACAAGGTCGGCTGGTTCGTGCGGCCCACTGTGATCGAGACCAAAAACCCCGATTTCAGGACAATGCGCGAAGAGCTGTTTGGTCCGATTCTCACGGTCTACCCGTACCCCGACTCGAAGTTCGAGGAGACGCTCGACCTTTGCGACAGGACCAGCCCATATGGCCTGACCGGCGCGATCTTCGCTACCGACCGCTCTGCCATCCGCAAGGCATCCGAGGCGCTGGTCAACGCGGCCGGCAACTTCTACATCAACGACAAGCCGACCGGAGCCGTGGTTGGGCTGCAGCCATTCGGCGGCGCGCGCGCGTCGGGCACGAACGACAAGGCGGGCTCGTTCTTGAACTTGATCCGCTGGACCAGCCCTCGCACCATCAAGGAGACATATGTGCCGCCCACGGACCATCGCTATCCGTACATGGACGCCGAGTGATTCGCTGATCGCCGGCAATCCGTAAGAGCGCGAAAACTCGTGACGGTCATGTATGAGGTCGTGGGCGCAGTGGCGACCGTCACCATCGACCGGCCGCACGCGCGCAACGCGGTGGACGCCGGGACCGCGGAAGAGCTCGCCAGATGTTTCCGACGGTTTGACGCGGATGAAAATCTGTCGGTCGCCGTCCTGACCGGCGCGGGGCACAACTTCTGCGCCGGTTTCGACCTCAAGGCGGTGGCAGCCGGCGAACCCAACGGGCTGCTCGAAGAGGGCGATGGACCGATGGGTCCAACCAGGCTCGAGCTGGACAAGCCGGTGATCGCCGCGATCGAGGGTTATGCAGTCGCCGGCGGCCTGGAGCTCGCGCTGTGGTGCGACCTCCGCGTCGCTGCGCGAGATGCGACGTTTGGTGTCTTCAACCGGCGATTCGGGGTGCCATTGATCGATCTCGGCACCATCCGGCTACCTCGCCTGATCGGACACGGCCGGGCAGCGGACTTGATCCTGACCGGGCGTCCCGTGGGTGCCGAAGAGGCGCTCGAGATCGGGCTGGTCAACCGGCTGGTCGAGCCCGGGACTGCTCTGAAAGCGGCCGTCGACCTCGCGCTCCGGCTCGCCGACTTTCCTCAACGCGCGCTGCGTGCCGACCGGCAAAGCCTCCTCCGCCAGTGGTCTCTCAATCTCGATGAAGCGATGAAGGCGGAATTCCGGGGCGGACTCGACGTCATCGCCTCGGGCGAGGCGCAGGAGGGCGCACGCCGTTTCGCGGAAGGTTCAGGCCGGCATGGGAGCTGACGCGTGAGCCGTATGCCGCGGCATCAGGCTTAGGAGTAGAAGCGCCAGCAGATCACCGGCGATCACGGGCAATGGACCCCAGAACGGAATGCCCTCCGCCGCAATGACCAGCGCCATGACCGCGATCCAGCTCCACCCAGGTCGCGGCGAAGTCCGCAGGTAGAGCCAGCCGGCGAGCCCGAGCATCACAAGGTCGTCGAGGTGGAGATACGGGCTCGCGACGAGCCCGCCCACCAGGACTGGAATGAAGATCCATTCGTGGCCTCGACCACGGAGCCGGTAGACGAGGACCAGCGACCAGATGGCGAGCAGGACCTGAATGATGCGCGCCACAGTGACGTTGCCGATGAGTCCGGCGATGGTCAGCTCTCGGTTGACGGGAACCCCGGCCGCGAAGGCCAGGCGTTCCTGGTAGGTGGCGATGCCTGACGGGCCGACGACCACGGCCGCAATGAGCGCCAGGGCGCCAATGGCGACGACGCTGCCCCAAAACGCGCGATAGCGTCCGCCGACCAGCAGAGCAGGCGGCACCAGGAATGCGAGCTGCGGCTTGAGGACCAGCGCGCCAAGGGCGAGGCCCGCCCAAAACGGCCGGCCGTTACGGAGCAGCGCGTAGCAGCCCGCCAGGCCGAGAGCCACGAAGAGGCCGGGCTGGCCGAGCTGTAGGCCGTAGATCACCGGGAGCCAGCCAACCGCTGCCGCCAGGTAAACCAGGCGCAGGCGACCGGTGCCTGGCGCAGTGAGGTACCACGTCCAACCCAGAGCGCCGAGAAGCAATGCGCTCCACACGTAGTAGGCGGCCTGGAAAGGGAGCACGGTCAGAGGGACGGCCAGCCACGCCAAGGGGGGCGGGCTGATGTAACGGGCGAGTTCGGCGATCTGAATTCGTGAGCCGAGGGCATCGAGTGCTTCCTGCTGAAGCCGTAGGTCGTAAATGGATTGCCAGCCGTGGCTCAGGCCGATCTTGGCGGCCGCGTAATAGAAGGTGAGGTCGTTGTGAAAGTTGTCCGATGCGTAGGCCTGAGCCCACTGGTAGAGATCGAACGCGGCGAAGAGGATCGCGGCCACGGCGCCCGCGGCGATGGCGAGGTTGCGCCGGTACTGAGCTGCGCCCATTCGCGCCGAATGGTAGTTCGCGTACGGTTAGCTGTCGTGGCGTTGACCGGTTTCGAGGCTCGCACGATCGAGCTCACCGATGGGTCGAAGGTGCTGGTGCGCCCAATCGTCCCGGAGGACGAGCCTCTGCTTCACGAAGCAGTCGCCGCAATGTCCGAGCGGACTGTCTATTTCAGGTTCTTCTCGCCGATGAAGCGAATGTCCGACGCACTCGCGCACCGCCTGGCGGTGGTCGACTACAACGACAGGTTTGCGCTGGTTGCGACCACGACCAAGCCCGCCCACAAAGAGCGAATCGTCGGCGTGGCCCGATACGACCGAGTTCCCAACACGCGGGTCGCGGAGACTGCTGTGGCGGTGATCGACGAGTATCAGCGACGTGGCCTGGGCAGTGCGCTGTTGAGCATCCTGGGCAAGGTCGCGCGTGAGCATGGGATCAACACCTTCACCCTCATCGTCCTTCCGGAAAACCAGCAGATGCTCGGGTTGCTCAGGAAGATGGGCTGGATCCACCGGGCGAAGCTGATGGGTGGCGTCTACGACATCAGCTTCGAGCTGCCTGCCGAATAAGCGCTCCCTAGAAGCGTTCGGCCGCCAGGCGCACGCCGAACCCAAGCAGGACAACTCCGGTGACGCGCTCCATCCACTGCCGGACGCGCGGCGCCGTGATGAAGTCCCGCATCCGTGTCACGAAGAGGCCATAGACGTTCATCCAGGTCCAACCGATCAAGGCGAAGATCGAGCCAAGCAGCAGCAGCCTCGGCAATAGCGCCTGGCCGGGCGTCACGAACTGGGGCAGAAACGTAACGAAGAACACCCCCAGCTTGGGATTGGACAACGCTGAGATGAAGCCCTGCCGGAATATCGCGCGGGCGGGGGTGGCGGGTGGCGCGCCGGCCAGCAGGTCGGTGTGGCGGCGCCGCGACTCGATTAGCGTTCGAATGCCCAAGTACACGAGGTAGGCGGCGCCGAGGACCTTGAGCACAAACAGCAGTTCACCGGAGGACCTCACCACCGCAGATACGCCGACAGCTGTCGCGGTCACCCAGATCGCAAGCGCCAGGGCGATGCCGGTAGTGGTCAGGATGACGCCGCGCCGACCATGAGCCAGCGCGTTCTTGGTGACCACCGCCATATCCGGCCCGGGGGTGACGGCCAGAAGCAGAGAAACGCCAGCAAAGGCAAGAAGCGTGGCGTCCACGATCAGCGGATTCCGAGCTTTTCGCCCGTCACTGTGCCCAGCGGAACTCCTGGCACAGGTAGTCGAACGACTGGCCTTCGGGAATACCACTGGCGAAGTCCTTCGTGTCGGCGGGATCGGCGGCGAAGATGACCACCGCGACGCCACCGCGAATGGCGGCGATGACCGCGAACCGGACCTTGGTCGCCGTTGTGCCCGGACCGATCAGGTTCGCCGAGTAGATTGCGCCCTGTCCATCCTGGACGCCGATGTGGGCTCCCTTCAGGTCTGACACGCGAGTCACGCTTTGCCACTTCGACGAAGGAAGGGCAGTCACGGTGTTGTCGATGAGCTGGCCTGTGGACTGTTCAGATCGCGAGCCCACCACCTGGAGGATGCCAGCCTGCGTGGTCAGCGCAATTCCATTGCCGTTCTGACCCTGCACCTTCCAGTTCGAGCTGTAGTCGACCTCAAAGGCGAACGCACTGCTGTGGAACGTATTGGCCTCCGGTAACGGAGCCACGAGCCGCGGGCCGCAGTTGGCCGTGCACGGCGGGCTGCCAACTGCCCTCGACACCGCGAAGGTCGTGATCACCACCACAGCGACGGCGAGGATGACGATCAAGCCGCCAATGACCATGACCTGCGGCACCTTGACCCCGCCCGCTCCGGGAAAGGCACCGGGTTGCGCGACGCGATACCCGTAAGCGGCCGGCGGCGCCACGGGCGGCGCGGCCAAGGCGCTTGCAACACCTTGCGCCGCCGCACCGAAAGCCAACTGGGGCGCACCACATCGGCCGCAAAAAGCTGCGCCGGGAAGCAGCGGTGCGCCGCACCGTCCGCAGTAGAGGGTCTGAACCGCCATCAGACGCCGGTCACCTGCGGTCGCGAGTGCTTCGAGGAGGCCAGGCGGTTAACGCCACAAGCTGGGCAGAACAGCATGGTCGGCACGACGCGACGGCATTCTGGGCAGGGCGCGCCGGGTCCGATCTCGTGCACGGCCCCTTCGGCCAGCAGAGCTCGATGGATAACGAGCCGGAGGTAGAGCAAAAGCCCAATCGCAGCCAGACCGGTGATCACCACCTGCGTGACGAGGTCGGGGATGACGAAGGTGAGCATGCCGACCACCATCTGGGCGCCAAGCGCCACCAACAACGTTGTGAGGATGCTCGCGTACCACGCTCCTGGTGAGCGTCGAAGGTCGTACCGATGCAGCCAGAGCGCCGCAGTGATGAGGCCGGAAGTGCTGGCGTTGATCAGGGAGACCAGAATCCCTGCCTGCAGCAATCGCAGCGCCCAGTCCATCGCCGATCCCGATCCCACCAGCGGGCCTCCGATGAGCGGCCCAAATGCGGTGAGGGAGCTGGCGAGAGTGAAACCGAGGGCCGAGGCCGCGCCGAACGTCAGCCCGTCGAGCGGCTCTCGGAGCTTGCTTCTGAACTGGTACAGGAAGAGTGGGCCGGCCAGCATGAGCGCCTGCGCCGCGATCGGCACGACCACGCCGGCGAGCAGGAATCCAGTGCCGTTGTCGCCGCTGAGGTTGACCTGCGCAGCAGCGGCTTCCAACGATGCTGTGAATAGAAAGCCAAGGATCGCGCCCGCCACCATCGTCACCCCAATCACGAGCCACGGCTCGTTTTCATAAACCTCGATCTCGTAGAGGTACAGGAGGTAGAGGGCCGGGAGCAGGAACACCGCCACGGCCGTCGCCGGCGCGAACAGGTGGAGCGCGGCGAGCAGCACGACCAGGGCGCTACCACCAACAAGCGACCAGCGAAACGCGCCCCCACGCCGGTGCGTCAGGTGCGGAAACAACGTGGTTACGATCGACAGATGGGCGACCGACTCGGATGGCACAGCGGCGAAGGCGTGCCGGCGGGAGGCGCTTGCGGTGATGAGATGCGCGCCACAGTGGCCGCAGAAATCGCCTTCGGGCACCGTCATCGCGCAGTGGGGACAGAGCAGCAGAGGCGGCCCGTTGGTCAAGCCCCTCCTCCTTTTATGTAGAGGATCCAGGCCTGGTCAAGGGCGGCGGCGTCCATGCTGCCCCAGCCAGTTGCGAAATTCCAGCCGGGCGTGGCGTCGGTAGCGAGATTGTTCCCAGCCGTGATGTCGTGAAAAGGCGGAGCGGGCAGCTTGGAGGAGTTCTGGCCCATCCAGTACAGGGCCGGATTCGCGAAACCCGCTTCCCTTAGGCCCTTCTGCTTGAGGTCCTGGTTGATCAAGGCCATCGTGCCGGCCCAAAGGGGAGCGGCAGCTGACGTGCCGCCGGCCTGCCCGGCCCGACCCTGGAAGATGAAGCTGAACCCGGAGGCCGGGTCGGCATCGCCAGCCACGTCAGGTACCTGGCGCATTCCTTGGCCGGCTGCCAGCGCGACATTGTTCTGATATGACGGCCGGGGGTAATAACGGCTGATGCCCCCTCCCGAACCAGCTCCTTCTATCGGCCCGCTCCAAGCCATCTCTTTGAAATAAGCGCCGTTGACCGCCTGAAATGCCGTGGTCCCACCGACCGCCGTGATGTTTGGTAGGGCCGAGGGAAAGTCGACGCTCAGGGTGGTGCCATCGCCGCAGCCATAGGCGCCCGAGTCACCACTCGCAACGAAGTGGGACATCCCCTGTGCGACAGCCCGGTCCTCGATGCTCGCAATAAGGTTCCGATGGCCGCTTCCGACCCCCGCCTCACACTGCCCGATGCTGTCCGAGATGATCGAGCCGAGGTGGTCGGTCACCAACTGGTCGAAGGCACGGTCCGCGAGCGCGAGCTGCGGCCCGGCGAGGTAGATGACCAGCTTGGCATTGGGCGCTATCTCGTGAATGATCTCGAGGTCCATCACGGTTTCACCCGCGGGGGCTTCTGGGGTACCCCAGTTGGGATCGCGTTTGATGGTCAGCAGCGGCTCGAATGGAGGCAACCCAAATTTCGTGGCGAACTTATCCAGGTCGCTGAGGTTCGGGAGGTTATCGATCTCCGGCAGGACGATCGTCTGGCCAGTGCCATCGAGCCCTCGGTTTCGGAGGGGTGCCAGGTTGTAGAAAGCCAGCGTGTCTGTTGGCGTCAGACCGCCGGGGCGAACAGCATGGCTGAACGCCTTCGTGTAGTTGTCGAGCCCGGTGACGCTGACCACTATCGCCGCCAGCTGCACTGGTAGGCGGGGTTGGTCAAGCGATGCGTAAAAGGTGGTCCCGTTGGCAAGCCGGTAGTTCCGGATCGAGACTCCAAGAAGCGAAGCGGCAGCCGGCGCCGGCCCGTCGGCTGCGATCAGGCCTGAGCTTGGCGACCACGTCACGTCAAAGCCGCGGCCCCTGAGCAGGGCCACGGCGGCCTCCGCCAGTGCAGGGTCGGGACCGAACTCGGACGCATATTCGGCCGGGCTCACTGTCCGCCCGGCCGCCAGCAGCGCGGCGAGGCGGTTCGGGTCTCGGCCTTTGAGGCCAAGGTTCAGATAGACCTGGGTGCCGGCGCCGGCAGACCCAAGGGGAATCGCCTGGCGGATTGCGACTGGAAGCGGTGTGGTCGATGAGGCGGCGCGCGTCGCTCCACCCGGCGTGGCCACGCTTCCGGTCTGCGGCGAGGTTCCCGGGTGGGCCGGCCCGCACGCGACCACAGCCACGGCCAAGGTCGCAGCCACCGCTTGCAGGGATTGGACTCTCACTGCAATCTAGCTTCCCAGACCTCGGTCTCAAATGCCAACTCAAAGCCAAGCCTCCTGTACGCGTCGAATGCGTGGGTGGGGTTCTGGCCGTCGACGTATAGCGAGGCGTGGCGGGCGCCTGCCCTGTGCAGGCGAACCAATGCTTCGGCCACCAGCCATGTGGCCAGGCCCCGGCGGCGGTGCTCGGGCAAGGTGCCGACCGAGCTGACCAACCCGACTGGCTGCGGGCGGGCATCGACCTTGTAACGCACGACCTGGCTGAGGGCCAGCGCGGCCGGCGTTCCATCCTGAGCCATGGCCATCAGGCTCATGTCGGCCGGCCGCCCGGCCATGAGCTCATCCTCATCGCGGGGCGTGAACCGCCAGTGGTCGGCAAAAGACAGGTTGTGAGCCTCCGCCCACCGGTCGCGCGGCACCGATGTGGCGTCCTGGAGCTCGTAACCGGCCACGGCCGCCGTTGCGGGCGGCTTGACGGCCAGGCTCCGATCCATCCGCCACCAAGGGCGGACCAGCTCGAGGCCCAATCGATCGAGCCCATCGCTGTGGCCGCGGCCGCGCCACACCAACGCGGTCGCCGCACCTGCCGCCCTAGAAAAGCTCAAGCCCCAATTCGTCAGGTCGCCCAACAGCTCAGTCCGGCCTCGCGCCGTCGAGGCCTCGATGATGGCGATCGTTCCGAGTGGAGTCGGCCGGCTGGATACCAACACGGCTCCATCGATCGTTCCGGCAGAGCCTTCCACGATGCGGGCGCCGGCTTCCCAATCGAATCCGGCCAGCAGCCTGGCCATGCGGTCTTCGCTGGGAAGGCAGTCGCGCCTGCCGGCACGCACATCCTCCGCCCACAGATCGAGGACTCCGGCCAGGTCCTCCGCGCGGCCCTGTCTCATGCGATGGCTCGGGCGACGACCTCGTGGACCTCAGGCAGCGCGCGACGGATCTGCGCCTCGAGCTCGGACTCGATCTGGTGCGCGTGCTCGAGGCTGACGGTGCCGTCCAGCTCTGCCACCACATGGGCGTAAATCCGGTTG
Source organism: Candidatus Dormiibacterota bacterium (assembly GCA_003151665.1). The sequence continues at coordinate 23,105 of PLYD01000213.1, forward strand.
TGCCTGTCGCTCAGCTCGACGTCGACGCATCGCCGGACCTCGGGATGCGACTCGACCACCTCGCGCATCTTGGTTGCGAGCTGGGCCCGGCGGCTGGTGACATCTTCACCCTGCACGACATGAGGTTCCATCGGCTCGAGGTGGATGTCGATGCGATTGGCATCGGGCAGCTCGCCACGCAAGGTGCGTTCCAGCTCGGCGCTGGCCAGTGAGGCGGTGGCCAGCGTCATGTCACCCGGCAGCTTGGCGTGCATCGTCAGGTGCAGCGACCCGTCGTTCTCGCGCTCCACCGTCACGTTGTGGAGGTCCCGGACGCCGCCGTTCCGCGCCGCCGCCGCGTGCACTCGCTCGACCAGGTCGGCAGGCCGGGTCTGGCCTTCTACCGCGACGGTGAGGTCCAGCGACGGCAGGGTCGCCTTGGCCGCCCTTTTTACCTCGTCGGCCAGCGCCCCTGCGGCTTCGAGCGACAGCATGCGGGCAGTCGCGATGCTGGCGTCTCCGATCAGGTTCGGCCCCGAGCGCCGCACCCGCACGGACCGCACCTCGCGCACGCCGCTCACCCCTTGGATGGCGGCGCGCAGCTGCCTCGCCGCGCCGGCGGGCGCGCGGTCCATCAGGATGTCTCCAGACCGCCACGCAACCCTTGCGGCCGAGCGGGCGATTATGGCGGCCACCACAAGGGCGGCCACCGAGTCCGCCCACTGCAAGCCAATCGTCACGCCGACCAGGCCAATCAGCACCGCGACTGTGGCGAGGACGTCAGACAGGCGATTGGTCGCATCGGCTCGCAGCGCCTCGCTGTCGGCGGCGTGGCCCACCCCGCGCAGGATTCCAGCGCGTCCTCCTTCGATGACTACAGTCCCGATCAACAGGGCGAAGGCATATGCAGCAGGGTTCACTGTGCCGGCACCCACCGTCAGCCTTCTCACAGCTTCGAACGCAATGCCCAGCGCTGTGATGATCATCAGCACGCCCTCAGCGAACGCTGCGACGTTTTCGGCGCGGCCATGGCCGTAGGGGTGCTCGGTATCGGCCGGCTTGCGGGCTGTTTGCACCGCAGCGAAAGTAAAAGCGCTCGCGACCACGTCCAGGAGGGAATGCGCTGCTTCGCTCAGGATGCCGAGGCTTCCGGTCAGCAGTCCGACGACGAGCTTCCCCGCCACAAGGGCGACTCCGATAAAGACCGAGACCAGCGCGACAAGCTCTGGCCTGCGCCCAAGCGCCTTCATTCAGCGAACTTTACGGAGGCCGCCTTACTTGAGCATCGCGGCGGTCGCCACCAGCTGGCTCTCGGTGCCAAGGGCGATCACCAGGTCGCCCTCCTCCAGGCGGAGGTCGCCCGTCGGGTTCGCGTGCAGAGTGCCGTCGCGGCGCCGCAGAGCCAGCACCTTGGCGCCTGAGGGATCGAGCAGCCCGGCTTCGTCGAGTGATTTTCCCAACGCTGTAGTGCTTGGGCCGACAAGGATCTCCTCAACCCCGATCTCAGACCCGCCGTGATGCAGAGTGTCGAGGACGTCGACGAGGGCGGGGTGCACAGCAAGCTCGGCCATCCGATGGCCCGCCATCCGGTAGGGGGAGATGACGCGATTGGCGCCGGCCAGCTCAAGGCGCCTCGTCGAGTCGGGCCGACCTCCGCGCGAGATGATAAAGAGCCCCGGGTTCAGCGCTCGGGCGGACAGTGTGATGTAGACGGAGCGTTCGTCCGAGTCGACGGCCGAGATCAATCCGCGGGCGCGCTCGATGCCCGCCTGCTTGAGGATGTCTTCGCTCGCGGCATCGCCTGCGATGTGGAGGCGATTCTGGTTGTGAAGCCGTTCGAGTGCTTCGGGGTTCTGCTCGATCACCGCGTAGGGAACCTGGTGGTCGTCGAACTCAATGGCAATC
>PLYD01000187.1 GCA_003151665.1 Candidatus Dormiibacterota bacterium
ACATCGACGAGCGCGGCGAGCTGCGCCTCGACCAGTTCCAAAAGCTCCTCGAGCACTCGCCGAAGCTCGTCGCCTTCGGCCAGGTCAGCAACGCTCTCGGCACGATCAACCCGGCGCAGGAGATGGTTGCCGCGGCCAAGGCCGCCGGCGCGACGGTACTGGTGGACGGAGCCCAGGGCGCCCCGCACCAGGGGGTCGACGTCCGCGCGTTGGGCTGCGACTTCTATGCGTTCAGCGGGCACAAGATGCTGGGCCCGACCGGCGCGGGCATCCTGTACGGCCGCCGCGAGCTGCTCGAGGCGATGGACCCGTTCATGTCGGGCGGCGACATGATCAAGGCGGTTCGCATCGAGGGCACCACCTACCACGACCTGCCCTGGAAGTTCGAGGCAGGGACGCAGGCGATCGCCGAGGTCATCGGCCTGGGCGCCGCCGTCGATTACCTGAGCGGTCTGGGCATGGAGGCAGTGCGCGTCCACGAACGTGAGATCACCGAGTACGCCTACGAGGCACTCAGCGACATCGAGGGGCTGACGCTCTACGGCCCTCCCCCATCGCGTCGAGCGGGAGTCATTTCGTTCGCGCTCGAGGGCATTCACCCGCACGACCTGGCGACGATCGCAGACCGCGACCAGGTGTGCCTGCGCGCGGGACACCACTGCGCGATGCCGCTGATGACGAGGCTCGGCGTGGCGGCCACCGCTCGCGCCTCCTTTTATATCTATACGCAGAAGGATGAAGTCGACCGGCTGGTCGGTTCTATCAAAGAGGCCCAGCGCATATTCAAATGAGCACCACCGCCGACGACGACCAGTTCTATCGCGAGTACATCCTCGACCACTACAAGAACCCGCGCAATTTCGGGCGCCTGGAAAACCCCGACATCAGCCACGAAGAGGACAACCCGCTGTGCGGGGACGTGATCGGGATGGAATTCCGCGTCAAGGACGGGGTCATCGAGGACGTCAAGTTCCACGGGCGCGGCTGCGCCATCTCGCAAGCGGCGGCGTCACTGCTCACAGAGCGACTCAAGGGCCTGCCTCTAGAGGAGGCGAAGAAGATCAGTAAGGACGATGTGCTGGGGGAGCTGGGAATCCAGATCTCACCGGCTCGCATCAAGTGCGCGCTGCTGTCATTGAAGGTTTTGAAAGTCGGGGCCTACGGGTTGGCCGGCGACGACGAGGAAGGAAAGTAGGTATGAGTCAGGAAGAGCAGTTCAAAGACCTCAAGCTCGATGACGTCCGCAAGCTGATGGACGACGGCGACTACGACATCGTGGACGTGCGCGAGGACTGGGAGTGGAACAAGGGCCATGTCCCGGGGGCACGGCACGTGGTGTTGAACTCGGTGCTCGCGAATCCTGCGGCGGCGAAGTTTCGAGACAAGACGATCTTCGTTTGCATGACCGGGGAGCGTTCCTCCGTCGCGTCGGAGATGGCTGTCGCGCTCGGAGTCAAAGACGTCGTCAACTTCCGAGGCGGCACCAAGGCCTGGAAAGACGCAGGCCTGCAATTGGAGATGCCATGACCGACACCACACCTACACACACAGTCGCGCCGGAGTCGAGCGTCAAGCCGGAGGACGTGATCGAGGTCCTGCGCCAATGCTTCGACCCCGAGATCCCGGTCAACATCGTGGACCTCGGGCTGATCTACGACATCGCGATCAAGCCGGAGAGGGTCGACATCAAGATGACGCTGACCGCGCTGGGCTGCCCGATGGCGGCCGAGGTGATGACCGATGTCCGCGACCACCTGCTGACCCTGCCGGGCATCAGCGACGCCGGCGTCGACATCGTCTACGAACCGGTCTGGACCCCAGAGCGCATGTCAGAAGAAGCGCGCTGGGAGCTGGGGATGGTCTAGCAGCGCGATCAAGCGGGGTGCGGCCAGACGTCATAGACGCCGGTGATGATGGACTCGGTCTCGGTCCCGGCGACCAAGTCGTAGATGTAGGCCTTCCCGCTCGAGATCGCCAACCAGCCGGTCGGGCAGCGGTCTGCCGCCACGCATGCGCGCTGACCCTCATACCAGACGTAGCGAGCGGTGAGGAAGTGCGGGTCAAATCGGTATCCCTTGAGCTCACGGATCTTGCGAGTCGCCGTGTCGACCACAAAGGTGGCGGCCACGTGTTTGGCGTCCCTGGTCTCGTAGACGATCTGGCCTCCGGCTGGAGATGCGTTGGGCCGGATCCAGGCCATGCCAGAAAGAAATGGAGCCGTAAGCCCCTCGCGCCAGGTCTCTATGCCGTTGGCGTCTAGAAAGTAGAGGCTGTTGCCCGACCACACCGACATGGTCCGCGCGGGCGCGCTGCCACTGACGAGCAGCTTTCCGTCTGAGGCCCAGAGCCTGAAGATTTTTACGTTGGCTATGCTCGCGACGAACGAGATGGTCGCGCCATCAGTCGAGTAGGCAAGTCGTGCATCCCATCCCTCTGCCAATGGGCAGAACTGGGATTCACATCCGACAGCTGGCAACGCTGGTATCGAGCCGTCAAGTACCCGATCCCCGGTGGCAGTGAGCTGATGCAGCGCCATCACAGAATTAACGGTCGTTGCGCTGCTCGTCAGGTACACGAGGGTGCTCCCATCTGGGCTCCAGTCGTAGTAGCCCGTGAGCCGGCCTGAGTCGGGCACTACGGTCGTGGTTGATCCTCCGAAGGACATGCGTATGAGGCCGTTCTTCTGAACGCTGTAGTCAATGCCCGAGAGCTCGTTCGCGGTGACGAACTGCGGTATTGAAAGAGCTTCGGACGCGGTGCTTACCGTCGTGGGGTGGCTGATGTCGGTGAGGTCGCGAACGACGACGCGGTTGCTGCCGCGAAGCGTGACCAACGCGAAGCAACGACTCGAGGGCGTGCACAGCTTGGTGGCGGTTGGGCTCGCGCTCGGGGAGGCGGCTGCCGAGGCGGACGCCGAGGGTGAGTTGGCTGCAGCGGGCGTTGAGCCGCAGGCGGATGCGAGCAGTGCGGTCACTCCGAGGACTCGAAGCCAACTCCCCGTATTTCGGATTTCGATCATGCGGGGTGCGGCCACACGTCGGACACGCTCGTGATAATCGACTCGGTCTCCGTGCCCGCTTGCAGATCGTAGATGTAGGTCTTCCCGCTCAGCGGGTGGAACGGCGGCCGCGCACCACAAACATCGCTCGCGACACAGGCGCGCTCGCCCTGATACCAGACATAACGGGAGGTAAGGAAGACGGCGTCACTGCGAGCGCTCTTGAGCTCGCGAACTTTTCTCGTCGTGGTGTCCACGACGTATACGTGGCCCCAACCGTTGCTATCTCGGGCCGTGTAAACAATCTGACCTGCGGCCGATGATGCCCTGGGCTTGATCCACGCCACGCCCGGAAGAAATGGCGAGACCACACCTTCATGCCAAACCTCTACTCCATTGGCGTCTCGAAAGTAGAGGCTGGTACCCGACCATTCCGAAAAAGTCGAAGCCTGCGCATCGCTGCTCGTGGCCAATATTCCGGTTGACGACCAGACTCGGAACGAGCTCCCAGTGAAACCGGTGGTCACCAAGGAAACCATGGTCCCGTCCGGAGAGTAGAGAAGTCGAAAGTCCAGAAAGTTTGCGATCTGGCAGCTCGAGATGGTTTCGCAGCCACCGACACCGCCGCCGTGAACTGAACCCAATATTTGATCCTGACCAGCCCTGAGTTGATGCACGGATGTTGTCGAAGGATCGAATGCGGTCGTGTAAAGAACGGCGCTTCCGTCTGAGTTCCAGACTCCTGCACCGCCCTTGCTGGTGACAAGGCTCACGGGCGTGCCTGCCAGTGGGGCACGATAGAGGTTGCTGTCAACGGCGTACGAGATCTCGGTCCCGTTCACAAACACCGGAGCCGATATCGCGCCCAGGTTGCTCACAGTCTTGGGGTGGCTTATGTCCGTCAGGTCGCGGACAAGGTATGAGCTGCTGCCGCGCAGGGTGACCAGCGCGAGGTCTGCGGGTGGGAGCGAGCTGGCGACGGGACTTGATCCGGCTGAAGGGGAGGCGGACGGGGACGGCACATTTCCCACCGCGGGTGCCGAACTGCAGGCGGATGCCATCAACGCGGTCACGGCCAGTGCTCTGATCCAGTCGGCGCTCGTCATGTCCTGCAGCGGTAACGGTCCGGCCGGGCATTAGTTATGAGTAGCCGTTAGCCGTTTCAGCGAATTGGAACCGCTCAGCAGCCGTTCGACGAGATCGGGTTGCCATTGGCATCGGTTCCCCCGGTCACGCCGTTGCAGTCCCCTGAATACCGCGTGAGCGTCCCGTTGACGCACTGATAGTGATACGGGCCGGTCAGGAAGCCAGACCCGCCGCCTCCCATCGTCCCGTTCGGTGGGCACACGATGATCCGCTGCGTGACCGCGAACCCCCCCACCAGCAGAGTCACAGCGATCGCAGCGGCAGCGGCTCCTGACAGCATCGCGTTCCGCGAGCTGCGCACGACCAGCGTCCGGATGGCTGCAATCGCCGCGACAACGCCCGCCGCGAAAATCGGCACTCCGATGGAAAACGCCGCGAAGACGCCGAGCAACAGCAGGCCCGCTGCCGCGAACGCCAGCATCGGCGCTCGCAGCTTGGCCAGACGCTTATAACCGCCGAGCGACAGTACGAGCAGCGCCGCCATCAGCAGCATGTAGCCGCTGACGAAAGGAACCACGGCCACCGAATCAGGTGGCGGGGAGCCCTGACCCCTTATGAGCAGCAGGTAGACGATCAGGTCGGCGACGACGAGCGCTAAAGCTGCCCAGACGAGTACGGCATTGGTGCGACCAACTCGGCCCGCGCCTGGGATCACCACGAGCAGAACTGTAGGCGTGATCACAGTCGCTGATCAGGCCTCCGTACACTTAGCTCTCGTGCCTGACTTCAGCCCCGGGCTGGAAGGGGTGGTCGCCGCCGAAACCTCGATCAGCGAGGTTGATGGCGCCAACGGCCGCCTCATCTACAGGGGTGGATACCTAATCCAAGACATCGCGCCAGTCGTGACCTTCGAAGAGGTGGCCTACCTGCTTTGGCACGGCGAGCTTCCCACCACCAAGGAGCTCGACGCGTTGAAGCACCAGATGGCCGCGTGCCGCAACCTCACCGATCACGCGCAGCGCACGCTGGAGTCGGCCGACCCCGAGACCAATCCGATGGACATCTTGCGAACAGTCGTCTCGGCCCAGGGCTCGACCAAGCTGCCGACCAAGCCCAGCCTCGATGAGGCGGTCGCGCTGACGGCAATCTTCCCGACCATCGTCGCCGCCGCCTGGCGGCGAAGCCAGAGGCATGAGATCGTCAAGCCACGCAGCGACCTCGGCCATGCCGCCAACCTGCTGTGGATGATGGATGGCAAGGAGCCGTCCGCCGACCGCACCCGCTGGCTTGAGCTGTACCTTGTCCTCCTGGCGGACCACGGCCTCAACGCCTCCACCTTCGCAGCCCGGGTCATCGCGTCGACCGGCAGCGACCTCTGCTCATCGATAGTCGGCGCCATCGGGGCGCTGAAAGGACCTGCCCATGGCGGTGCCACTTTCGCCGCTCGCACCATGCTGGACAAGATCGGTTCCACCGAGCTCGCCGAGAAATGGCTCATCGACGCGCATGCCCGCAATGAGCGGTTCGCCGGTTTCGGACACCGCGTTTACAGGACCTACGATCCTCGAGCGCGAATCCTCAAGGAGCTCGCCGCCGACGCGGCACCCGAGCTGCACCGCAAGGCCGACAGGACCGAAGAGGTGGCGCTGAGAATCCTGCACGAGGCGCACCCGGAGCGGCCGAACGCCACCAACGTCGACTTCTGGGCGTCGGTGGTGTTGACCGGCGCAGGGATTCCGAAAGCTCTCTTCACCTGCGTCTTCGCCACGTCGCGCGTCGCCGGTTGGACCGCCCACGTCCTCGAGTCGATGGAGGACCTGCGCATCATCCGGCCCGCCTCGGTATGGACCGGGCCCGAGCCCGGCAAGAAGCCCGTGCCACTGGCCAAGCGATGAGCGCCGAGTACGTCCCCGGCCTCGAGGGCATCATCGCGGCCCGCACCGAGATCAGCCTGGTCGACGGCGCCAACGGCCGCCTGGTCTATCGCGGCTACGTCATTGCCGACCTGGCCGAGGAGATGTCATTCGAAGAGGTCGCGTACCTCTTGTGGAACGGCAGCCTGCCCAAGCGTGCCGAGCTCGACGCGCTCACCCAGGAGCTGGCGGGTTCGCGCGCTCTGACAGCTCCTGCCATGGCCACGCTCGAGTCCCTGCCCGCGGACACCGATCCCATGGACGTCCTGCGTAGCGTGGTCTCGGTTCAGGGCGTCGAGCACAAGCTGCAGAAACCCACGATTCCTCTCGCGATCCACGCGACCGGATCCTTCCCGACGATCCTCGCGAGCTTTCACCGCCTCACCCAGGGATTGAAGCCCGTCGAACCTCGGGCCGACCTCGGCCACGCCGCCAACTACCTGTACATGCTCAACGGAGAAGAGGCGTCACCGGAGATCGTGCAGGCCCTCAACACCTACCTGGTCCTGCTGGCCGACCACGGCATGAACGCGTCGACGTTCACCGCTCGCGTTATCGCATCGACCGACTCGGACCTCGCTTCCTGTCTCGTGGGCGCGATCGGGGCCTTGAAGGGGCCTGCGCATGGAGGCGCGCCGTCGGCCGTGATGGACCAGCTCGAGCAGATCGGCACCGCGGACAACGCCGAACACTGGATGCGTGAAGCCCGCAAAGCGAAGGTGAGGTTCATGGGCTTCGGGCACCGTGTCTACCGCACCTATGACCCGCGCGCGAAGATCCTGAAGGCATTGTGCCAGCGGCTGAATCCGAAGTTTTACGAGCTCGCCTCGAAAGTGGAGGAGACCGCCCTCGCCCTGCTCCACGAGGAGCACCCGGAGCGGCCGCAGGCGACCAACGTGGAGTTCTATTCGGCCGGCGTGCTGCAGGCGATCGGCCTGCCTACGGAATACTTTCCGCCAACTTTCGCCGTGTCTCGCGTGGCCGGCTGGTCGGCGCACGTGCTCGAGCAGGGCTCTCACAACCGGCTCATTCGTCCCCAGTCGGAGTACATCGGACCCGAACCTCGAAAGCCGGTACCGCTCGCCGACCGTTAGTCTCGGCGGCGTGACGGTCGCCAAAGTCCGCGTACCGCACGCGCGGCTCCTCGTTGTTCTCGCCGCGCTGGTGGTCTCGGCGGCCATCCTGCTGCTGACCCGCAGCTACACCTTCTACTTCGACGAATGGGCCTTCATTCTCTCGGCGCCCGACTGGACCCTCACCACTTACCTCGAGCCGCACAACGGGCACCCCGCGATGCTGACGCGACTTATCTACGCGGCGTTGCTCGCGACAGTGGGCCTGCGCTCCTACCTGCCGTACATGGCCGCCCTGCTCGCCCTCCACGCCACCGGCGTGGTCCTCCTTTTCGAGCTGATGCGGCGGCGCGCCGGAGACCTCATCGGTATCGCCTGCGCGGCGATGCTGCTGGTAATTGGCGCCGGTTGGGAGAACCTTCTCTGGGCATTCCAGATGAGCTTTGTCGGGTCGGTGGCATGTGGCCTCGGAATGCTCCTCGCGCTCGAGAGCACGGCGCGGCGGCGAATGGCCATCGTTGCAGCGCTGCTGACCGCCTCGCTGATGTTCTCGGCGATCGGCCTCTTCTTCGGCATCGCGGCGGGAGTGCGGCTGGCCGCAACGCGCGACCGGCGCAGAGAGGTGGTGTGGCTCGTTCCAGTCGCCGTCGTGTTCGGGGCTTGGTTCGTGACCTTCGGACTTCACAGCGCCCAATCGACCTCTGCGTCCGCCAACGGCAACCTCCTGGTGCTGCCCGTGTACACGCTGTGGGGTCTGGGGGCGAGCGTCTCCGGCATCATCGGAGAGGGCGGCTGGGTCGGGATCCCGCTGCTGGTGCTCGCCATAGGCGCGGTTGCGTTTACGTGGTGGCGGCACGGGTCCGACGGGCTGGCGCTGGGGACGGCCGCAGGGCTGGTCGCGTTCTACCTGGTCACCGGCTTGGCTCGGGGGCAGATCGGCTACGAGCAGTCCGGCGCAGGCCGCTACGTGTACGTGGGCGCCGTGTTCTGGCTGATCATCCTGGGCGACGTCGCCCGACGCCTTCCATGGCGTGGCACCTGGCGTCCCGCCATGGTGGCGCTCCTTTTCCTTGCCTGCTTCAACAGCGGAGCGCTGCTGGTGGAGTTCGGGACCGCCAAGGCCGCCCAGATGCAGCGGCAGATGGCCGACCTCCAGGCGCTCGGTTCGGTGAGGGGCAACCCATGCCTCAATCCCAGCGGTGCGGTCGACCCGCTGGTGATGCCCGACGAGACAAATCCGGCGCTCTATTACCGCGCCATTGATCGCTACGGCGACCCATCGGCGGGCCTGCCGATCGTCGACGGGGCGGACTTTAACCAGGCACTGGCCAACCTGCTGCCTGCTGGCTGTAAGTGAAAGTCGATCGGCGCTGACTTCTACACTGAGATAGATGCCGGCTGACGACTTCGACGTGCTGATCCTCGGGGGCGGAATGGGCGGCTACCCAGCCGCGATCCGCGCTTCCCAACTTGGCTTGAAGGTGGGGTTGGTCGAGGCCGACAAGCTCGGTGGCACCTGCCTCCACGTCGGCTGCATCCCCACCAAAGTCCTGCTCGAGTCCTCAGAGCTCTACCACCGGGTCTCGGCTCGCGGCCCCGAGTTCGGCGTCGACGCGGACAAGGTGCGCTTCGATTACGCCCGCATCGCCGCGCGCCGAGACGCCGTGGTGAGCCAGCTCTACAAGGGCGTCCAGTTCCTGATGAAGAAGAACAAGATCGAAGTCGTTGCCGGCAGCGGCCGCCTGCGCGACCGCAACACGCTCGAGATCGGAGCCAAGCAGCTTCGCGCCAAGAACCTGATCGTCGCGACCGGCTCAACCGTCCGCTCGCTGCCCGGCCTCGAGTTCGACGGCGAGCTGATCGTTTCGTCCGACAGCGCCACGCTCTCGACCAAGGTTCCGGAGTCGATCTGCATCATCGGCGCCGGCGCTGTCGGGGTCGAGTTCGCGACGCTCTACAGCCAGCTCGGCGTCAAGGTCACACTCCTCGAAGGCCTAGATCGACTGGTGCCGCTGGAGGATGAAGACATCTCCAAGGAGATGCTGTCCGCCTTCAAGAAGGCCGGCATCGATTGCCGCGTCGGCGTGAAGGTGAAGGGCGCCAAGAAGGCCCGCGGCGGCGTAACCGTCGACACGGAGCAAGGCGATGTCTGGGCCCACCAGGTGCTTGTCGCCGTCGGCCGCTCACCACGATCCAAGGACATCGGCCTGGAGAAGGTCGGTGTGGAGACCCACCCGAATGGGTTCATCAAGGTCGACGAGTGGATGCACACGTCGGCAGAGGGCATCCACGCGATCGGCGACGTGGTGGGCGGATTTCTGCTGGCTCATGCAGCGGCGCACGAGGGCATGACCGCGGTCGAGGACATCGCCGGTCAGCGCGTCGCGCCGATGGACCAGGATCTCGTCACCCGCTGCACGTACTCGCATCCGCAAATCGCCTCCGTCGGCCAGACCGAGAAGCAGGCCAAGGAAAAAGGCCGCGAGGTCAAGATCGGCAAGTTTCCCTTCAGCGCTCTGGGGCGGGCGATCATTCACGGCGAGACGGGCGGCTTCGTCAAGCTCGTCGCCGACGCCAAGACAGGCCAGCTGCTCGGCGCACATATAGTCGGACCCAACGCGACCGAGCTGATCGCGGAGCCGGCGCTGACCCAGCTGTTCCAGGGCGACGCCTGGGAGATGGGTCGCAACATCCACCCGCACCCCACCCTCAGCGAAGCCGTGATGGAAGCAGCCCTCGCCGTCGATGGCCACGCGATCCACATCTGAGCTTCTGATGGCCACCACCGTGAAGACCAAGGGCCCGACCTTCAGCCCCGAGTGGCATTTCCAGGAACCTGTCGCATGGCGCGACACCGACCTGGATGAGAAGACGCTTAAGACCTGGTTCAACTACATGCTGCTCGGACGCCAGGTCGATTACAGGTTCCAGGTGTTGAACCGCCAGGGCCGCGCGCCTTTCATCATCTCGTGCGCCGGGCACGAGGCGGCGCAGATCGGCGTGAGCTGGGGACTGAAGCCGAAGTACGACTGGGTGTCGCCCTACTACCGCGACGTGGTGCTGTGCCTGCGCATGGGCGTCACGCCGCTCGACCTGATGCTCTCGGTGCTGGCGAAGCCGGCGGACCCTGCCTCAGGCGGCAAGCAGACGCCAGGCCACTTCTCCGACACACGGCTCAACATCACCTCTGGCGGCTCGCCGGTGGCGACACAGCTGGTACGTGGGGCCGGGGTCGCATACGCGCTGAAGATGGACGGCACGGACAAGGTCCTGATGACCTGCTACGGCGAGGGCTCGGGGTCAGAGGGCGACGCCCACGAGGCTTTCAACTTCGCCGCGATACACAAGGTGCCGGAGATCTTCATTTGCGAGAACAACGGCTTCGCGATCTCCACGCCTTTCAAGAAGGAGTACGCGATCGAGTACGCGGCGCAGCGCGCGGCGGGCTACGGATTTCCCGGCGTAACGCTCGACGGGCGCGACCCGGTGACCTGCTATGTGGTCGCCAAGGAGGCGATCGCTCGCGCTCGGGCTGGACACGGCCCGACCCTCATCGAGTGCCTCGTAGACAGGCTTGGCGCGCACTCCTCGGAGGACGACCAGCGCCGGTACCGCACGCAGGAGGAGATCGAGCGCCTCGCCCTGTCGGACTGTCTGGAGCAGTTCAAGAAGCGGCTCCTCGACGAAGGTGTGTTGAGCGCCAAGGAGATCGCCGGATACGAGGAACGAGTCAAGGAAGAGGTCGCCAAAGCGACCACCGAGGGGATGGCATCGCCCGACGCCCCCGCGGAGAACGCGCTGACGAACGTGTACGGGCTCGACGTGCCGAAGGCGATCGATCCGCCACAGGGGGTCGAGACCGAAGAGATGAACATGGTGTCCGCACTTCGCTCAGCTCTGACCGAGGAGATGGAGCGCGACGAGCGGGTCATGGTCCTCGGCGAGGACGTCGGCAAGAAGGGCGGCGTGTTCCTGGTCACCGATGGGCTCTACAACAAGTTCGGCGAGGCACGCGTCATCGACACCCCGCTCGCGGAATCGTCGATCGCCGGTGTCGCCCTCGGCCTTGCGCTCGCGGGCAAACGGCCGGTGGCTGAGATGCAGTTCACCGACTTCGCTCACATGGCGTTCAACCAGATCACCAACGAGATCGCCAAGTTTCGATACCGCAGCGATGGCGACTGGTCGGTGCCGATGGTCGTGCGCGCTCCGATGGGCGGCCACGCGCATGGCGCGCTTTACCACTCGCAGTCGATCGAGGCGCGGTTTGCCACGCCCGGTCTGAAGATCGTGATCCCCTCCAGTCCCTACGAAGCCAAGGGCCTCCTCCTTGCGGCGATCCGCGACCCCGACCCCGTCCTTTTCTTTGAGCACAAGCGGCTTTACCGCATGTTCAAGGAGCCGGTGCCGAAGGGCGAGTACCTCATCCCGCTCCAGGTCGCGCGCACGGTGCGCGAAGGAACGGACATCTCGGTCTTCTGCTACGGCCTCATGGTCCATTACGCAATGGAGGCAGCCAAGGCCCTCGATGCGGATGGCGTGAGTGTCGAGATCATCGACCTGCGCACTGTCTACCCGCTGGACCGCGAGGCGATCATCGCGTCGGCTCGCAAGACCGGCAAGTGCCTGGTCCTCTACGAGGACAACTTCAGCGTGTCGGTCGGATCGGAGATCGCGGCGCTCATCGCGGATGAGGCGTGGCGCTGGCTGGACGCGCCTGTGAAGCGGTTGGGCGGACTCGACGTGCCGTCGATCCCGTATGCCCCGGCGATGGAAGATCTCTTCATGCCGAACCCGGAGAAGATCGCCACAGCGTTGCGCGAGCTCGCGGCGTTCTGATGGCGGGCACCACAAAGCGAGTCGTCATGCCCCAGCTGGGGGAATCGGTGCACGAAGGCACCATCTCGAAGTGGCTGGTGAAGCCTGGCGACAAGGTGGTCGAGTTCGAGCCCATGCTCGAGGTGGATACGGACAAGGTCAGCGCCGAGGTTCCCGCGCCAGTGACGGGAATCCTCAAGGAGATCCTCGCCAAGGAAGGCGAGACGGTCCAGGCGGGCGCGGAGATTGCGGTGGTGGAGGTCGGAGGGGACGGCGCGGCGCCCGAGCCCGAGGCTGAGCCCAAAGCAGCGGCGCCCGAGGCCGAGCCCAAAGCGGCAGCGCCCGCCGCCGAACCGAAGGCCACCGTCCCGAAGAAAGCACCAACCAATACGGCGACGCAAGAAGCTCCTGCACCTGCCGAGCCAGTACCCGCTGCCAAGGCTGAATCACAAGCGGAGCCCAAGGACGAGCCGGCTGCCGCTCGTGCCGAGCCGCTCCCGACAAAAGCGCCGGCCTCGAATCTGGAGACCGGTGAGCACCGCTACTCGCCCGCGGTCCAGATGGCCGCCGCCGAGCTGAAAGTCGATCTGTCCAACATCGACGGCACGGGAATCGGCGGGCGCGTTACCAAAAAGGACGTGCAGGACTTCGCCGCTGCAGCCAAAGCGGCCCCCGCCGCCAAACCGGTCTCAGCGCCCGTCACCCCCGGGGAGGGTGACCAGGTCGTCCAGCTCACACGGGTGCGCCGGCTGATCGCCGAGAACATGACCCGCAGCAAGGCGACCATCCCCCACGCGTGGCAGACACAGGAAGCTGACATGTCAGGCGTCGTCGCCAATCGCAACGCGAACAAAGCCGCTTTCCAAGAGCAGGAAGGTTTCTCGCTAACCTACCTCCCCTACGTGATGGCGGCGACCGTGTCAGCGCTGCGCGAGCACCGGGAGGTCAACTCGACGTTCCACGAAACCGAGCTCATCGTGCACCGCGATATCAACCTTGGCGTCTCGGTTGGGCTCGAAGACACTCTGGTGGTGCCTGTCGTGCGACGCGCGGACGGCCTCTCAATCGCGGGCCTGGCCCGAGCCGTCAACGACATCGCCAACCGGGCCCGCAGCAAGCAGCTGAAAGCGGACGACCTGGCCGGAGCGACCTTCACGGTCAACAACTCGGGAACCTTCGGGACTCTATTCAGCTATTCGGTGATCAACCCGGGGCAGGCCGGCATCCTGACGATGGAGGCGATAGTCGACCGGCCCGTGGCGATCAAGGGGATGATCGGGATCAAGCCGATGATGTACCTCTGCTTCTCATTCGACCACCGCGTGCTCGACGGCCTGCAGGCGGCGCGCTTCCTGGTCTCGTGCCGAAAGTGGCTCGAAGCCGTTACTGCGGAGTCGCCTATCTACTAGCGTTCCCTTCGATATCGATTGAGAGGATGCTGATGAAGAAGCTGGCGAAAACGGTCTGGGTGCCGATCGCCAGCAGCAGCACCGCCGGGATCACCTCGCGCATCGTGAGCGAGGGGTCGAGGTTGCCGAACCCAACGGATTGCCAGCTCGCAACCGCCAGCACCAAGCCGACGATCCCTGCCAGCACCATCAGCGCTCCCGCAAGCAGGCCAACCTCCAGCGTGATGTAGCGGAACAGCCCTTCGAGGACGGGGTGCGGAGGGTGGAACCCCATGCGCACGGCGAAGATCTTCGTGAAAACCGCGAACAGCACGAGCTGGTAGCCGATCAGGGCCAGAAAACCCGCGACCAGCAGCGTGTGGATGTCGAGCCGCACTCCCGCGACGTGGAGTGGACCAGGGAGGAGCAACGCCGAGAGCACCACGCCCACCACGAAAAGCGCCAGCCCCGGGTACAGGAAAAGCCAGCGCGGGCTGAACAGCAGCATGAAACGCAGGTGGCGCCAGCCATCCCGCCATGTCCTGAGGTGGGGCGGGCGGGACCGTCCGTCCGGCCGAAGGACCACGGCCACTTCGGTGATGCGCATTCCCTTCAGCGAGGCTTTTATCACCATCTCGCTCGCGAACTCCATACCCGTGGCGCGCAGGCGCATCTTTTCGTAAGCGTCCTTCTTGAAGGCGCGCAGTCCGCAATGTGTGTCACCCACCGGCGCGTGGAAAAAGACGCGGCTGATGAAGGTGAGGATGGGGTTGCCGATCCAGCGGTGCGACCAGGGCATGGCGCCGGGCTGGATGCCGCCCATGAATCGGTTCCCGACCACCAGGTCGTAGCCTTCGCGCAGCTTGTCGATCAGGGGGCCGATCGCCTCGAAGTCGTAGCTGTCGTCGGCGTCGCCCATGACGATGAAGCGGCCTTGCGCCGCATCGATGCCGCCGATGAGCGCGCTCCCATAGCCCTTCCTCGACACGTCGACGACCCTTGCGCCGAGGTCTTTGGCGATCTGCTGAGAGCCGTCACTGCTGCCGTTATCGGCGACGATGATCTCAGCCGCCAAACCTCCCGTCGCGATGGCGCTCTGCGCGTGCCGGATGCATTTGGCGAGCGTCTCGGCTTCGTCGAGGCAGGGCATCACGATCGACACCTCGACCGCAGTCGGTGTCAGTGAAGTGTGCTTGGGCGCGCGTTGGGCAACCGACATTTCAGATCAGCCTAACGCCCGGGAAAAGAAATGACCCCGACGGATCGCCTCTTGAGTGCTGGTACCGGCCTTGCGGCCAATTCCTGCTCTCTCGAACGTGTCCCTCGGGGCCACGGCCAACACTAAGGGTGAGCACTTCAGGGTGCAAGACAAAAAATTAGTTCGCTGCCAACCAACGATTTATAGCTTGACAAGAACGTGCGCGGCGAGGAGAAACCCTTAAAGAAAAACCATCCATGTACCGGAGGGAGAGCAAGCGCCCGCCGATGAGGGGAACCACCGGGGGTTCCCTCTCATATTTTCAGTACAGGATGTTCTTGCCGCCGTCGACAACCACGTCCTGGCCAGTGATCATGTCGTTTTCCACGAACGCCATCACCGCCTGCGCCACGTGGTCCGTGGTTGCAACCGCGTTCAGCGGCGTGCTCGCTGCGGCCGCTGTCTCCTGCGAATCCGCCGCGCCGGCGTCAAATTGCCGGAGCCACCGCGTTGACACCAGGCCAGGCGACACCGAGTTCACGCGAACATCGGGCGCGAGAGCAACCGCAAGCGCGCGGGTGAGCTGCAGCACTCCCGCCTTCGAGACGGCGTAGACGATCGATGACCCGGTCGCCAGGTGACCAGCGACAGATGCGATGTTGACGATCGTGCCGCCAGTCTTGCGTAGCTCAGGCGCCGCAGCCCGGCAGCAGTAGAAGGTTCCTTTCAGGTTCACCTTGAAGATCTCGTCCCAGACCTCGTCGGTGAGCGCCTCCAGGTCTGCGTGGGCAATGAACCGCGTCGTGCCGGCATTGTTGATCAGGACATCGAGGCGGCCGTAGCGATCGATTACGGCGGCCATCATCGCCTTGACCTCGCTTTCGTTGGACACGTCGGCCTTATGGGCCATCGCGTCTGGACCGAGAACGATCAGCTCGGCTGCCGTCGCCCGCGCATCCTTGTCGGAGCGCGAATAGTTGACGACCACGGCTTTGGGCCCAGCCTTCGCCAGGCGCAGACAGACGGCGCGGCCGATGCCGGTGCCACCACCGGTGACAATTGCCACCCGGCCTTTGAGGTCCATGCGAAACTAGAGCCTAAGCCATGTCCGTTAGTCTCAAGCGCGCTCAGGCGGTAATCGATAGAGCCCTGACCAAAGCGGGTCAGCTCGGAATCAAGGTGACTGTCGCCGTCGTTGACGACGGCGGGCATCTCATAGCGCTCAGCCGGATGGATGGCGCAATGCCGCTCTCTCCTCAGCTGGCGGAGGCGAAGGCGGTTGGCGCAGCGATGTTCCGGCGCGACGGTGGAGCCCTGGCGAAGATGGCCCAGGACAGGCCAGGTTTCTTCAATGCGGCTGACAGGCTGGTCCGCGTGCCACTCATACCGGGACTTGGGTCCGTGCTCATCGCGGAAGGCGGGAACGTAGTCGGCGCTGTCGGGGTCAGCGGGGGCCGTCCGGACCAGGACCTCGAGTGCGCGGAGGCCGGGCTAAGCGAGCTCTAGCGTTCGCAGCGCTTCGTAGACAGCCCCAGTCCTGGTCAGTCGACTCGAGTACAGAACCAACTGATCGGCGCGCCACGGCCTAACGCGCGGCAATGCCGGTAGCTCCGGCAAACTTGCGCCTCCACGGGGTCGCGCGCGGGCCAGCGTCAGGTGCACCGTGTACGGCCTCGACTCGGAGGCCAGCCCGACCCGCACGCACTCCTCTTCCACCTGCGACGCCAGCGCAGCTACTACCTCAGCCCCCTTTCGCAGTCCGAGCCACACCACCCGAGCGGCGCGACCGCGACCAAATGAGCCGATGTCGCCCAGCTCGACGTCGAACGCCGCAAGCGATCGATGCGTCA
>PLYD01000262.1 GCA_003151665.1 Candidatus Dormiibacterota bacterium
TGATCCCAGCCCTGAACCGAGACGGCGACACCCTGTCCGATCTGGTGATGCAGATGTTCGGCACTATCGCGGGGGCGGAGTCGGTGCTGCTGGCGTTTGACGACGACGGCGCGGTGAAGGTGGCCATGACGGAGGCTCCCCACGGCACGGCTCCCTCGCTGCAGGGAAAGAACGTCGCCAACCCCATGGCCATGATCCTGGCCGTCGCTTCCCTGCTCGGGTACATGAAAGACGACAAGGCTCGCCAGGCCTCGCGCGCGATCTACGAATCCGCGTTCGAAACGGTCTCGGACGGAATCCGAACCGCTGACCTGGGTGGGCACGCGTTGACGACCGAGTTCAGCGACGAGGTTGTCCGCCGCGTGCGTACCAAGGTCGACGTGTGGAGCTCGCTCGCCGACGTCCAGAGGTAGGCCGGCGGCGCTGCGCTACCTGGCGCTTGGCGATTCGTACACCATCGGCACCGGTGCGTCCAGCGAGGCCGGCAACTACCCATCAATCCTCGCCGCCCGCCTGTCGAAGGCGACGGGCGCCAGTGTCGGTCTGACCAACCCGGCGGTCAACGGCTTCACAACGCAAGACCTCCTCGACCATGAGCTTGGCTTCGTCACCCGCGTCGCACCTCACCTCGTGACGATCCTTATCGGGGTCAACGACATCATCCAGGGTCGCTCGGCCGAGCTCTACTTGAGATCTCTGGCCGCGATCTACGACGCCGTGGCTGCTATCGACCTTCCGAGCGGTCGGGCGGTCGCCATCTCGATTCCCAACTGGTCGGTCGTGCCGGCAGCCACCGGCTTTGGCGATCCCGGCCGCCTGCGCCGCCTCACTGGCGACTTCAACCGCCTGGCTCAGACGGAGGCGAAGAAGCGACAGTTCATCTGGGTCGACATCACCGAGGTCAGCACTTCAAGCCAAGGCGCACCGGGCTGGATCTCATCCGATCAGCTGCACCCCGGCGACATCCAGTACGCGGCGTGGGCCGATGTGATCTGGAGAGCGGTTCACGAACCCTGGACGGCCGCAGCTAGACCTTGATTCTCTTGAACGACTCCGCGTACGTGTAGCCCGCCTTCTTCCCCACGTCGCGGTGTCGCTTGCGCATGAACTTCTCGAAGTCCCACTCGGCTCCGGGCTTGGCGACCTGGCTCTTGTGCTTCTTTAACGATTGCATCTTGAGATCGAGGGTCGAGCTGATATCGACGAAGAAATCGCCCGATGTCCAGTAGGGAACCCACAGCTCCTTGACCACATGCGCCGGAAATCCCTCCTTGAGGAGGCTGCGGAAGGCGCGAGGGTTGCGCGAGTCTGGATAGACTGCGGCAAAGGTCGCTTCGCCCACGGCTATGTGATCAGGGTGGGAACCACCCATCGGCGCGTCGAGTAGGCGTCCCGGCAGATGGGTGATAACCAGATCGGGCTTGTACTTTCGGATCATGCGCACGATGTCGCGCCTCAGCTTGAGATCGTGAGTTAGATGCCCATCCTTGTAGCCGAGAAACTCGACCTTCTTGACGCCCAGCACGCGGGCCGCGGCGCGCTGCTCCTTCTGTCGAATGGCACTGAGCTCAGAGTCCTTCTGGTCTGGATCCTCGCCACCCTGCGATCCGTCGGTGACGATGACGTAAGTGACCTCGGCGCCGTCCTTGGCCAGCTTCGCGACCGACCCGCCGGCTGAAAACTCCGGGTCATCCGGATGCGCCGAAACGACCAGGACGCGGTCGAACTTCGGCGTCTTGGATTTTGGCTTGGCAGCCGTTTTGCGTCTCGTCTTCGTTGCGGTCTTCTTAGTTGCCACGCCAATGAAGAGTACGGGATGACTGCAGCCAGACGTTCCGCCGCACCTATCGCGCGGGCTTTGCCTTCGCCGGTGCTCCCAAAGATGACAGCGGGATCGCAGACGAGATCGGCTTCCACAGCGCTTCGATCTGCTCTGCCGTGAGGCGCGTGCGCGATGCGATCACGCGCCCGCCAAAGGCAGCGGTCTTGACGGCCGCCCAACCGGCGCTGCCGGAAAGGCGCATCGGAACGGTCACCACTGCCGCGAGCGCAGCCGCCTCTTCAGCGGGTCTCGCGCTACCGTCCATCATGGCGCGCGACAGCACATTGGACATCTCGTCGGTCAGCTGCCACGGCTGCGCGAGAGCCTCGCACTGGGTGCTGCCCAGCAGCCCGAGGGCCGTCACGTAGCGCAGCACCATGGCGCCGCGAGCGCGCGCGCTGGTGGTTGGAATTGCAGACGCAAAAGGCGCATACGAAGCGGCGAACTTGATAGGGGTCAGGTGGTGCCGGCGGACGAGCGCCGCCACCGCATGCCACGTCGCCACCGCCTCGTCATCCGACCGCCGCCTCAGGAAATCAAGTAGTGCAGTCCCCGCATTGACCAGTGGAGAAACGACATCCTGGTTGACCGATGGCACGGAGCCCGCCACCTGAGTCCAGTCCTCAACGCTCAGCGATCCCAGCCTCCGGACGAAGTCGTCGGAATCGACCTCGTCGAGAGGTATAAGCGAGGCAAAAGGCTCGTAGTGCTCGACCACCTGGTCGTGCTTCGTGCGAGCCTTGGTCTCGACCGCGAAGCTGGCTCGCTCGACCGCGGCGAATGCCCGACTGCGCGTGAAACTATCCAGCTCCTGAGTCCCCCCGATCGTCGCCAGAAGCGCGCGGACCACGCTGGCCGGCTCGGCGCTGCCCTCTCTCGTCACGCTGGCGACGAGCTGCCTGCGGTCGAGAACGCGGAGCCATTGGATCGGAGTCAGCTCCATGACCGCCTTCAGGAACGCGGCCACCTCACCGCTGTTCGGGCCATAAGGGGCGGGGGCTTTGGGGGCTGGGAGCGGCGCCACCCTGGGCGGTTTGATGGCCTCGATGGCCTTGGTCACGGCGGCGCGAACGCCGGCCCCCGTGCCTTTGCGGCCGCTGCTCTTATCGAGTGACTTGAACCGGATCACCGGCTCCAATGGCGCCCACAGGGCCGCAATCTCTTCGCTCGAGAGCACCGACCGCCGGCTCAACACCCTCCCGCCATGGACTGCGGTCCGGACCGCGGCCCACCCTGTGTCTCCACTCAGGACGGCCGGGATCATTGCCAGCGCCGAGAGGGCGACAGCCTCCTCGATTTTCAGGTGCCTGCTCTTCGCCACCGCCTGGGTCAAAGCACGCGAGGCATCGTGGTCCAGCCGCCAGGGCTTCGCCAGGATTTCGCACTCAGCCATCGTCAGGCCCTCAACCGCGGTCAGAAATCGCCGGGTTGTCGGGTCGAGGGCGTCGGCGGCTGAGACCGGGATCAGCCCGGCGAAGGGTGCGTAGTGAGCGGCGAACTTCAGAGCGGGCAGCTGAGGGCGCAGCACAAGCGCCGATGCCGCCTGCCACGCAGCGACCACCTTCTCATCTGTTCGTTTCTCGAGGGCCTCGAAAAGTGCCTCCCCGGTTCGGGCCATTGCTTCTGACAGCCCGCTTTCGGTTGAGCGAATCGCCGCCTCGATGGCACGCCGCGCCTCGGAAGCCTTGCCTGACGGCTCCTTGGTCACGGAGGCTACGAGCCGCCTGGTGGCCAAAACCTGCCTCCACTGCCAGGGAGTCAGGTGCGCGGCCGCCTCGATGAAAGCCTCGACCTCGGCGGTATTCTCACCGAAGCGCCTCGAAGCGTCGTCATTGGCCCTCTGAATCCGGCCCAAAAGCCCACGAGTCGACTGTGCCATGCCCACTCAACTGTATCCCGGCGAAGGTCCGGTTCAGGCCGTGTTAAGCGTCACTTACCACAGGTCCCGAGTTGGCCGGGACGGTCGAAATCACGCGTTTTCCACCTTTCCAAGGTTCCGATTCCCCACGGACGGCCGGCTTCGGCGGGCGAACCGGCTTTGGAGAATAATCGGGGTCAAAAGGAGCCGATTCATGATCTTTGGAGCCCACGTGATCGTGTACAGCAACGATGCGGCGGCGGATCGCCTCTTCTTCCGGGAGGTGCTTGGATTTTCATCCGTGGACGCGGGGCACGGTTGGCTGATCTTCGCGCTGCCGCCGGCAGAACTGGCGGTTCATCCCGCCGAGGAGGATGTCCGGAACGAGCTCTATTTGATGTGCACCGATTTGAAGGCCCAAATGGCGGCACTCCAGGGAAAAGGCGTCAGTTGCTCGGACGTGGAAGAAGCACGGTGGGGATAGGTGACCAGGTTCCGGCTGCCCGGTGGGGGTGAGATCGGACTGTACCAGCCAAACCATCCCTCGCCTCTGGTCCCTCCGTCGCATTGACCTGAGACCCGCGTTTGGAAAACGTAGGTTCCCGTTTACGTTTGTGTCAGACGATCTCTACCTTCATCAGGTTGGTCTGACCGGGGCGGCCGACCGGCACGCCGGCGACGACCACCACCCTGTCGCCATGGCGAACCAGCCCGCTTCGAACCGCAGCTTCCGTCGCGTTGGCGACCATCTGGTCGGTGTCGTTGCTGGGGCTTACCAGCAGCGGGATCACCCCCGAATACAGAGCCGTCTTGCGTAGCACGTCGGGATGGGGGCTGGCCGCGATCACGGGGACCCGGGGCCTGGCTTTGCTGCAGCGGAGTGCTGTGGTGCCTGACTCGGTGAAGGCGATGATCACGCGAGCGCCGAGCTCGTCGGCGCTCGTCGCCGCCGCGTGGGCGATGGCACTGCCGATTTCCCCCGGCTCCCGCCAGATCTGGCGCTGACGCTGAAACGCCGGGTGCCGCTGGGCAGACAAGCAAATACGCGCCATCGCACGCACCGCTTCAACCGGGTGGGCGCCGACCGAGGTCTCCTGGGACAACATGACCGCGTCTGTCCCGTCCCAGATCGCGTTGGCCACGTCGGACGCCTCGGCCCGGGTCGGGCGGGTGGCGGTGACCATCGACTCGAGCATCTCGGTTGCCGTAATGACGGGTACGCCGGCGCGGTTGGCTCTGTCGATCACCTCCTTCTGCACGGCCGGCAGCTCGCCGAGCTTCAACTCCACCCCGAGGTCGCCACGCGCCACCATCACGGCATCGGCGACTTCCAGGATCTTGTCGAGGTTGCGGATCGCTTCGAGCTTCTCGAGCTTGGCCACCACCTGCGCCTTGCAGCCCAGACGCTCGAGATGGCTCCTGCAGGCGAGGACGTCCTCGGGATGGCGTACGAAGGAAAGCGCGACGTAGTCGACACCCAGCTCGACCGCGAGCTTCAGATCCTGCAGGTCCTTCTCGGTGAGCGCCGGCA
>PLYD01000225.1 GCA_003151665.1 Candidatus Dormiibacterota bacterium
GGTCACCCGGGCCCCTACCCGATTGGGTGCTTTAATTGGGGTTGGGATGAGGGTCATCAAATCGGCTGACCGGATCGGTGGCGATGCGGAGCCGCCGAAGGGCAAGTTCCACGGGCACGCGCTGCAGAGCCTGCTGCACCACACGACGCAGGAAACTCGCGCCAGCTTCGTCCGCTTCGAGCCCGGCGCTCACACGCACTGGCACCAGCACTCGGGTGGCCAAGTGCTTCACATCATCGAGGGCCAGGCTCGCGTCCAGGCGTGGGGCGATGAGGCCGTGTCGCTCGATGCGGGCGACACCGTCGTCGCTCCGCCGGGCGAGAAGCACTGGCATGGCGCCAGCGAAGGGGGCTCGATGACCCAGCTTGCCTTCACGTCCGGCGAGGTCACGTGGCGGGAGGAAGTCGACTCCGCCTACTAATCCGTGCCGGGTTCGTCCCCACTCACTATCCAACGGCCCCCGCCGCTCGCGGCCACCAGGTCGTCCGCCGCCTGCGGACCCCACGACCCTCTCGTGTAGGGCTCCGGGTGGCCTTCCGCCTCCCATGACTTGAGCAGCGGGTCGACGATCTCCCACTGCAGCTCGATCTCCTCAGCGCCGGGGAAAGCAGAGTGACCACCGGCCAGCACCTCTGACAGCACGTTCTCGTAAGCGTCGGGCAACGGGGCTTTGGTGAGGCCCTTGTAGTCGAGCTTCATGCCCGCCGGCACCATCTCGAAGCGAGGGCCCGGTCGCTTCGCGCCGATGCGGATCGTGATGCCTTCGTCGGGCTGGATGCGGATCACAATCAGCGAGGGAACGCCGCGCTGGCGGTTCCCGCCAATGCGCAGGTGAGGAGCGTCACGCAGCTTGATCACGACCTCGGTGACCCTGCGCTTCAGCGCTTTGCCGGTCCGCAGAAAGATCGGGACGCCATCCCATCGCCAGTTCTCGATCGAGAGGCGAACCGCCGCATAAGTCTCCCGCCGTGAGTCGTTCGCGACGGCCTCCTCATCGAGGTAGCCGATGTACTGTCCGCGGACTGCGTTGCTCGGGTTGATTGGCGACATCGCGCGCAGCGTTGCACGTTTGGCGCGGCGCACATATTCGGCGTCGAAGGTGGTGGGAGGTTCCATGGTGACCAGCGCGAGGAGCTGGAGCATGTGGTTCTGGATGATGTCGCGAACGGCCCCGGTCTGGTCGTAATACCCG
Organism: Candidatus Dormiibacterota bacterium; assembly: GCA_003151665.1. The sequence continues at coordinate 1,193 of PLYD01000225.1, forward strand.
GCCCGCTTTCCGATCCCTTCGCTCTCGGCAACGGTGACCTGGATGGTCTCGACGAGGTTGCGATTCCAAACCGGCTCGAACAGCGAGTTCGAGAACCGGAAGGCGAGCACGTTCTGGACCGTGTCCTTGGCGAGGTAGTGATCGATCCGAAAGATCTGCTGCTCCTCGAAAGCCTTTGCCAGCAGCACATTGAGCTTGCGAGCTGACTCCAGGTCGTGGCCCAGAGGCTTCTCGACGACGATCCGGCGTGTCGGGTCGCCCTTGGTGGTGAGCTTTGCCTGGCCGAGCGTGTGGATGATGTCGCCCGCGGTCTCCGGCGGCGTCGCCATGTAGAAGATCACGTGCGCGGCACCCACAAGCAGCTTCTTCAGGCCCGCGAATGTGGTTTGCGACTTGTAATCGATTCGCGCCCACGCAGCCGTCGCGGCCAGGCGCTGGCTCCCGCTCCGCTTCTTCACGATGTCGCGGAAGTGGGCCGTCGATTGGGCCGTCCGGCCTGCCCCTATGAGGCGGAGCTCCATCCCATCAGGGGACGCCAGGCGCCTCAGGGAAGGCAGGATTTTGCGCTGGGCCAGATCGCCGGAAGCGCCGAAGATCACTAGGTCAACGCGGGGAGCCACTGCTGAATCCTAGATGGACACGACATCGGTGCCGGCGATGTCGTCGTGGACGTCGCGCATCCGTACCGCGGTGAGCGGCAGCAGGGCCAGCCTCGCCAGGGCCTGGCCGACTGTCAATTTCGAGCCATCGACGGAGACAACGCGCTGCTTCATTACAGCGCCGCCAAGGGTCACGCCGGACAGGGTCCAGCAAGCAATGTGGTAGCCGGCTGCCAAGCCGAGGAGCACCGGCAGACGCCGCCGCCGGCGCCCGATGAGCGCCGCCATCGACAGGCAATAGACGGCGTCGATCGCCCCGGCGGCGATGCGTCGCGAGCGGTCGGCCGGCGGGCCGACCTCCGGCCGGCGGCCGCGCACTCGCAGCAGGTGCAGGCGCGTCAGAAGATGGTGGACTGGTACCTGGGTCAACGAGTAGATGGGGCGGGGAAGCATCGGCCGGTAGTCATCGAGCGATTCGACCAGGCGGCCGGACAGCAGCTCGATGCGAAGGTTGCCGCCGGCGGAGCGTGCAAGGAGGCCGCCCTCGATCGGCCACGAAACGCCGCTTCGCGTGACGTCGGGGCGGCCGAAGCGGATCAGGTCGAGCGGTCCCAGTCGGAGTGTGTTGTCGCGTATTCGGATCAGTCCGAAGGTGAGTGCCTGGATGTCGGTGGGGAAGCTGTCGCGGAGCGCTTTGCCCGTGATCGGGTTCGGCATCGAGACCGAGTCCGCGATCGACACCCTGCCGCCAACCCATCGCACTCTTCTATCTTCGGGAAATGGCAACTCGCGAGTTCTCGGCCGCGGTGACAGTCAAGTGCTCGCCCGAGCACGCCTTCGACTATTTTGCTGATCACCGGCACGTCGCCGCTGTCGTCGATGGCGTCACCAAATGGGAGCCGATCGGTTCGAAGACCGAGGGGGTCGGCGCCCGTTACGAGGTCGAGATGGTGGCCCTTGGGTTTCCACTCAAGAGCGTGCTGCGCCTCGACCGGTGGCGGCGGCCGCATGAGATCGGGTGGGTGTCGGAGAAAGGCCTCATCAAGCAGGACGGTGGGTTCACGTTCACCAAGGTCAGGGGAGGAGTGCACATCATTCTGCGCATCGCCTACACGCCCCCTGGGGCGATCCTGGGAGCTGCGGTCGCGGCAAGCGTGGATGGGGTGGTCCGAGGCCGGCTGCAGAAAGCGCTGGAGCGAATACGGGGCGTGCTCGAGACCTCTTAAAGTGATCGCGTGCGGTTGAATAGCGAGGCACGGGCCGTCCTCGGCCACACTCCGATCGGGATGCTGGCTCTCCGCGCCGGCCGATTGCCTCTCGTCAACCCTGCGGTGTTCCACTTCGCGTCGGGCTCACTGTGGATGACCACCTCGCGATACGCGGCCAAGATCCTGAGCGC
>PLYD01000004.1 GCA_003151665.1 Candidatus Dormiibacterota bacterium
GGTAGAGCCTTTGCGGCTCGAGGTACAGGACCGGGTCCGGATCGCGGATCGCCTCGAGGAGCAGGCCCTTCGCGTCGTCCGGAAAAGCAGGGCAGACAATCTTCAGGCCGGGCGCCTGGACGAACTGGGCCTCAATCGCGTCAGGGTGAAACTCCGGAGTCCTCGTCCCCCCGCCAAAAGGCGCCCGGATCGTCACCTGGGCGCTGAAGCGCCCGCGTGAGCGGAATCGGTAGCGCGCGAGCTGCGGGCCGATCTGGTGAAATGCCTGGTGCGTGAAGCCCAGGAACTGGACCTCGGCCACAGGGACCATGCCGCCGATCGCCAGCCCCAGCGAGGCTCCGACGATCGCGCCCTCGGCGAGCGGCGTGTCGACGACCCGCTCAGGCCCGAACTTTTCCATGAGCCCACGCGTCACCCTGAAGACGCCGCCAAGCTGCCCGACGTCCATGCCCAGGACCATCACTCGCTCGTCGCGACTCATCTCGTCCATAAGGGCGCTCCGAATCGCTTCGAGGATCGAGAGCTCTGGCTGGTTGCTCACCGAAGCTTCAGGCTATCACCAACAATTGACTTTAGATCTTTGATCACATAACGTCGTACGCGGAAAAAGGGGCCGGCCAGAACGGCTGTCCACGACCACATTAATAAGGAGAGAGCCGCGATGGCGACAGGCCTCAACGAACAGTGGTTCAAGACGACCGACAACCCGGGAGTGGCGGGTCCGCCGAGGGAGCTGGTCGGCTACGGTGAGTTCCCACCCAAGATCACCTGGCCCGGCGGCGCCAAGGTCGCGATCCAGATCATCCTCAACTACGAGGAGGGCTCGGAAAAGACGTACGCGATGGGCGATGACTTCAACGAGGACCTGTACGAGCTGCCGTACAAGCAGGAGGGCATGCGCGACCTGGCGATCGAGTCCGCGTACGAATACGGCTCGCGCGCGGGAGTGTGGCGCCTGTTCCGCGTCTTCGGGAGCGCCGGCATCAACGTCACCTGCGTCGCCGCGGCCGTGGCTCTCGAGAGGAACATCGAGGTGGCCAAAAAGCTGGCCGCGCGGGGCGACGAGGTCGCCGGCCACGGGTACCGCTGGGTGAACCATTTCGAGATGACCCGCGACGAGGAGCGCGAGGCGATCAAACGCGCGGTCGCATCGATCAAACGCACGGTCGGCGAGCGGCCGCTGGGCTGGTACTGCCGCGAGATGAGCGTCAACACGCGCGAGCTGGTCGTTGAGGAGGGCGGTTTCGTCTATGACTTCGATTGCTACAACGACGACCTCCCCTACTGGACGAAGGTGCACGGAAAGCCTCATCTGGTGACGCCTTACTCGTTGGTGGTGAACGACGCCCGATTCGTGGTCGCGCAGGGGTACGGCAGCCCGGAGCACTTCTTCGAGTACGCCAAGGCGGAGCTGGACGGCTTTCGCAATGACGGCGACGGAGTCAGCCGGATGATGTCGATCGGCCTGCACGCACGGTTCAGCGGCCATCCGAGCCGTGCGGACGCGCTGGCCCGGTTCATCGACTACGCGCAGAAAACGGGCGACGCGGTGTTCGTCCGCCGTATCGACCTCGCCCGCACGTTCATTGACCAGTACCCCGCGTCCAAGGCGCTCGGCTCACACGCCGGCTGAGCCATGAAGCGGATCGTCGTCACTGGCGGCAGCGGCAAGATCGGCGGCTGGATCCTCAGGGAGCTGCTCGATGCAGGTCACGAGGTTCTCAACGTCGACCTGAAGCCGGCCGCCGATCCCCGCTGCCGGACCTTGATCGCCGACCTCACCGAGGCCGGCCAGGCTTTCGGGGCGATCGGGGTGTACACCGGCATAGACGAACTGCAGTCCTCGCTGCGCGCGCAGCCGGTTGACGTGCTCGTCCATTTCGCCGCCATACCGCGAGTCCAGCTGGTGCCCGACGCAGAGGTCTTCCGGATCAACACCACCAGCACCTACAACGTCATGGAGGCTGCGGTCCGCGCCGGAATTCACAAGGTCGTTTTCGCGTCGAGCGAGGCGACCTACGGCGTCGTGTTCGCGGACGAGCAGCTAGATCCCGAGTACTTTCCCGTGGACGAGGAGCATCCGACGGTGCCGATGGACGCATATGGGCTGTCCAAGGTCGTCAACGAGCGCACCGCGGCGGCTTTTCACGCACGCGTGGGCGGCGATTTCTACGGCCTGCGCATCGGCGACGTCATGGCGCCGCCGGACTACGCCAAGTTTCCGTTGTGGAGCACCGATCCGGCCATCCGAAAGCGCGAGATGTGGGCGTACGTCGACGTCCGCGACGTGGCGCAGATGGTTCGCCTTTGCGTCGACACCGACGGCCTGGGGTTCCAGGTCTTCAACACCTTCGCCGGCGAGAGCGCGCACGTGCTGCCCACGCGAGAGCTGGCGGGCAAGTTCTATCCCAAGGTGCCGGTGCGCGAGGAGATTGCCGAGCATGGATCGCTGGTGAGCAATCGGAAAGCCCAGCGCCTGCTCGGGTTTGAGCAGCAGTATCGATGGGCGGAGCAGCCTCAGGGTTGATGGACACCGACGGCTTCGGCGAAACCGACCAGCGCCCGCTCGCGCACCTGGGAAGGAAAAAGCTGGGTGAGGAAACCACTCGCTACCTGCGCGACGCCCTGCTCAGCGGTCAGTACGCCACCGGTGAGCGGATGGCTGTGCACCAGCTCGCCGAGTCGCTCGGTGTCAGCACAATGCCGGTCCGAGAGGCGCTGGTGACCCTTGCGAACGAGGGCTTGCTGGAGGTCATCCCGCGACGCGGCTTTCGCGTGGCGACTATGGGGTCGCGCGATGTCGAAGACGCGTTCCGGGTCCACGCCCATGTGGCCGGGCTCCTGATCGAGGAGGCGGCGCCCATCATTCCGGCGACCACCATCGCGGAGCTGCGCAGGATCCAGGACGCGATCGTGGAGAGCTTCGGCCAGCCGCCGGACGAGCGCCCGCTCCCACAGCGCGTCGAGGAGCTGAACTTCAAGTTCCACCGCACTATCAACCACGTGCCCGACGCCAAACGGTTGAGATGGTTCCTGCGGGCCGCCACCCGTTACGTGCCGCGCCGTTTCTACGAGACCATCCCGGGGTGGAACGAGGCGACGCGCGATCGGCACGGCGCCATCATCGAAGCCCTCGAAGCTCGCGATGCGAGCGAGGCGCGCCGGCTGATGGAGCTGCACGTGATCGAGGCCGGGCGGCTCGTTCGGGAGCACCTGGACGCCAACCGGCCCTGACCAAGGGTTGGCGCCGGGCTCATCCGAGGCCGAGGCTCATCGGGTTCCAGACCGCGGCCGGGAGCCACTCCGATCGCTTGCCCAGCACCATCCTCGGCACAGTGCGAAGCTCTTCGAACCCGCTGTTCTGCAGGAGGTCGAGCGCGAGCCGGTTCTCGTCAGGCGGGTACATGATGACCTCCGGCCCAACCGAGCCGACGGTGCGGATCAGCCTCACCATCGCGGCTGAATCGGCGTCGCTCGCGCCTGGAAGCGTGGCGGCCCACGCGCCGCCCCACGGAAGCGCGACCGCCGCGCCGGCGAGGCTTCCGCGCCTGGAAACGCCCCAGGCGAAGTCCTCGAATCTAGAGAGGAGCGGTCCGCGGTCGTCGCCGGAGACCTGCTTGTCGAGCTCGCGCAGGGCCGCTCGGTCCGACGGCATGAGCGGACGGTAGGGCGCCAGCTCGACGGTCTTCGGCAGCGCTGTTCCTCGCAGCTCGTGGTAGCAGGTTTCGACCTTGAAGCCCAGCCGCTCGTAGATTGGTCGCCCGAGCTCTGTCGACGCGAGCAGAACTGAGTCGCAGCCGGCGCGCTGCAGGTGACTAACCGAAACCGAGGTCATTCGGGTGCCAAGGCCGTGCCCGCGCAGCTCAGGCCGCACGAACAGGTGGCCGATCCAACCGGTGCGTCCGTAACGCGTGGCGACGGATGTGGCCGCCACCCGGCCCTCGCTGTCACGGGCGACAAAAGTCCGGCTGCGGCGATTCGCGGCGTAAAAGGTAAACGCCGCGTGAAACTGGCGGTAGTTTCCCCACCCGCCGTCAACGACGCAGGTGGTCGCCTCCAGGACCGCTTCGGGAGTACGGGTCATGGCGCGCACCTGGAAGCGCGCCTCCGTCAAGAGCGCAGGGGCAGGGCGATCGGCCGCATCGGGCTGCCGGTTCCACCACGGATCTTCAAGCACGCCCCGATGAAAGCAAACTCGTAGATCGACTCGTGAGACAGGTCCTCGAGGTAAGCCATCTCCAGCAGCGGGATCCCGGCCTCGGCCAGCAGATACGTGTGCACCGGCAGCCAGTTCTCCGGGTCGGCCGAGGGCGTGTGCTCGACTCCGCCGTTGTCCGCCCCGATATAGATGGCGCCGGCTTTGGCCAGGAACTCGGCTCCCTGCCGGTTGATGCCAGGAGAGTTGGGAACGAATCTCTGCTGGTCAGGCCAGATCGTCATCCTCCCGGTGCGGATGAGGACGACGTCGCCAGGGCGCAGCTCGGTCTTCTGGCGCTTGAGCGCGTCCAGGAGCTCTTTCTCTCCGATGGCGTGACTGTCGGGAAGCATGTCGACTCCGGCGGCTGCGGCGACGTCGATCATCACGCCGCGCGCCAGGACTGGAGGCTGCTTGTCGGCCCCGCCGCGGTTCCAGTGCCGGCTGCCGAGGTGCTCCTTCGCGGTGAATCGGTTGAAGATCTGGCCGTGGTACCCGAAGTGGGCGAAGGTGTCGACGTGGGTGCCGCAGTGCGTGTACAGCGAGATGCAGTCGCCCGAGTAGCTGACCAGCTCGTTCTCCGCGGCAGCAAGCTCCATCGGGTTGTCGATCATGTTTCCGGCCGGCGTATGCGACATCCAGATCTGAAACCCGGGATCACCGAGATCGGTCCACACCGGCATGCCTACGAAGTAGTCGACCGCGAGATCGAAGAGCTTCCCGGCATCGGCCTCGCTCAGCGCCGCCCGCCTCGTTTCAGCGGTCATGTGATTGAGCATCCCGATCTCGTCTGCCGGGCCGAACGGGCTGGCCGACACCTCGTTGAACTTCGAGTGATACGCCACGATGTTCTTGCGCTGGTCATCGCTCAACAGCACTGGGCCGCACAATTTCTTACTGACCTCCTCGAGTACCGATGTGACGTGAGGGATCCGCTGCGAGCATTTCTATAATCGGTCGGTGCGAATTCTCGATGCGCGCGCTCGCGCGGACGAGCTCAAGGACCTCAACCTCTTCATCACGATGACCGACGAGGACGGAGACGGCGAGGTGGTCGCGGTCAAAGACCTGGTCGACGTGCGCGGCACGCCCACGACGGGAGGCGGCCGGCTTCTGCCGACCGAACCAAAATCGGAAGATGCGCCCCTGATTCGCAACCTGCGCAGCCGCGGCTGCGTGATGATCGGGAAGACGAACCTTCACGAGTGGGCTTTCGGCTCGACCAACATGAATCGCCATTACGGCACAGTCCACAATCCCCGCGATCGTTCTCGCGTCGCCGGAGGCTCGTCGGGCGGATCGGCGGCGGCGGTGGCAGCCGGAGTCTGCGACTGGGCGATCGGCAGCGACACCGGAGGATCGATCCGCATCCCGGCTGCGCTCTGCGGGATCGTCGGGTTCAAGCCGACCTTCGGGACGGTAGATACAACGGGTGTCGTGCCGCTGAGCTTTTCCCTGGACACGATCGGCTCGCTCGCGCCCGACGTGGCCACCGCCACGCGCGCCGTCGCGATGATGGCGGGCCCCCGCCGGGATGGGCCGGGCATCGACGGTTGGGGCTCGATCGAGCCAATTCCGGCCGAACGCCTGCGCCTGGCGGTACCTGCGGGCTGGGTGAACGGGCTCGACGCGCAGGTTCGCAAAGCCTGGGAGGCCGCCTCGGAGGGCTTGCCTGAGATCGAGCTCCCCAGTCTCGACGCAATGCAAAAAGCGTGCCTCGACATCATGCTCAGCGAAGCGGCCGCGTTTCACAAGCGCTGGATGGACACGCGGCCCGACGAGTACGCTCCCGACGTGCTGGCGCGGCTCCGCACCGGTCTGTCGATCACCGGCAGCGACTACGTGCAAGCCCTCGCCGACCAGGAGCGGATGCGCCAGGAGGTCGCGAGAGCGATGCGCGGCCTGGACGCGATCTTGCTTCCCTCGACCGCCTCTGTCGCGCCCCTCATCGCGGCCGAGGTCGACACTTCGCCGCTCGTTCGCTTCACGCGCCCGTTCAACCTCACCGGCCAGCCTGTCTTCAGCCTGCCGGCGCCCGTGGACGGCCTCCCCGCCGGCATCCAGGTGATCGGCCATGTGGGCCGCGACATCGAGCTGGCCGCGGTGGCGGCAGGGCTCGAGCGAGCCTGGTCCGCGGGCTGAGCTCACCGACCGTCCGCGAGCGATCGCGCGAATGCTTCGAACCGGTCCATCCCTTCAGTGAGCGTCTCGAGCGAGCAAGCATAAGAAATTCGGATGTGGCGGTCTGATCCAAAAGGCAAGCCCGGGACTACCGCCACGCGAGATCGCTCGAGCAGGGCCTCTGCGAACCTCACGGAACCGTTGATCTCGATGCCGGCCACCTGCTTGCCGTAGAGCTCATCGACGCGCGGGAAGATGTAGAACGCGCCCTCCGGCATGCCGTCAAGGTGAATGCCCGGCATCGGCTCCAACCGCCCCGCGACGTAACGGCGGCGGCGATCGAACTGGACGCGCATCGCTTCCACCGGCGCCTGGTCTCCTTTCAAAGCCGCGAGGGCAGCTTTCTGGGTGATCGATGACGCGCCGGATGTGCACTGGCTTTGAAAGCTCGACATCGCTTCCGCGATCTCAGGGTTGGCTGCGGCATAGCCCATTCGCCACCCGGTCATGGCGTAGGCCTTAGAGAAGCCGTTGACGGTGACAGTGCGATCCAGAATCTCCGGACCTAGTGAGGCAATGCTGATGAACTCGGCTCCGTAGGTGAGCTTCTCGTAGATCTCGTCGCTGATCACGTAGAGGTCGTTCTTCTCCGCGAGGTCGGCGACCATCCGGAGCTCGGCATCCGTGTACACAACGCCCGTCGGGTTGCACGGATTGTTGAGCAAGATGACCTTGGTACGCGGCGTGATCGCGGCCGCCAACGCTTTGGCGTCGAGACGGTACTGGTTGGGTTGAGTGTCGACCATCACCGGCTCGCCGCCCGCGAGCCGGACCATCTCCGGGTAGCTGACCCACGCTGGAGTGGGAATCACGACCTCGTCCCCCG
>PLYD01000240.1 GCA_003151665.1 Candidatus Dormiibacterota bacterium
CCGGCGACAGAGCCCCAGATCCCGAAAGCGGCTCCGCGCCGCTCCGGTGGAAAGAGTGAAGTGATGATGGCAAGCGTCTGCGGTGTCAGCACGGCGCCGCCCACACCCTGAAGGATTCGGGCGGCGATCAGCTCGCCGACGTTCTGGGAGATACCGCAGAGCGCTGACGCGCAAGTGAAGATGACGAGCCCGATGGCAAACAGGTTGCGCTGGCCGTAAAGATCCCCGAGCCGTCCCGCGGTGATCAGGAGCACCGCATAGACCAGGATGTAGGCGTTCAAGACCCAAAGGATCTGGTCGAGAGTCGTGTTGAGGGCGGAGAGCATGGCCGGTATGGCCACGTTCACGATGGTCGTGTCCAGCAGGATCATGAAGAAACCGGCGCACAGCACCACCAGCACGAGCCAGGGATTAGTGCGTGCTCGCGACATGTGCACTCCTCGATTTTCCTTTGGCGGGGTCGATACCGACCACCCACTCCAACTTGCCTTCCGTGATTTCCAGCTCCAGGTTGCGCACCCATTTGCCTTCCGCCTTGCGCATGGCGATTGCGTGCTCGACTTCGATGACCGAAAGCCGCCTCAGGCCTCGCGCCCGCAGCTCGGCTAGGACCTTCTGAAGCTTGGCGACCTTCTCGTCAAGTGCGGCCGCACGCTCGGCGAGGTGTCGAGCTGCCTCGACGGCGTCGAGGTGATGCATGAACATCAACCCGGCGACGAAGCGCGGATATTCGCGTATCGGCTGACTGAGCAGGTCGCCTAGGCTGCGGGTGAGAATCTCCCGGCCGGCAGGGGTCAGCTCGTAGATCGTTCGCTCCGGTCTACGGCCTTCCTTCTCACGCTCGGCGGCAAGGATCCACCCGTTTCGCTCGAGCACCTCGACCGTGTAATAGAGGGTGCCGAAGTTGAGGCGGATGAACTCGTCGTGGTGGCGATCGCGCATGGTCGACGCCATCTCATAGGGGTGCATTGGGCGCTCGTCGAGCAGCTCGAGGATCGCCAAGGCGAGCGGCGAGACGGGCTCGCTGGAGANNCCGCCAGGGCTTTGAGGCCGGTCAAAAGAGCTTCAAGTTCGGAATCGCTCAACTGGTCGATCCAGCCCTCGAGGCGGGCGAGGCTGCCGTGTCTAAGACGGGTTGCCAGGCTTGCCCCCAAAGCGGTCAATGACACAACCACCCGACGGCCGTCGCCAGCATGCGACCCGCGAACCGCAAGCTGTGCTCGCACCAGCTTGTCAACCAGCAGGCTGGCGGCCGGCGGCTTGATCCCGAGCTGATCGGCGAGCGCGCCTACGGTCGCGCCGGGCTGGCGATCAAGGGTGAAGAGGGCTTTCAGCTGGGCCATGGTCAGGTCCAGTTCCAGCCACTCGGCAATCACATCGTCGAGCAGGGCACGGATCAGGGCCTGCTGCTGCTGGGCGATGCAGGCAACCCGCGACTGCCGTTCGTCCATTTCTTTTGGCGATGCTAAACTACTTCCGCCACACAATGGAACGGGCGACCGAGACCCGGCTCCGACTGAGCGGGCGCGGCCGACAGCCGCGCGTCGCGGCGCTGCTCACCGGCGACCTGGCTGAACTTCCAGCCCTGCGCGCGGCGGTATCAGCTGCGGCGCTGCTTGAGGCTGAGATCTGCATTTCGTGGGTCGGGCCGGACAACCCCGGCCGGCACCTGACCAGGGAACTCGTTGGCGACGCGAGGGCCGAAGAGCTAGACATGAGCGTGCTGTCCGGGCTCCTACTGGCTGGCCGTGTCCGGACGACGGTCGTCCCCGCGGGACTCTGGCGGCGGACGGCTCAAACCCTCTGGCCGATCCTGAGCCAGTCCTCGGTTCTCGTATCCCGGGGTGGCAAGATCCTGCCGTCGACCGTCCTCGTGTGCGCGGACAATGAAGCCACTGAGACGGCTTTGATGGCGCGGGTAACGTCCGCGCTACCCGGCGGCACCGTGCGTCTATCAGTCGTCCGCGCCATTCCGCCGATTTCCTCCTGGGCTCTCGGGCTATTGGCGACGTATGGATTCGCCTGGGTTCAATCCAACCAGGACCCGCCAGCCAAGAGTGAGGAGGATGCACGTGGCGTCAGGATGATCACCGTGCATGAGGCGGCGATGGACGCCATTCGGCATGCTTGGCAGGAACTCTTGCCCGAGCTTGTCGTACTGGGCTGGCACCATCACGGATTGCCTCTGCCTGCTTCCTGGCTCCATCCGACGGCGTGGCGCCTTTCAAACCAGCTGGCAGCCGACGTTCTGCTGGTTCCTGCGTGACGCAGGTCTCCTCTGCCGAGCCTGCGGCGCGCCAGCGCATGAGGCTGCTGGACGAGTATTTGAATCTTGTCGAGTCCGCGATTGAGGCCGGCCGCGGGTGAACGGGGAGCTCGCCGAGAGCTGGGGGACCTACTCGAGCGGGCGCGGACGCCGCCGCCCTCGCGCCTGGCGGGCCGGCTTATCGAGCGCGCACTCGATGACCTCTCCCTAATCCAGAAGCGCGTCATGAGTGAGCCGGCTGACCGCGCATACTGACATGCAACCCGCCTCTCTGACGGAGACGAGGATGGTGCAGAAGTGGACCTTGAGGCCCCGGGTTCAAATTCGAGTTCGCCGTGGCTGTATATCCAGTCGGAGGCACTTCATGACATCGCCTTCCACCTCCGGGGGCGCCCGCACCGCCGTGCCCTACGAGGAGCCACCTGGCCCACTTGGCGGCTCGCGTGCGCAGAGCTGACCGCGATGCCTGGAATCGCGTTTCGCCAGCGGGGTGACCGACCACTTCGTTAACGTGTGCCGCTGACCCGCGATAGGGACGCACGACCTCCGGGTCGCGCTGGGCTGCGAGCGGGACCGAGCCGACGATTGCGGTTGCCTCGCGAAAGCCCGATCCCCAGCAGGGTACTTGTTTTCAGTACCTGAACTACTCCCGAGGGTTACGTTGAACACGATCGCTGACCAAAGGTGGGTTGGAGCGATGCGACATCGACCTTCGTCGGCCGATGCTGTCGATAATGGACGCATATCGCTAGCGCTGGTGTTATCTGACGTAATGAACTGGCTGCAGACTCCAGAAGGGCGAGCCATCATCGCCGAGACGGCCCACGGTAAGCCGAAGCCAAAGAAGGCTAAGTAGCGGACACTTTCGCCCGAGGTGGTTTCGCGCTCAACTTTCGATTCAGAAGGCACGACGATTTCCTACCTCGATTTCGGTGAGGTGGGCCAACTAATCGTCCTATTGCATGGACTCGCCGGCCGCGGTTCGGAGTGGACGGATACTGCAATTGCGCTTACCGGGCGCGTGTTGACGATTGGTTGACGCGATGAACACGGGGCAGGCGGCGGTGACCTGGCTCAGCACCCGGGTCGAGATCGGAACGATCACGGCGCCGATGTGTTCGCGGCTGGGCTTCCGGTCATAGTCAGGAGGAGGTTGGAGTGCTTCCGATGGACTTTTCGAACCTCACACCTCCCAACTGGCCGCGCTGATGAAGATCGGGAAACCCGGCTTGCTCGCGGCCACCCCGCAAGGTACCGTCTGAAGCTCGAGCCTGTTCGGCAACAGCCGTTGCGCGTCCTGCACAATCCGCTCGTGGGCTCCAAGAGGAGGGACGTTCTCGGCGTTCTGGCCGTGGTCGGTCTGACCACGGCGGTGGCGGTGGTCGGCGGTGCCGCTGGCGACTTCCGATCAAGGTGGTACGCCGAGCTTCGGAAGCCCACCTGGCAGCCGTCGGGAGCCACGATCGGGGCGGTCTGGTCGGTACTCTACGTGAGCATCGCGACCGCCGGTTCCATGCTCTGGCTGCGACGTCGGCGGGCGGGTCCCGAGCTTGCGACGCTCTTCGTCACCCAGTCACTGCTGAACGCGGCCTGGACGCTGCTTTTCACGCGCGCCAAACGGCCGGACCTAGCCGCCGCCGACTGCGTCGCGCTCACTGCGGTCAACGTCGGCCTGGTCGCTTCCGCTTGGCGAGTACGACGACTGGCCGCTCTCCTGCTCGTTCCGTACCTGCTCTGGACGGCCTTCGCGACCTTCCTCAGCTGGACGATCTACCGCCTGAACCGTTGATCGGGAGCCGGTTCAGTTCGGATCGCGGTGCCCCCGTAGTTCCTTAAGGATTCCTCCTGCAGACGTCAAGCCCCCGTGCGCGAGCGCCAGGACAGCGTAGATCTCACGAGCGACGTAGCGCCTCAAGCAGCGAATGACCTCGGGCGTGGACTTACCCTCAGCCAGGCGCCGCGCCATGTAGGGCAGGCCGCAGTGGCCTGGCTCAGCAGCTGGGACGATTGGGGGCGTCCGTACACCGTAAGAAAATACGGGGCAGGCAACGGTGACCTGGCTCAGCACCCAGGTCGGGATGGGATTCAACAGTGCGGCGATTCGTGCGCGGATTGCTTCTGGCAACGGGAGTGGGGGAGAAGGCATGGGTGCCGCTCTTGGACTTTTCGAACCCAACAGGTCTGCCACGAGCGGGCAATCGGTCCGAGAGACCGAAGGGCCGCGGCAAGGCGGCCCCTTCCACTTTCTGACCACCGACCGGCATCCTGACGGCAGGGCATTCGGCCCTCCCCAAGCGCAACCCGCCTGCGCAACAGTTGAGGTGAGAAATTCACCAACCAGCATGGAGGCTGAAGCAAAGACAATGGCGACCGCAAGCACACTCCGATTCCCGACCTCGGTTCGCTCAGATCGAGAAGTAACCCACACGCATCCCATCAGCAAAGCCGGTTACTTGCTGTCCAGTTCTCTGGCAGTCGTTGCGGCCCTCGCAGCCGCCGGCACCGCCCTGGTTCCGGGGGTCCTGCGCGGCACGGCCGTCATGAACGGTTCCGCTCGAGGCACCGCGCTCGTTGTCCTGCTCATCGCGGTACCCGCCCTGTCGGTTGCAATGTGGTTCGCGGCTCGTGGGTCGGCTCGCGCCCAGATCGTGTGGCTCGGCGCCGTGGGATACATCATCTACAACTCGGTTCTGTTCCTCTTCGCGACTCCCTTCAACAACCTCTTCCTTGTTTACGTGGCGATGATGTCCCTGGCGATCTGGTCAGCCGCGATTGTGATCAGGGGCATTGGAGTCGAGTCGTTTCGCGAGCGTTTCTCGCCCAAGCTGCCCGTGCGGACGATTGCCGTCTACTTACTCATCATCGTCGCCCTCAACTTCCTCGCGTGGATGCGCGCTGTGGTGCCGGGCGTCCTGAGCACCTCTTCACCATCGTTCCTAGACGGAACCGGCATGACGACAAGCGCTGTGTACGTGCAGGACCTGGCCTTCTGGCTGCCGCTCATAACGGTGGCCGCGGTATGGCTGTGGCGCCGGCAAGCGTGGGGCTACGTCATCGCCGGTGCGATGCTCGTCACGTACGAGATCGAGGCCATCGGCGTCGCGGTCGACCAGTGGATGGGGCACGCAGCTGACCCGGCTTCGACTGTGGCATCTGCAGCTGCGGTGCCGATGTTCGCCGTCATCTTCGTCATCGGTCTGGTCCCCCTTGGGTTCTACCTCCGCAACCTGGATCGCGGCCCGGCCCACATCGGGAGTGAAGGGTGATGGCGGTGCTGGTCGCCTGCGCGAGTAAACATGGATCGACAACCGAGGTGGCGCGAAGGATCGCGGCAGCGCTGATCGAGAACGGAGTCGATGCCAAAGTTATGCGAGTCGACGATGTCGTTGATATCGCGGGTTACGACGCTGTAGTGATCGGCAGCTCCGTCTATTTCGGACACTGGATGAGAGAGGCTATTGCTTTGGTCGAGCGCAACCGAGCACGACTGGCTGGGCGCCCGATCTGGCTCTTCAGCGTCGGTCCGCTCGGCGACCAGGCGCGAACCGATCCGGCGGAGATCGAAGGCCTTGCCGCGTCCGTTGGCGCGGTTGAACACCACCTGTTCTCAGGCGCGCTGGACCTTCACAGGCTTTCATTGCCGGAACGTGTGATCGTCAAGGGAGTCAAGGCTCCGACGGGCGACTTCCGCGACTGGAACGAGATCGACTCATGGGCGGCTGGCATCGCAAGCCGGTTGGAGGCGGCGTCACAAGTCGAGCTCAAGTGAAGATCGAGGGTTCCGCGGGCGATTCCTTTTGGCTCGCGCGATCTCGTAGGAAGGGCTCAGATCGCAGGCGTAGCTGCTAGCCAAGCACTTGGTGACCGGACTGGGGGCTAAGACCTTAGGAGCGAGTACGCTGGCCACCGGCTACCGTCTCATCGAGCGACTACACAAGCTCCATGTCGCGCTCATCCAGCCGACCTGCAGACGAAGACTTCAAACGCCTGGGCTTGCCTCCAAGGTGCCCGCGCCCAGCAGGACGATCGACCCTATCGAGAGACTGGCCCGAGCCGTACCTTGAAGGTCGAGATGATGTGGTACTGGGGCTCAGGTTACGGCTGGGGCATGGCGCTATTCGGGATCTTGAGCATGTTGCTCTTTTGGGGAGGCATCGCTGCCGTCATCGTCTTAGTGGTGAGGTCCTTATCCGGATCGCGTCCGGCGCCCAACGATACGGCGATCGATGCATTGCGACGGCGACTTGCAACAGGTGAGATCACTCCCGAAGAGTTCGAGCATATCCGCAAGGTTCTCGTCGGTTAGCGCTGGCGATGCTGGAAGGCGATTTCGGAATCAACCTGTATTGGTTGCCGCTGGGTGCGGGTGGGAATTTCGTGCGGTTGAATGGACGGATCTATGAGTCAATCGCAGCACGGCTTCATCGGCGCCGCGTCTATGACCTCTATCACTCGGCTTTGCAGGTATTCGTGCCTGAAGGTCGCTATGTCATCGAGCAGACGCCTGTACTTGATGGCGATGGAGCCAAACGCGGCGTAGTCGCCGAAGGTCCGGTGGGTGCCCGCTGGGCCGGTCGCTTCCGCATCTTCCGCTATGAGATACGCCGATGGTTCGGCGGCACGATACCGGATATCAACGAGGCCGTCGATAGTCCCCGACGGCTCAGCAACAATCTAGGCCAAGCTCGGCGCCTGCTGGACGTGGTAGCCGAAGTACCGCTCTTTATTTGGGGCCGGGACGAACTGAAGGCTGGAGAGATGTGGAATTCGGACTCGATGATCGCGTGGATGCTGGAGCGCGTTGGACTCGATGCGGAGTCTATAAAGCCGCCCGCCGGCGGACGCGCGCCGGGATGGAGAGCTGGCATCTTCGCCGCGCGTCAGGTCAGCAATGGCTGGTCGAGGCCGACCATACGGACGTCGGGTGCGGGCGGGGATCGCGGCAATCGCTGCACTGGGATTGATGGTGGCAGATAAGGTCGCCACTCAGAGGAAGGTCGAGGCCAACGTCATTAGTTAGCGCTAACTGGGGGACTCGAATGACAAAATCCAAATCAGTTATCTCTTCGATACTTTGGGCGGTAATCGTCATTGCCTTTCCTGTTGCTTCAGGTGTTCGGCTGGATTGCTGCAGAAACTGCACTGATTACCAAGAACATCGTTCCGTTGATGATCTTCCACTGCCTCTTTGACTTCTTCACGTATCAAATGCTTGCGACAGGTAACACACTGATCGTGATCTACGCAGTGCGGGGAACATTGATGACGATCGTAGCTGTGTATCTGCTCATCAGACTAAAGCAGCAGTCTGAAAACAAACAGGTCAGGTCTCCTCAGGCGGCATAGGGTCGTCGCTGAGGCGGTACACCCCGAACGAACCGTCCTTGCGATGACCGCACCGTCGTTTCACTGCTCGATCGCTCGCGGAATGGCGAGCACGCGTCTGTTCAAGGCTGACCGCGCGGTCGCACTGCCGGAAAACTGCAGCTGTGGGTTTCAGAAACTCCGTCGAGTTCGATTCCGGATCTCAGCGCCGCCTTGTGGGCCCATCGTTCTGGCCGCAAAGACTTCGCCCAAGTCGTGTAGCAACGCGTGTAGCAACCCGGGCGGCATCCACCGACACGTAGCGACACGTGGCGGACTGAAGCCGCGGACGCGGTGAACTCAAGCGACCTCTGGCGACACTTCCCGAACGGGGCGCTACAACGGTTCGGGACCGTGAGGTCCCCCGGTCCAAGTCAATGGACCTCCCTCGGCACAAGGTCTTGTGGCTCTAGGCACGTGCCCAGGACTTCGGTTTGGTGGCTCGGCGCCTACGAAATGCTGCAGTTTCGTGCTGCAGTTTGTGCTGCAGTTGTGCTGCAGTTACGGTGTAACACCCCGGTAAAAGGCGGCACTGGGCGGCATTCTGATCTCACCACCTACAATTCGAAACACCCTTTTCCGGAGTAGCTCAACGGTAGAGCAGGCGGCTGTTAACCGCAAGGTTCAGGGTTCGAATCCCTGCTCCGGAGCCAATTCGCCATTTTGGCCTGCGAGGGGATCGCGATGGCCTTTTCCGAATAGGAAATCTGGCCCTTGCTGGAGTTCGAGAGTGCCAGAACTCGACCTGTTTCAGGGCTGTCGGCGGCTGTCGTGGACGCCGCTGCGGCCACTGCGTCCCAGATCAGGTTGAAGGGCTGGCGCAGGTTGACCGAGAGCTCGCCCTCCTTCCACGACGCGTTCGAGACAATGAACTCGAGCAGCCGGCGCTTCTCCTTGGGCTCCTGCTCAAGGAAGAGTTGGTGGGCATCACTGGCCAGCTCGAGCAGCTGGATGCCGTCTTCGATGTAGCTCTGGTCGGCGTCCTGGTGAGCCTGGATGTTGCGCAGGATCGCGTCCTGTTCGCGTCGCCACTCGGCGGCCTTGCGGTCGAAGAACGCGGCGTCGATCCTCCCGTCGAGCTTGTCCAGATACATGGCGTCCAGGCGTGTCTGAATCTGGTCGTAGTTAGCCTGCAAGCGGGCGACGGCCTCGTCGCGCTCGTGCTTCTCGTCCGCATGGCTCTCGCGTAGCGCCCCGGCGACCCACTCGACGACATCGGCGTCCAGAGCTAGGCCCTTGAGTAGCCCAGCGAATCGCTCAGCGAGTACCTCTTCGCGCGTGTACGGCTCGGGGCACTTCCGCTTGTAGCCGGTGCAGTGGTAATAGACATAGCGGCCCTTCTTGATCTCGCCCACGAATGAGCAGCCACAGTGACCGCAAGACACCAACCCCGAGAAGGCGAAGTTGTGCTTGACAGAGTGCGGGCCTTTGGCGCAGCGACCGTCGAGCCGTTGTTGCACGGCTTCCCACAACTCCCGCGAGACCAGCTGCTGGTGCACGCCCGGATACTCCCTGCCGGCCCATCGGAATCGGCCCATATAGATGGGGTTACGCAGGATCTTGTGGATTACCGACTTGCTCATCGCCGTTCCCGAGCGGAACCTCAGGCCCCATTCGCGAGCGAGCTGGGTGAGCTCTTTGAGGCTGTGGTTGCCGGTCGCATGGCTCTCGAAGAGCCGACCCACCAGCGGAGCGAAGTCGGGATCGGGTTCGATCACCCGCTTGCCATTGGGGCCGTCGATGTTGCGGTACCCAATCGGAGCCCAGGATGGATAGAAACCCTGCTCGGCCTTCTCGCGCATTCCCTTCTGAGTCTCCTCAGACAGGTTGTCGATGTAGTTCTTGGCCATCAGGACCTTGATCCCGTGCATGAACTTCTCGGTTGACCGAGAGCCTGGCGAAAGGGCCACATTCTCTTTGACTAAGTGGATCTCGAGATCGAGGTCGTCGATGCTGACCCAATCCTTGAGGTTGCGGTAGAGGCGGTCGGTCTTCTCGACCAGCAGAACCTTGCACGACCGGGTCCGCCGGAATAAAGTCAGCATCGCATCGAAGTTCTGCCGTCCTGTTCTCTTGGCGGTTTCGACGTCGATGAATTCGCGGACGACGTTTAGGTTTGCGTTCGCCGCGTGCTCATGCAAGAGTCGGAGCTGAGCCGGAATCGAGAAGCCCTCCTTCTCCTGTTCCTTCGACGACACGCGCGCGTAAATGATGGCCTGTGGTTTCGACGGTGCAGATAGATTTCTCATCATGTCTGTTCTCTTTGTTGGTCGACCGCGATCTTACTCGCCTTCAAGAATGCGTTCTGAAATCGTCAAGCGGCAGTGCGATCGCGGTCAACGCCCAGGGCTCGCTGCTTCGCCTTCCATTCGAGCAGGACGCGAAAAAAGCCGCTCATGTTTTCGGCGATCTCGCGCGCGTCTTCCTCTGTGAGTGGGCGCGTACTGCGCCGGCTCCAGAGCTCGAGCGTTCGCGCCAATCGCTCGTCGGCTAGAGTCTTGGCGCAAACCAAATTTGGGCGAGGTCCGGAGCGATGCACGGTGCCGGGCTTGATAGGAGGCTGCATCGCTTACTCCGAACCACCCGACACATGGCGGGAGGCGCGTCGAAGGTAGTCGCCGAAAAGTGGCACCGTGAAGGTGAGACGGCCGCGCTGCGGACGGTAAATGAGTCCTTTGTCCCGGAGTCGGGCGATCAGCTGCTGAGCGGTCTGATTGGGCAGCCTGCTCAGCTTGAGTACGTCGTGGATCTGAGCCGATTCACCCGACGCCGCCATAGCCCGCAGGACTGAGCGTTCTGTGCTTGAGGTGCGCGCCAGGCGTGCCTCGAAGAAGGCCTGGTCGAGCGCCTCCAAGATGGTCGGCCGGCGTTGATCGAGGTCGGCCTTGGTGATCCTGAGCGGCCACACGACCGCATCCCAGAGCAAAGCGCCGACGAACTGAATGTGAAAGGCGTAGCCGCCGGTTACCTGAAGAACCGCTCGAGCCATCTCAGCATCAAACTTGCGACCCGAGAGCTCAAGAGGTTTGGTGAAGGCGAGCAGGTCCTCGGGAGGACGAAGCTGACCGAGTTCCTCCGCCTGGAACATGCGCTCGCTGTAGCTCTTGGCGCGGGCGAGATTGTCGGTCAGGGTAGGAAGCCCGCAAAGCACCAGCATCACCGGCAGACCCTCGCGCTGGGCGCGGGCAAAAGCGGCCAGGAAGAGACCGAGCGGAAACTGACGATGGTTGCCCGAGTCGCGCAGGAGGTGGGCTTCGTCCCAGCAGAAAAGGACGCCTGGCCTGTGGGCGGCGGACGCGCTCTCACAGGCGAGTCTGAGCGATGTGAACAACTGCTCCTCAAGCAGTGGTACGCGTCCAGGGCGAGCATTCGGTTGGACGGCCACGGTCACGCCGGCGAGGGAAATCGTGAAACTGCCGAGCAGGTCGAGTGCTTTCTGCGCCACCTGTTGAGATCGCTGTTTGAAGGCGAGCGCGCGCGAACTCTGTTCGACTGCTCGCCGACAGTCCTCCACCAGCGCTTGTCCGAAGATGGCCTCCTGTTGCAGGTGCTCGTTGCACTCGCGCCCGACAACGATCCAGCCCGCCTCTTCGGCGAGGCGGCCGTAGCGCTGCAGGAGCACGGTCTTTCCGACCCCGCGTAATCCGGTCACGCGAACATTGCGGGGCAGGCCGGGAAAGCCGGCCAGGTACCGCTGGAAGCGGGCCAGCTGGGGTGCCCGATCGGCCAGGTAGGTCGGCTCCAAGCCCATCCCGGGCCGAAATGGGTTTGGTGACACTTGATGACGGTCAAACGTCATCATTCGTCATCAATCCCTCTTCGAGTGGGGTCAAACGCTGACCCCCCTGGGCAACCCTCGATGCGCGTGGAATCCCGAGTCAGCCCTGATGTTCAT
Organism: Candidatus Dormiibacterota bacterium; assembly: GCA_003151665.1. The sequence continues at coordinate 11,526 of PLYD01000240.1, forward strand.
GCCACCTGGCCTCCACCCGGCCGGCGTTCCCACCACGACGGTTTGCCAATGCAATCAGCGATCGCTCGCTCGTGGGGCAGGATGGGCGCCAGCTGGTTGAGCGGAGTCCGCCTCCGGAGCTTGGTTACCCGGTCGGGTGGCGCTTCCGTGGCGCGAATCTCGACCGGTAGCCAGATCGCGCCGAGCGGACCCCAGTCCCGCAGCCGATAGGCGGTGGTGGTCCAAAAGCTGCAGCAGCTGTCGTGGCCGAACCGCGGCCGCTCGCGCCAGATGGTGTGCTGAAGCTTGTCCTCACGGTCGTCGGTGGGGACGACGAAGAGAACGTGGTGCAGCTCAGCGTCGCGGTAATGCTCGAAGTGGCCGACGTAGGAGCCGACCTTCTGACGCAGGCGAGCCAGCGACTCAGTCGCCCGGTCCCACTCCAGGTCGAAGAGGATGCGGCCGTCGGCCGCCAGATAGACCCCACAGCCGTCCGGCGTGGGGACCGGCGACTTGTACTCGCGGGCGGTCGCCCGGCGCTCGGCCCGGACGTGCTCTTCGCCGTACCAGATGAGCAGGCCCTCGTCCTTGCGCTCTCGGCTTTGCGTGATCATGGCGACGAAGAACTGGTTGGCCTCCAGGTCGTGGGTGGCATGCCAGCAATGGTCGCGGGCGTCGTGGCTGCGTTCGACGTAGCCGCGGGGATCGTCGCCGTGCCAGTCGGCGAGCACTCGTGCGCCGCGGGCGGAGATCAGGAGCAGCGAATGACGACGACGAACACCTGGGGTTTCGATGACTTTCCAGCGGTAGATGAGACCGAGATCTTTGAGGTGCTGAAGCCGCATCTGGCAGGAGCGGAGGCTGGGGAAGAAGAGCTCTTTGATCTGGAGGGTGTTCAGGTAGCGGTAGTCGTAGAGAGATTGGAGGATGAGCAGGTCGCGTTGGTTGAGAGTTCGATGCAGACGGCTGAGCTGAGCTTGTGTGGGATGAGACTCGGATTGAGGAGGAAGGTCTCGCAGGATGATCGGATGAGTTGGGATGAGAGACCGTCCTGGTCCCTGCGGCGGGCCGAATTGAGTTCGGGAGGCCTGCGCTTCGTCCTTCGCTTCCTGAGGCGCAGGCCGCAGCGAATCCCCAGAACCGAAGGCCGGAGCGAACTCGAGCTCAGACGCGGCTTCTCCCGCATCCTCCTCGAGCGGGTCTGCGTGCGACGACATCATTGACTTCGGCTCCCCAAGCCCATGGCCGATTCCGTGCGGGCCATCGATCCCGCCGTGCGTTGGCCAACGCTCTTCCTGGGCGATCGTCCGTTAGCACTTTCGAACGCGGCTGCGTGCGCACGCTGTGCGCACGCCGTGCGCACTCTGCTCGCTATGCATCGACTGCGGCGGGGGCCGGAGTCTGACCCCCGGCGCATACGCGCCCACACCTGATCGCGCCTGGGGGCCGGCCATCGGTCTGAGTCGATAACGAGTGTGGAGGACGAGATCGCCTTCGGCCGACCCCTGTATTGCCACTCGGCTCCGCGCCGAGGGCCCCGGGTCTTCGAATGCCGAGGGCGTGCCAACAAGCTCTATTGCTTCTACTTATTCACAATGTGGGCGATTTGTGTCCTTGACCTTGAAACTGTAGGAGTGATTAGAGAGCGCGACAGCTCGTGAAGGGACGCTTGCTCAAACTCGACCAGGTGGCTGAATTGCTCGGCTGTCACGTCGAGACGTTGCGGCTGCGAATACGAAGCGGCAGATTGAAGGCCGTTCGCGGTCCTCATGGCGCGTACTTCATTTCCGGTAGATCGCTCCGCGGTCTGCGTGTGCGCAAGCGGCCGCCTCGTCAACGACGCTCGCCAACAGCTGAGGATCTGGAGGTGGGATGGCGGGCGGTGGAGAGACGGCTGCGGCGGGCGCCCGCCGCCCACGAAGAGGTGGTGCCGTTTCTGGAAGCGCTAAAGATCAATCGCGCCATCAACCTAGGTGCCTATCGGCTTGTCTGCGCCGGTGGCCTCCACGAATTGGGCTTCCAGGTCGACGACATCGCAGCCGAGCTTGGCGTCTCAGCTCGTCACGCCCGGCGGTTGATCGGTAAGGACACCAGTGTCGCAATCGCCAAGGCAGCCCACCGGTGGGCGTCGGTCGAAGCGCGTCGCATCGTGCGTGCCCTGCGCGCTCAGCTTCAGGCCGAGGGCATTCGATTTCACAAGTGGGTGATGCGAGGCAGGCGTCGGATCGGCCCACCGACCCACCCCGATCGGCCACGACCGGCTTTCAAGGTCAAGCGGCTCCTGCAGGACGAAAGGTTTGGACTTCGGCGCGCCGGACTCTCGCCCGAGCAGGTTTGGGCCATCAACATCGTCGGCCTTGGCTCTGACGAACTGAATGAGCTCCTGCTCCGTGGCTCTCGATAACAGCCCCGCAGCATCTCTAGTGCCGCCCGCCGCGCCTACGAAAGCGCTGTGGAAGTCGGGTCCTATGGACGACGTAGTTCCTCGTTTAACAAGGGCTTAGCGTTGGATTAATTGATGACTTGACATTCACAATTGACAGTGTATGTTTTGGTCTGCTCGGTACGACTTGGCGCAATCAGCCATCTAGGGACTGTTGGCAGGGGTGAGGCTCAATGACTAAATCTAATTACGCAGCTACAGAGGTTGCAAAAGGGGGCCGTAGCCCCCGGCGGCATCAACAGTCGCGACTCATCACCAGAAGTCTTACGGCGTGCCTCGCTGTTGGAACAGCAATATCCATGGCTGGTTCGGTTTCGATTTTCAATGCCAGACCTGCTCAGGCCTTCTCCCTAGAAGGCTGCCAGTGGTCTTCAGTTAGCCCAGTGCATTACTACAACCGCAGCAGCGGCACCTACCACACCGTGAATGATCAAGCGGCCAACAATTGGACCGCTACTCCCACAGCTGTATGGCTTGCACCATCAGGGAGTGGCTCGCCGATCACGCTGTACGACTCAAACGATGGCAACACCGGCTATTCGGGTTGGGCGAACTATTACTGCTACTACTCCCTGATGTTTAGAGCCGATGGGCATAGTAATACTTACTTGACGAATCAGTCGCAATACAGTTACGGCGCCAAGGTCTCCGTAATGACTCATGAGGTTGGCCACGACTTAGGCCTAGGGCACAACGACAACACAAGGGTGTGCAGTCAAATTCCAGTCATGTATTCGAACGACAGCCCGCGGTGGTTCGGGTGCAGTATCAATACACCACAAAAAGATGACATAAACGGCTTGCTGTACATGTATGGCTAGGGAGTATCACAAGATGCATCGAGACTTGTTGTCTGCTGGTCGGGCTGTCAGCCTGATGATAGCTTTGAGCGTGTCAGCGATTGTTAGCTGCGGAGGCTCCGGGACAAGCTCGCGAACAACGGCAGGTGCGGTCATGCATATCGATGCTAGTCGCGCCAAGATCTATCACTCACTTCGCGAGGTGGCTGCAGATGCCGAGTTGGTAATTCGTGTGACCGCCACGACCCAGCACTCGGTGGACCTGGTTCAGGGATATCCAGGAGATCCGATTCCTACACCATTTACAGTGACGACGGTCGCTCTACGAGATGTTCTGAAGGGGCCCGCCAATACACCGAACGCATTGATGATCCGGCAAATAGGTGCCTCGAATGGAACCACCGTTGTAGATGGTGCGCCTCCGATCCTACAGTCAGGTCGGCAGTACTTGCTATTTCTCGACCAGTTTACTTACGGTCCCGGGCGCGCAACAGACCAGTACGTACTGGTGGGCGGAGGAGCAGGGTTATTCGCTGACAACGGGGCGACAGTGAGTTCACTTGACCCGGAGTCGCCAGATCTACCTAGAAATGCTACCGTCGCTGACGTGACAGCTGTCCTATCAGCTTGACAACTTTCGCGCTGCGATCTGGCTAGGGCAAAGTCGGGCGAATCCAATCCCAACAATATCGTTCGGCCCGATAGGACCGGCCCGTCCCCCGGCCGTGCCGAACGACACAGCGCCGACTCGAAGTTGCGCGCTCGACAGATCGTGGCGATGAGAATGAATCTGGCGCTTATCGGGACTGTGATGCTCCTACCTGCTTGTGGGATATCAAATCCGTTTGCGGCATCCACGTGCTACCCGCCCCAGTTGCAAATCACACCCGTCGAGGTAGCAGCCGGCTCTACAGTGACCGTGCAAAGCGGTCCTTTCCAATGCCAAGGTTCTTACGCACCTGGCAAGACTTACCGGCTCATCCTGACCGCTGAGGGCCAACCCGGACTAATGATTGATCTGGGCACTCACCCAGTCAATCGCGATGGATCTTTTGAGGCTATCGTCCGCATACCGCTCACCGCTCCGGCGGGTTCTGCGAACGTCGTGGTTGTAGGTAGTCCTTACGATCATTGCGCAGATTCCGAAGGGTCGTGCGCAGCGTATGCGGCCAGTCTAAGGATCGATCCTATGCCTGGGCCCGGTCCAATCCCTACCTCGTAGCGGTCACGTCCGGCGAGTCGTGTAAAACCCCACCTGTAAGCGTCATTTTCATCGGCGGGGCAGGCTACTCGGAGCAGCGCAGCCTCCGCAATAGGATTTCGCCGGCAGATGAGGAGGGCGTTGACCCAGGGTCAGATCTCGCCAACTAACCCGCCCTCCTGAGCGTCGGCCGTAGCTACACCTGCCGCAATCCTCTGTCCCTGAGTCGGGCGATCAGCTGCTGAGAGGTCTGGCTGGACAGCCTGGTCAAAGATCGGAACGTCTGGCCCGTGGTTACCATCGTGATTGTGGCCAGAAAGAAGCTCGACGATGTCAGTCGTGGACCTCTGCTTCAGCATCAAGGGCGCCAAGTCGAAGCTGAGGGTGCTGTGCCCGGCATCCATCCTTCGCCCAATATCCAGGAGCACCCGGAGATCTACGAGTGGGAGAACCTCGCCGCCGACCCTGAGGGCAAGCTGGAGGCTGCGATGTGGCGCCTCGGACGGTGGTCTGGCAAGGCCCTCTTGGATATCGGGTGTGGCACCGGCTTCCATCTTCCAAGGTTTGCCACAAGGGCAGCCCGAGTGATCGCCGTGGAGCCGCACCGCTCCAGCCTACGGAGAGCGCATGTTCGCGTCGCAACTCTCACCAATGTCGAGGTCCGCCATGGATCGGCGGAGGCGCTCCCAGTCGATGACGCGAGCATTCACGTTGCGCACGCGCGATTCGCCTACTTCTTCGGGTCTCGGGCCAAAGCCGGCATTACCGAACTGCAACGGGTCATGCGACCGGGCGGCTCCGCCTTTGTCATCGACAACGACCCTTCCTGGGGTGACTTTGCCCAGTGGCTGGGCCGGTCAAGTTGGATAAAACCGCCTCTGCCCACCGATGCGGGGTTCTGGGAGGAGCAGGGCTTTGAGACTCATACGATCCAAAGTGATTGGAGGTTCAAAACCCGGAAGCGATTGGAGCAGGTGATGGGGATCGAGTTTCCGCCAGACCTGGTGAACCAGATACTCGCCGAGCACTCGGGCTTGGTGATTACGTATGGGTACTTGCTTCGACACCGGAGCTATTAGGCGAACCTTGCGTCAAATGGCGGGGCTCAACTTGGCCACCGAGTTCCGCGCTGGCCAATAAACCGAAGACCTTCGATCGTAATACCTGGGTGATGCGAGGCAGGCGTCGGGCCGGGCCACCGACCCATCCCAACCGCCCGCGGCCGGCATTCAAGGTCAAGCGGCTCTTGCAGGACGAAAGGGCAGGACTTCGGCGAGCCGGACTGTCGTCCGAGCAGGTTTGGGCCATCAACATCGTCGGCCTTGGCTCTGACGAACTGAATGAGCTACTGCTCCGGGGCTCTCGATAAAAGGTCCCTGCGATGCAGCGGATCTACGCTCTCGACGCGATGAATACTGGGCACCCAGGNNGCAGCTTGGTCTGGATCTCCAGTACCCGCGCCTCGGCCTCATCGAGACCCGGCCACGATGCGTCGGTGTTCACCGGCGACCTCCTGGCATTCCAGCAACCGCCCTGCCGTCTTGCTGGGTCCCTTCGCCATGTGGCTGGCTTTTCCAACCTCGGACTACTACGGACCCTAGTGTCGACTCCGGCGGTTAGTCCTCTCTGCCAGCACGGCTCTCATTGCCGCGGCCGTTAGGTGTCATCAAACGCAGTCCTTACGGCAAATCGGCGACGTTGATGTCTCTCCAGACAGTGCCTTCGAACGGATTACTCGCGTTCGGATTCGGCTGATATTCCCAGTCCAGCGCTTGATCACTCATGGTTGGATAGAAATCGTAAAGATTGGACAGTTGCACGATCACGCGCAGCTTTCGGTCGTACACGAAGGTGCCCTGGTCCTGACCCCAACCGACCAACCTACTGTTTATGGTCGGAAACTCTAAGTAGCGGCCGCCGGGATTGAGCTGGATCGGCGCCGAGTCTATTGGCGCCTGTAGAAAGATTTCGTTGGTATTCGTCGGGATCCACGCCAATGCCTCTCCGTCATAGGCGAAATAGCTGACGTCGGCGGGTCCGGTGATTTGTTGGACCTCGCCGGTTTCAAGGTTTTGGCGCACCAAGCGGTCCGAAGTACCAGCCGTGGCCGGTTGCACGTCGTACACCACCCAGGGCCACGCGATTTGGGGACCGCTGGCATTCTCCGCAATGACCCGAAGATCGCTGCCGTCTGCATTGATTGCGTAGACACGAAGGATCTCGTCGCTCGATTCAGCGGCCGACCAAACGATCACACCGTGAGACATCGAGATCGAGAAATATGGGGTATTTGGGTATGGTCTCGGAGCAGCGGCGAGGGTGCGGATCTGGCGCGTGTGGCGGTCATAGCTGTACAGCGTCCAGTCGGCAAAGCTCGGATTGAGGCTTGCTTCGGTCCAAGCCACCCAGTCGTTGTCGCCCACGATCGAGACCACTTGATTGTGTCGGTTTGAGAAATAACGGATGACCGTTACCTTTCCCGTTGTGCGATCCATGATCGCCGGTCCTAATGGTAAGTCGAGAAGACGGTTAGGAGTTGCTTCGCCAAGCGCTGTAGTACCGTCAGGCGTGACTCCGGACTCAATCCACGTATTCGATGTGTCCCATGTCCTAACCGGCACGTGAGGCCAAGCGGTAGAGAGACTGATGACCGTGGGTGGAGTTGGGGAGGGAGACGCTGCCGCTGGCCGGGAAGGCTGCTCGCCGGCAGTCACCGGCGAGCAGCTCGACGTTGCGAATATGAGAAGAAGCGCGATTCGCCTACCAGACAATTCCGAACGGTCCACCGAACCGGTCGGCATCAGTCACCATGATGTAGATATTGCTCGACGAGTAACCGGAGTTGTACGCGTTCGCGTGGAAACCGTAATGGCCGTTGAGCGGACTGCCAGCGACCGGGTCCACATAATCGGTTCCAGAGCCACTGCCGGTGTATCCGTACATCGCGATCCAATGCTGGATGTCAAGAGCCATTGGGTGGCCCGGTAGATGGAGGCCGTTCCCGATCTCCTCCGGGCACGTACCCTCTACCAGAGGCGAAACTCGATCGCTTCCTGATCCGGATGCGGATCGGTTATCCCACCGCGGAACATGAGGTCGACATTCTTGAACGCCGCGTCGAACGCCAGGAAGACAATGTGGTGATTCGACCTGTGATCTCCAAGACTGAGTTGCTCGCGATGCAGCGAAAACTCGAGCAAGTCCATGTGTCAAGGGCGGCAATGAGCGTTGCTGGCCGACCATAAGTCCGAACTCACTGATCCACGATCGGGACAAGAAGTACCCCAGGCAGTTTGACCAGGTCTTCGGGGCGGATGGTGCCAGGGTCATTCTCACCCCGATCCTGGCCCCGAAGGCAAATGCGGTCGCGGAGCGCTGGGTGGGATGGATACGCCGAGGGTGCCTCGACTGGATGCTCATCGTCTCCGAACGCCATCTGGCCACCGTTCTCCGCGAGTACTGTGAGCATTACAACGATGAGCGCCCGCATCGCAGTCGCCATCTCCGCCCTCCCAATTCGTCCAGGAGCGAGGCCTGCGCCAGCACGGGCGCCATTATTAGTAGACGCGCGAGGCTCGGCGGCCTGCTGAATTCCTACTCGATTGCCGCCTGATGAGATTCCTGAACCCCACACCCAATTTGGTCGAGCTGATGGATTGGTCAGGTGGTTTTGGTCGACTCTTAGCTCGCCTCTTGGGGCGGGAAGTCGCCTCCCTCGTAGCGCTTGGATACATTGGCGTGGGCATCGACATCGAAGGTCACGCGGTAGGACAACGTGCCAGTGTTTGGAGGGCCCGAATTGAACTGGCTAGCGTCCCAGTATTGCGTGAATGTGACCAACCATCCACCGGCGCCATCGTTCGCGGCCGAAGTCCCGCACGAACCGGGAATATGGAGGCCCGGGTACGGCCCTCCACCTAGGATAGTGCAGTCTTGGCGGCCAGGCTGCTGGGGGAAGTCACCAGGCGCCAGAAAGAGCGGTTGCGTGAGCGCCACCTGGATGGCCTGAGCCTCCGTTAGCGCGGTCGGCGGTTGGTTATGTGTGCCAGGTATAGGTGTCGACAGCGAGTGTTTGCTCCACATCGCAAGTCCCCACACAAGTACGACTAGCAACAAGGTTGCGGCTGCGACAGCCATCGACTTGGCAGCCGGTGACAGTCCAGGCTCCGCCTCAGACGCACGCCTGCGGAGTCCGGTGATCACATTGGATTGGAGCGATGGATGTGGGTGGCCAGTTAGCTCATCGAATGCTTCGGAAAGGCGTGCCCGCGTTGAGTTCTTCATGGCAACAAGATCTCCTGGTCTTCGAGGTTGAGTCGCAAGCGCTTGAGCGTCCTGTGGATTCGGCTCTTGGCTCCACGAGTGCTAACGCCTAGCGCGCGGGCGACTTCGTCTATGGGCAGGTCTAGCCCGAAATAGAGATGCAAGGCGACGCGATCCTCGCGACCCAGTTCGGCGAGGGCATGAGCGAGGTCGCTTCGCTGGAGCGCCGCGTCCTCAGGTTCAACAGATTCCCGAACCAGTGTTGGACCGCGGACCACCGACCACCATCTCTCGCGTCGCGTCTGTCGGCACTGGTTTGCAACGATTGTCAAGAACCACGCTTTCAGGCTCGCGCGATCTCGCCGAAACGATCGGATGCTCTTCCATGCGCGGAATGCCGCCTCCTGAACTACGTCCTCAGCTTCAGTTCGGTCCCGCAGCATGAGCACTGCCAAACGATAAGCCGGGTCCAGGAGCGGCTCGAGCAGGACCTCAAACGCTTTCAGATCGCCTGCCTGGGCGTCTCTGAGGGGGCTTACCTCTGGTTCGGTCAATAGCTCATGTTCTGCCAGCCACATTTCTTGATAACGATTAGATGCGGCTGACGACCATTTGGATTCGCCGCGCCGTCAAAAAGCTTGATTTGCGTGGCCGCGCTTGCTCGAAAGTGTGGATGGGCCGATCTACAGCGATCGCTATCCTGTCCTGTTATGCCAAAAGACGTCATTTGCGGCCAGGCGCGCCCCCGAGGCCCTCTACAGGCGTGGCTGCGATGCATTCGAGATGTCGTCTGGTGTTCGATCGCGAGGCCGACAGACCCCCGCCGCCAATCATCCAAGCATCGGCTCATCAGCCCCGACAAAACGAATAATGAGCTGAAAGGCGGGTTATGCTGCCTTCCAGCTCAATCTTTATGTCTCTATTGCGACAGGCTGGTAACTGGACCTAATGCAGACAGATTGCCCTGATTCTCGCTCACGCCCCAGTCGAGCACCGCGCCACTGGAGGCATCTACGGTGAAAGTCAGATAGTGTCCAACAGGTGATCCCTGGCCTTGCGGCACTGAAGCGTTAAGCGCAGTGAAATGTCCTTGATCCTGAACCAGGTAGACCGCTTGGTCGGAGTTGACCCCGGCTCCTGATGCGATGGTGTTCGCCTGCTGTCGTGTCGTCAGAACCGCTTGGCTTAGAGTGACACTAGTGGCACCCGCGTTTGCGGCCATTGTGCGGGACATCGCGACTAGGGCGCTAACGGCGGAGGCAGGAACGGGCGATATGCTGTTCGTCAGCTTTGTCGGCTCTGCCGTGGTGTGGACGGGCATTACTGGCAGTGGCCGTGACGACCCATTCCCTGCCAACGGACTGGCCGGGGTGAGCCCACAGTATGCTTTGGACTCGACGCTGTTATAGGCCGTATTCCAATATGCATACGCAGGCGAGTTGGGGGTGTAGTAGACACTTGAATAGTTACTGCCAGACTCCCAGTTGGCGTGATTGCCTCCAGAGGTGTCGAACCACGAGAGGTCGTCTGACGAGGCTTTGAGGCTGACCGAGTTGCTTGTGAACTCCTCGCCCGTTTCCAGGGAACGCGAGTACGGTGGGTTGTACGTAGAAGTTCCAACGTGGGTAGTGTTTTCGTATAGGTACCATTGGTTGTTGCTGACGTAAAATATCTCCGCAAGGTATGAGGTATAGGTAGAGACTGAGCCACCGGAATGCTCGTGGTAGCCGCCTCCATTGGGTCGGTTGTCAGCCCAGAACCAATAAGGCCCACCTTTCTGAGTTCCGTTTATCTCGCCGTAGCGCATACCCTCCTCGACCCAATAGGCGAAATTTGTGGAGTTGTCGGTTCCTTCCCAGAGTTCTTGATTGGCAAAGTTGGTGCTATCGTTGGGGCCGCTCAGGCAGACAGAATAGAGGTACACATAACTGCCCGAGTTCGATGGGGTACCCGTCCAAATGGCGACACCGTAGCAGTGGTGACCTGCGGTTGGTGCGCAAACATATGAGGCAGCTAGGACATTTTGGCTGAAGGCAGTTGACGTTCCGAAGAGAGTTACCGCAACCAGAATTGCTAGAGTGCGCTTCTTCATCTGTAGCCCCTCCGTCTATTCGCCGGTGGAAGCACAGGCGGTTTGTACGTCCGTCCCGTAAGCTGGCCTCCTCTTGAAACCTATGCTGCTCGAGCGGGCATCGCCACCGTAAAGGCGGCCACTTCACTTGTCAAGCAACACTTAATAAGCGACAAGTACGTAATCACTGAGGTCACAGGCGTCGCTAATGACTTGGAACCCAGGTAACCAAGATACTTGGGTCTCCCATGTTCAGTAATGAGCAGTGAAGGCGCTTACGAATCTTGAACAGACACGTGTCCCGTTAGCTCTATGATCGGCGAGCTCCACAAGGGCCGGTACGTGTATTACCGATGCACGGGCTATAAGGGCCGATGCCCCGAGAAGTACGCCCGCGAGGAGTCGATCGCCAACCAATTCGCCGAGCTCCTCAAGGGTCTCCAACTCGACGCCGACGTCCAAGAGTTCCTAACGAAGGCGCTACTGCAGAGCCATCAGGACGAGGAGCGCTTCCACGGTGAGGCGCTCACGCGCCTCACCACCGAGCACCAGCCACCAACGCACGGCGATCACCTTAAGTGCACAGCGGCGCGCCAAGATGTCGAGCAGCCCATGGATGATCCAGGATCTCGCACAGGTTCGAGGATGGGGCGAGGAGAAAAGTTCGAAGAGCGTCCACTAAGGGGAGCCAAATCCGATCTCAAAATAGGCTGCGTCACGACGCCGTTGCTGGTTAGTGCAGCAACTAGTGCAGCAACGTCCAGAGGTGAAAACGCGGGCTTGGGTGCCGGCGCAACTGCAGTTGGTCGCCCAGGAGCTGATGGACGCCGAGGTGACGACCTGGTCGGCGCCGAGCCGCACCAGCGCACGGCGTGGTCGGACGACCTATCGCACCTAACCAAGCGTCCCCGCTGCGGCTGACTGGGCCGTGCTCGAGGAGCAGAACGACGAGTGGGCGGTCGGTCGTCGCTCCTTCAGTACCGAGTCCATGGACAAGCTCTACCAGCCAACCAACGAGGAGGTGGTCAGGGCTCTCCTAGATATTGAGTCGGCTTAATCTGCGTGAGGTTGACCTGACCCCCAAAAACTGGTCCACGTGATATGAGGGTTCCACCACAGCCCGAGAGGGCGAGGAGGAACTCGAATGAAAGGCAGGAAGCACACACCGGAGCAGATCGTGCGCAAGCTCCGGGAGGCGGACCGGCTGCTCGGCGAGGGCAAGCTGGTAGCCGAAGTGGCGAAGGAGTTGGGCGTCAGCGAGCACACCTTCGGGCGCTGGCGCAACCAGTACGGGGGCATGAAGGCCGACGATGCCAAAGAGTTTCGCCGGCTGAAGGACGAGAACGGCAGGCTCAAGCGGATGGTCGCGGACCAGGCGCTGGACATCGAGATACTGAAGGAGGTATCACTGGAAAATTCTGAGCCCGACCCGCCGACGGGACGCCGTTCGCCATGTACGCGAGCGACTCGAAGTCTCGGAGCGCAGGGCGTGTCGGGCGATTGGGCAGAGCCGAAGCACGCAGCGCCGGCCGCCGCGGCCGGTGCTGGCGCCGGAGCAGCAGCTGCGATGGCGGCTGCGCGAGATCTCGAGGGACTGGCCACGGTTCGGATATCGCTTCGCGCATACGCTGGTGCGCCGTCAGGGGTGGATGGTGAATCGGAAGCGAGTGCAGCGGTTGTGGCGGGAGGAAGGTTTGCGGGTGAGGCCGTACGCGCAGAAGCGACGGCGGGTAGGGACAAGCACGGTGCCCGCCAAGCGGCTGCGGGCAGAGCGCCGAAACCAGGTCTGGGCGCTCGATTTCATATTCGATTCGAGCTCTGACGGGCGACCGATCAAGGCGCTGGCGATGTGCGACGAGTACACCCGCGAGAGCGTCGGCCGCCAGCTTGGTCGCTCCATCACCGCCGACGACGTGGTCGACGTGCTCGACCAGGCCAAGGCCAAGCGTGGCGCCCCCGAGTACATCCGCATGGACAACGGGCCAGAGATGATCGCCAGCGCGATTCGCGATTGGTGTCGACTCTCCGGCACCGGCACTCTCTACATCGAGCCGGGCAGTCCTTGGGAGAACCCGTTCGTCGAGAGCTTCAATGCCAGGCTTCGCGACGAGCTCTTCAACCGCGAGATCTTCCACTCCGTCTTCGAGGCCAAGGTCCTCTACTTCGACTGGTGCGATGTGTACAACAACTTCCGACCCCACAGCTCGCTCGGCTATTTGGCGCCGGCGATGTTCGCCGCTCTGCTCCTCGGCAAATTGCCGACGCCGGAGCTGCAGGCGCGGTGATCAACCGAAATCGGTCATCAAGAGCGGTGTCTCAAAAAAGCGACGCGCTGAGAAGCCTCAGGACGCCCGCAACGAAGTCGCCACGACTCGTAGCACCTGGTCAACCATCGATAGACGAGACCTACAATTCCTATGGCCGGATCGGTCCGGCAACCCCGCGGTGGCACCCGTCGCCGCTGGTATCAGAATCGCGGAACCCTCACAGAGGGTGGATCCGTTTTAGGGGTCCGGTCAAGGTTGACGAAATGAAATCTGCTGACCAGGAACCGATTCCGCCTCCTGCAAAGGAGTCCGCGTCGTGGTCCGCGTTTGTGAACTTACAAACCTGGCTTATCGCGGGTATCGCGATCACCGTCATCCCGAGCGGCATTGCTGCAATCGGCGGTGTCTGGTTGAACGGCGGCCATGCCCTCCAAGGACCTCTCTCGGTTGGGGTCAATGTTGTGTTGGTTGTCAGCCTCACCTGCGGCTTAGCCGTAACCGCCGTCGGCTTCAAACGTTTTCTGACGGCACAGGCCAAAGCCCGGCGAGCACGGCAGCAGAACAAGTCGCGAAAGGCTGACTAGGACTAAGCTCATACCCGGACCGCGCGGCGAGATTTACACCACATCGCGCGACGCGACCCAGCGTGCGGCCGTCAGTACGATGCTGCACTCTCGAAAAGCCACGCGGTGAGTTCATCGCGTGCCATTCTGTGCCACCACGTGTCGTGCCGTGTTGCCCCGGTTGCTGCACTGTTGCTGCATTAAGTCCTCGGGTGGATCGCTCGATCGTGGGCGAGCGTGACTTTCACGTGGACATCCTGTCGCCGCGTCAGGGAAGCCGAACGAGGCGTCAGCTCAAGTGGGTTGCGTTACCGATCGCGTTCGGCTAGCAGGCTCTCCATCTTCTTTGCCGCGCTCTTGCCCAGCTCTGGAATCACGTGCGAGTAGGTGTTCATCGTGACCCCAATTTGCGAGTGGCCAAGAATCTCCATGACCACACGAGGAGATACGTGCTGCGCCATCAGCAGAGTCGCGCATGAGTGCCTCAGGTCGTGAAATCGCCTTTGCAGAAGCTCAGCTCGGTCGAGAATGCGGTGGAACTGGTGGCTCACAACCGTGCCATCAAGCGGATTGCCGTCGGCACGCGTGAACACCAACCCCAGTTCGTTCCAAACGCTTGATTCATTGCGCTGGTCGCTAGTTTGTCGGTCGCGATGGACTCGAAGGGCTTTAGAGACGACCGGGGGCATGACGAGGGTTCGCCGACTTCTCGCGGTCTTGAGTTGAACCAATTCGAAACGACCGTGGAAGCGCTGGAGCTGCCGATGCACACGGATGTAGCCCAGATCGAGGTCAACATCCTGCCAGCGAAGTCCGAGCGCCTCTCCTTGTCGCAAGCCCATCGCGAGGGCGACTGTGTACAGGGCCTCCAGACGGTCGCCGCGCACCGCGGCCAGAAACCGTCGCGCCTCGTGGCGGGTGAAGGGCTTGTATTCGTAGGGTTCGACTCGCGGCCCATCAACCATGGCGGCCGCATTCGTTGCAATTAGATTCCAGCGGACCGCCTGATGTAGAGCGGTCCGCAGCGTACCCCGAATGTAGCGGACTGTTTTGGGCGACAGGCCGGCAGCCAGTTTGCCGTTGAGGAAATATTGCACGTCTGCCGGCTTCAATCGATCCAAAGGAATATGTCCCAACAACGGCTTGATATGGCATCGGACATGGACCTCGTACCCTCGATATGTCCACTCGCGCACCGAAGGATGCGCTACGTCGCGGAGCCATTGGTCCAAGTACTCACCAAGTTTGCGACCCCGCGCGTCGGCAAGCGCACCTCGCTCCTGGGCGCCGAGTGCAAGTGCTAGCTTTCTCGCGACCTCATGCCTGTTCGCGGCGTACAAATATTTCCGTCGCCCGTCCGGCAGCGAGACAACTGCAGTCCACACTCCCTTCGCATTGGGATAGATGGATCCCTCGCCATTTCCGCGTTTCAGGGTCTTGATCGCTCCTGCGTCGTGTTCGCGACCGAACTGGCTCGATCCACCACCCACGCCTCGAGGAGAATGGTCGGAACCCGCACGGTGCGGCCGATCCGGATCGCTGGAAGCTCACCGCGGCTGATGAGCTTGAACACCTTGGTTCGCCCGATACCCAGCGTGGCTGCCGCCTCCTCTGGCTTGAGCAACAACCGCAACGTAGGAAGTTGTTGATGGACAGACCCTCCTGCGTCGGCTGCGAGCTGGTTACCTGAGCCCAGCGGCGGGGAACCGGATGCGGCGCCGGTTCCCCGCGCCCCTCCGCGCCGACAAAGAGAAGCAAGAGTGGGATTGAGTTCTAGGTGAGGCTGCGTCATTGATTGGGCTTGGGCCTGTGGATGATGGATTTGACTTTTCGTGTGGCAGCCCGCGCCAAGGGTCGGATCACGCCTGTGCCCAAGCCAACCAGCTTCCCGGCCGGCGCCACTGCGATCGCGGCGCCAGCCAGGCTTCGGGTGACGCTTCCAGCCTGGCTGTGGGCAAAACGAATCGCTGAGAAGATGACCAGCGGCGAGAAGGCGGCAATCAGGAGGACGGCCACGCCTGAAGCCATCCAGTTCTCGGTGGCATCAGTGTCGGTGGGGGAGACTAACGCGACGACGACAAGGCGAAAGCCGATGTAGATCGCCGTCGCCACGACGAACTTGGAAAGCAACAGCCCGACCAGGAACTCGCCCATGGTGGTTGCTGTACTCGCCAGTCGCGGCCATATCGAGAGCACGCAAACGAGAGGCACGAATGCGGTGACGGTGAGAATCAAAGCTGAGCGAACCACCAACTCTAGGTGCACTATCACCGTAAGCAAACTCACAGACACCGCCGTGACGATCAGGCCAAAGGTGCTGACGTGGTGACCAGTCCCCGCGTGGGCAACGACGGCATCGTTGACGGCGACGCTGTGGATGAGAAGCTTGTTCAGGCTCTTGAAGTCGGGCGTCCAAGTCGTGGCGAGGACGGCCGCGTAGCCGGCGACGTATTTGACCACGCTGAGTCCGGCGAAGGCGGCGAAGGTGGCAGCGACGACGCGAGGGATCAGGGATATGCCGGCGCCGAGTGACCCCCAGGCAATGCGCTCGATGAGGGCCATGGCCATCACCGCGCCGAGGAGTAGCAGCGAGATCGCCAAAACTCGGTCGTAAACAGGAACGATGACGCTCAGGTCTGGCTCGCTCGAGTTGCCGAGGCCGGCCACGAGCCACTGGATGCTGGCGACTGCGGCCGCGGTCGACCAGTTGGCGATCGCGATCATGATCTGGTTGACCCACTGATCGGCCTGGGCCTGGTAGCTACCCACGCCTAGTTTCCAAAGAGGTGGCTGGAGTAGTTGGCGGCGGCGACGCCGATGTAGAGAAGGGCTAGGGCGCCGACCGAGACGGCAATGCCACCCTTGGCGCGCTCGCCGAGCTCGCGGTTGGCGGTAAAGGAAGCGATCACAAGCCCGGTAAGCGAGACGACGATGCCGAGTCCGGCGACCAGGGTAAGGAGACCGGCGGCGTTGTTGGTGAGCTGAATGAGGCCGTGGAGGACGTTGGGTGGCAGACCTCTAAAGTCGGGCGTCACCGAGATATCGGCGGGGATGCGAGTCACTAAGCGTCTCCTTTGCCGGCACCGCCGGCGCTAACGGTCGGCCGACGATTTACCAGCTGGCGCCAAGCCGGGACCTGCTCCCAGCGACGGAGTTCGAGCTGGGCGGGAGGGGCGGTGGCGTAAAGCAGGACCGCATTCTTCAGCCGGCGCAGCTCGTCGATCGCTGCCAATGGCCGACCCACTCGCTGTTCGCCGGAGCTCGAGTTCCATCGGTCACGGCTCTGCGTGCGGTAAGTACGCGTCTCATCGCCGATGGCCCGGCTGAAGAGTTCCAGCGTCTTGATATCGCCCTGGCCAGGGAGGAGGAGGCGGGCGCGGCAGTTGTTCCAGATCGTGCGCTCGGCCTCCGGTCCGTAGCCCGATTCGATCTGGGCAAGGTCGTGATAGCCAAGTAGCAGCTGGATGCCCTGACCTGGACCGCTCGAGGCATAGCCGGCGAGACGGGGAATCCTGGCGAAGTTGGCGGCCTCGTCCAGCGCCAAGAGGAGGCGCGGCGACAGAACGCCGCCCTGTGAACGTGCTCGCAGCGTTGCCCTTCGGAGCAGGGAGGAGAGGAGGGCAGAGAAGAGTGGGCGGCAACGCTCCGCTTCTTCGGCCGGCGCAACCAGGTAAAGCGTTCCAGCCTCGGCGAGCAATCGATCCAAATCGAGGGCGTCCTGACTCGTGTAGGTCGCCATTGCCACACGCTCATCGGTCCACAAAGAAAGGGAGGAGCGGGCGGTGGAGGCGATAGAACCGGCTTCCCTGTCTGGCGTCAGCGCAAAGGCGAGCAGAAGGTCCGCGGCGCCTACGTCCTCGACTACACCCGCCAGGCCGACGAATTCCGAGTGTTGAGTGCGGTTCAGCCGTGCCAGCACCGAACCCATGTCGCCGCCACGCTCGTGCTCACAAACGACCAGACCGGTAATCAGCGTTGAGGCGGCCAGGTACCAATGCGCTGCGTGGCCCGCCTTGCCCTCGGCGGTGAAAAGGTCGGCGAGTTCGGAGGCGGAACTGCAGGAATCGACCGCATCGATCGGGTTCCAGGTCGCCGCCCGCAAGCCCAGCCGATCGATCCAAGTGTGATCGCGATCGAGCGGAGCGAAAACCCAGACTGGCCCAATTCCTCTCCGGTGGCGTGCGGTAAGAAGGACGAGTTCTTCCTTGGTCGAAGTAGCGACCACGGCGCCCTGCCAGCCGAGGAGGGTTGGCACCACGACGGTCGAGGTCTTGCCTGAGCGCTGAACTCCCAAGAGCAGCACGTTGTCCTCAGCCGGCGACTGAAGAAGGCGGCCTTTATGCCAGCCAAGCACGATGCCGTCTCCGTGCAGATCGCCTGGCGCCGCGAGGCGTCCGAGGTCGCGTTGCTCTCGCCCGCTGGCCCAGCGGCTAGTGCCATGGCTTTGCGGCGTCGATAAGCCGAACAGCCAGCCAGGCATCCACTGCTCCGCTGCGGTGGCAAGCATGTCAAGGCCGAAACGGCCCGCAGCGTCGAGAAATCTCAAGCAGCGTGCTCCCTGCCGCTGTGCCGAGCCTCCTCTTCGAGCTCCCGCTCCATCTGGTGCGAGTAGCGGCGAGCGACAGCCCGCAGCACCGCGAGCGATCCAGAGGCAGGTGTTCGCCACCAGGAATCCGCGCGGCCGCCAACAGATAAGAGGCGGCGTGCTGGCAGCGCGATAGACAGCTTCTGGACTACAACTGGCCGGACAGGCACGACGTTCAGGGTCGGAGCTGGCGTCCAATCCCGGTTTCTGACCTCAGTCGCAAACGGTTTCGGCATTGGCCTAGCGGGCGTGCGCTCGCCCCGCTGGCGCTCGATCTCCTGCGCCACCGCCTCCTTGATCGCCGCCAGTCGCGGCTTGGTGAGATCCACGCGACGATAGCCGCCTACACCGTCCTCGGCCATCCCGGCCAGGACGAGGTGCACGTGGTGGTGGCAGGTGTTGCGGTGGATGGCCGCGATCCAGCGCAGGCCCCTAATTCCAGACTTGCGCTCCAGCGCCGCGACGCTGGCGGTCGTCAAGCGAGACAGGTCAAGGCCGCGGGCATCCTCCGGCGAGATGACCATCCGGTAGACGGCCCGGCGGCGGTCCTGCAGCTCACCGTCGCGACACAGGTACAGATGCGGCGGCGAATTCTCCAGGGCGCCGCTGACAAAAGCCGCGAACGCCTTGCGCTCCGCGGAACTCAGCGTGCCTGAAGGACCGAGCAACTCAGCCTGCGCGGTGGCGCGGTCGCGATAGGCGACGTACTTGAGCAGGCCCGACACCATCTGGTCCGAGCGCGCGCCAGTCTGAGTGAGGTGGAGGTCGCGGTGCTGGATATACCGGAGAAAGCCGCCGACGGCCTTGCGGACTTGGCCGGCCGATCCGGCCGGAGTGAACTTCACGGCCAGGATCACGCGCTCCTTCACTCGCGTACCTCGCGGAAGAGGGCGAGCCGCTCTTCAGCTGCAATCGCGGCCTGAGCGCCGAGATCGCGCATCCGGCTCTGGCCGTCGGGGAGCACCGAGGCGACCATCAGCACTGCGTGCTCCGCCGCGGTCAGGGCAGCCAGGGTTCCCGGAGTGTCCGCGTGAGCGAGCGGGGCTTCGCGTCGCTCGGTGATCAGTCCGATGACTGCGAGCGAGCGGATGGCGTCAGCCAGGCAGCGCCCCTGCTGGCGGGCATAGCTCTTGAAGTCAGCCTCCAGGTCAGCCGGGAGCAAAAAGTGGAAGCGACGTGATGTCCTCACACTTCCACTAAAGGACAGCGACTAGGGCCGAAAAGTGTCGTCCAGCGTCCTTTCTGCGCAGAAAGGACGCTCAGAGGACGCTGGGCTTCCCGGCGGGAAGAGTCTGAATTCGAGGGTGGCCATCCCAGAGGACGCCAGCGGACGCTGAGGGTACGCCCAGAGGACGGTCGGCTGAGAGGTTGCAGGCACCAAACAGGAGGTGCCGATGACAACCACTTTTGCGAACGAGCTGCGGCAGGGTTTCGATCAGGTAGCTGGGAGTCTTCCTAAAGAAGCACTGGTGTTGGTGGCGCGTGTGCGCGACACCGTCGGTATGGGGCTGGCAGAGCGCGACCGGCTCCTGGCTGAAATCGTGACCGCCTATCGGGCGGGTCCGCGCCGGCTCTGGGCTCCGGTGATCCTCTACTTGCTCGCGCCAGGCCTGATCGGGGTCCTGCGGCAGATAGACGACGAGTGCCAGGAGGTAGCGGACCAGTGGGCTGACGACGACCCTCCGATCGTCGAGGACGAGGAGGAGATCCGCCAGCAATTGGTAATGGAGGTCTTACGAGCAGCCGAAGCGATCCCGATCCACCGGGGTGGCCGGGCCATGAAGCGCCGGATCCTGATGCGCGCCTACAAGTACGTCGTCCGCTGGCTCGAGCGCGAAGGTCGCCACCGCGAATGGCACCTTTCCCTGGACGCGCTCGAGGAGCGCAACGAGCGCAGGGAGGAGGAATGAGTACTCACCTCGTTGCAGCGTTGGAAATCCATGAGTGCGAGACGGGAAATCCATGACCACAAACATGGGAACTATGGATATGCAGACGGCAGAGTTCCAAGTACAACAGGCTCAAAGATCGATCGGGACTCCAGAGGAGGTGGAGCTCGATTGGCTGCGAGGGACTCAGCGAGTGCTAGACAAACTGCTCGTGCCCAGGGATCCGCGTGGGATCGTGCTCCTGTGCGGCCTGGTCGCGGCTGCCGCCTTCGGCGTCAGCGCGCTCATGGTTGGCGATCAGATCGGCTACGCATACCTTGCCGCCGTCGCCGTCGGCTACCTCTTTCTCCAGACCCGCCTGGTACCCACCGTGCTCTGGCTCTTGATTGCGCTCGGTGGCGTCGCCGCGGCGCTCGCCGGCAACACGTCGGGCTGGATCCTCGGCGTCCTCGGGTTCGGGCTTGCCATCGTTTCGCTGATCCCGGTTCCCATCCGGTACCGCTTCGGGTCCGGTCAGGACCAGGAAAGCTCAAGAAAACTTGAGGTGATCCCGGTGACGCTGAGATCAAACGGAGTCTCCGGGGCGGTCGCCGGAAGCGATTCCTCAAGAAAAGTTGAGGATTCGTTGGCGTCCGGTTTGGCCACCACGGATGGTGGTCTCTCCCGAAACGGGCATCGATCGGCCATCCGACCATTCGCGTCGGCCAGCCATCCTGACGAAGCGGCTCCCTCCCGGTCACTGCGGCTTGCTATCAGCACCATGGGCCGGCTGCGACTGGAAATTGGCGGGCGGGATGTCACCCAGCGCTTGAACGAACAGCCGCGCCTCGAGTTCCTTTTCTCCTATCTGCTCGCCCGCAATCTCCGCGGCGGCGAGGCTGCCCTCGAGCGGGCGGCGCTGGCGGACGAGGTCGCCCCGGGCCTCCCCGCCGAAAGTCAGCGCGACCGCTTGCGCAAGCAGCTCCACGCCCTGCAGAGCACGCTCCGGCCTCAGCTGAAAGGCCTTGTGAGCATCAGCAAGACCCATATTTCCCTCGACCTTCAGAACGTCGACGTCGACGTCCTGGCGGTGATCACGATGAGCCACCGCCTCCTCGCGAGCTGGCATTCGTTGATTGACGTCGAGCTTGCCGACCAGATCACCGATCTCCTGCAAGCCACGGCCGGGCGAGAGTTCTTGTCCGGCTTTTCCGAGCTTGAGCACCAGGTCACCCAAGGACGTGGCACCGCCTCCGAGGTGGTCGAAGAAGCCAGGGTTCTGATCGGCGGTTGCCGGGCAGACCTCACCCGCGCCCTGGCTGAATACCAAGAGGCCATCGGCCGTCCCCGGGCATCGATCGCATACCTGCAGGGGGCGCTGACCCAATCACCCGGGCGGCAGGACCTGGCTCGCCTCCTGGTCGCCGCCTACCTGCAGACCGGACAGACCGGCCTCGCCGAGCAGGCGCGGCGAGAGTACGACCTCACACAAGAGAAAGGAGAAGTGAGATGAGTGCTGAAGTGCTGCCAGTCGATTCGATTGCAGCTGACGGGGAAGTCGCAGAGACGTTCAGCCGCGCGGCAACGCCAGCGGCGGGGCCGCAGTTCTGGCAGCGGCGCGGCTTCCAGCTATCGGCGCTCTTGGCCGTGGTCGTCGCCGGCGGGGCACTTGCCGCCAACAACCTTCTCGCCCGGCAGTACACGCCTGATGCCGCCGTGCGCCAGTACCTCAGCGCCTTGCAATCGGGCGATGTGACGACCGCCTGGGCCCAAGTCCAGGTCTCAGCACCGACGGCCGAGGTGGCGGCGGCACTCACCGATCGCGCGGCTTTTCAGGCGGCGCTGGGCGCCGGCAAGCCTGACATCAAGGACTTTTCCATCATCAGCACCACCAACATCGACGCACGCACCGCCAGCGTCGATTTCAACTACGACACATCGAGCGGAACCAAGCAAGGCAAATTCATCGTGGAGCGCTCGGGCCAAACGCATTTCGGCCTATACCCGGACTGGCAGGTGGTCCTCACGCCCGCGCTTCTGCAGATCACGCTGCCCAAAGGCACTGATGGAGTCAGCATCGACGGCAAGGCGGTGGCCGTGCCGCCCGGAGCGCAGTCCACCGTCGCCGTGCTCCCGCTCGCTCACAAGGTGCAGTTCAACGGCAGCAAAATCCTGGCCCCTGAGGCACTCACGGTCGATGCGTCCTTCTCTCTCGGCCAGTCGGTGGCTTTCCAACCCCAATTCACTCCCGCCGGTTTGGCCGTGGCCAAAGCCGCAGTCAAGGCAGCTTTCGCCATCTGCGCCCAGCAGACGAGTCCCAATGCCGACTCTGGCAGCTGTCCGCAGGCGATTGGTTACCAGCTCCCCGGAACCGGGAACTGGAATGTGGTTGGTGATCCGACCCAAGACATGGTCGTCAGCTTTGACAAGGACATGAACGCAGTCGCCGCCGGCCACTACCAGATGATCTTTGGCTACCAACAATCGGGTAGCCAAGGAGTCCAACACGCACCCAGTAGTGGTGGCTACAGCGCATCCCTGACCCTGGCCGCAGACGCCGTCACTGCCGGCCCAATCCAGCCGGCCGACGGTCTACCCGCGCTGACGCGGTCGGGCGGGGCCTCCGATCAGGCGGCAAAGGCTTTGGTCGCCCAGGCCTTCAAGCGATGCGCCGCAGTGCGAGCGCAGAGCGTGGCTGATTGCCCTCAAGCGCTGATTAGTATCGCCAGCAATGTCCGGTGGTCGCTGGTCGGCGATCCGCTTTCCGCGGCGGCCGTGGAATTCGATCAGAACAGCGGACAGCTGACTGTCCATGGCAACTTCGTCATGAACGTCTCTTACAGCTTTCTCGGCTACCCCAAGACGGAGCGCAGCTTCAACACCACCTACGTCGCCTACCTGTTTTGGAACGGCAAGAGCCTGCAGTTGGTCACGATTGATGGAGCCAACTGAGTTGAAGTCAATCAACGAGATCAATGCTCCAGATCAAGGAGGCGCGTTATGGGCCTCGACCGGGGCATTGAAATGGGGGTAAGCTGGCCCTAATGGGGATCGCGTACGACTATTCGATGGCTGTCTTGCTGGCCGTGCTGGGGCTGCTGAACGTAGGGACCCTCATCCTGGGGGTTGTGGGCGTGGTCACCGGCAGATCCTATGCCCCAACTGTGATTTGGCGACTGCGCCGCCGGCGGACACCCGCCTCCCCAGAGGATGAGCGCCTGCTTGGAATGAGTATCACCCTGATGGCGGTCTTTGGGCTGCTGATGACCTTGCAAATCGGCGCCCTCGCCATCGTCATTTCAACCGGATTGCGCAGTCCTCGCACGCCCGCCTTTGAGCTGGCGACGCTGATCGGGCTTCTCCTGGTGTTCTGCGTTGATCTGCTCCTCATTGGTGCGGCTGCAGCCATCGGATTCCGCGTTCGGTATGTCGTCGGTAGGCCAAATCGACTATCGGCCGAAGCCGATCCCGGCGCGCAGTCGACCTAGCGAGCGTATAAGAGGCGGTCGTGGACACTCCGAAAAGGGGTGGGCCAAACCGGCCCACTTTGATGGGCCAAACGTACGCCTTTGGCGTAAGAACGTCTCCTACGATCTCTTCGGCAACCCGAACAGCGGCAGCTGCTTCAATACCAGCTACGTCGCCGACCTGTTTTGGAATGGCAAGAGCCTGCAGCTGGTCACGATCTCCGGCGGGAATTCTTGAGTCGAGGTCAACTGAGGTGACCATCCTCTTCGACGATCGATCTTAGCGGGGGGAACACCTCCCGGCCAAGAGGGCCAGATGGTGTCCTATCGTTCGATTCGCCGCCAACCTGGGACTAACCAGCGGGCGAGGAGGGAAGCGCGATGAAAGAGGCCGCAGCCGAGGGTTTCGTTCTAGGGCCAGGCGAAGGCAGATCGATCGATTTTGATGACCCTTTCCCGATATCGGTCAAGGCGACGCGAGAAGAGACGAGCGGGGCTTTCTCGCTTCTCGAAACCAGTGAGCCGCCGGGCATGGGGACGCCCCTACATGTTCACCGTGACGCCGCCGAGGCCATATTCGTGATCCAAGGCGAGTACACAGTCTTCCTGGCTAATCGCGAGTTCGTATGTCCGGCTGGGTCGTTCATCTTCATACCGGCCGGCACGCCCCATAGGTTCACGACCGGCAGCGTGCCGAGCCGGAAGCTCAACCTATACACACCGGCGGCGATGGTGGGCTATTTCGATGATCTAAGCGAGGCCACGAAGAAAGGAACCGTCGATCCCGGTCTTCTCTCGGAAATCGCAGGCCGGCACTCGATGGAAGTGCTGGGCCCAATACCGGACGGTTACTTATGAAGTTCTGGCCCTCAAAACGGTGGGCCAAACCGGCACATGACGGTGGGCCAAACGTACGCCTTTGGCGTAACAAGATAAGGCCGCTGCGCGGCTGACCATCGTGAAAAATCGATGTCTTACCATGACCCAGAACACCGGGCAAGAAATCCAGCGAGATTGCGAATGCCCCGAACAATTTGGCTAATCGCTGGTGGGCTTTGGTGTCACCGGCTGCGCTCAGGGAACCTGCCGGCTTCCTCACAACTCCTCACGATGCAGGCCGCGTCCTGTCGGGGCCATACGATCTCGGCCCGATCCACATCGCGCCAGGCGAGCGTCAGCTAGTCGACTTCGTGCCGCTGTTTGCTCAGGGCTGGACCTCTGTTGTTTCCTGGCCGGTCTTGGTTTTCGGCGAAATCCAGGGCTCCTGGCAAGAAACGGACAGAGCTGCGGCCAAGGCGCTCCATCGCTTGTGCTGTCTGTTAGCACTCGCTTGGGGCGAACCGTGGCAGGTCCGTCTTGCACCGGCACCAGAAACGAATCTGCCGCCTAAAGTTCCAGAACCCGTTCTTGTGCCGAACCCCGAGCACTATCACGACGATAGCAATCCGCAGATTGGTATGCGGGCTGAAGCCGATCTTCCTGATTGGATAAGCAAAGGCTGGGATCGGCTCGACGAGGCCAACTTCAGCGGGAAGGTTCAGCCGGGTCTCGGCCTTTGGCATGAAGGGATTCTTCTTCAGCCAGAACATCCCTCATTGGCAATGGTGTCATTCGTCGCATCCCTAGAGCAGTCGGCGATGTCGATGCCGGGATTCACCCGGAGCCTAGGTGCCAGTGCAAAGTTCTGGCTCTCGGCTGAGTCGGCCGCAACGGCTGAAGAGATACAACAGCTTCGAGACGCCAGGATCTATGGCAAGCGGTCCGAAACATCACATGGTTCAGCCCTTCATGGAATCGAGCCAGAGTTTGGATTCATGCTGCTTCAGCCGATCGGGTCAGAAGATCCGACCTACAAGTTTGTCTTCGGTACGCTGAAGTTGATCAGAAACATCAGCCGCCGGTGCCTCATCAATATCTTGGCGAACTAGTTCGCGCGCCAGAGCGACACTCGCTAAGCCGGCCTTAGGCCAATTAGCTGGATGCTCGTCGGCGCTCCCAAAGCGCATCCAGATGTTCGCACCCCTGCGAGTGCTCCTCGCACGTGGATAAGCCAAGACTGCCAGTCTCGACTGAGTAGACGGTTCCGCAACACCGACAGCACGCAAGGCCGTCATGGGGCGCCAACTCCCGGTTGCACAGGGAGCAGAACCCCTCCGAGGCGACGGCCATTACTGCTAGTGCGTCACGGTGAAGCGCCATACCCTAATTCTGCGACGGCTCGATATCACCGGTCACAGTTCAGCGGCGAATCGATATCCTCGTTCAGCGTCCTCCAAGATTGGAGCGCCCCAGCCCTAACGGGTGGTCCTGAAGGAGAGAATGCCCGGAATGCCGCAAGCGCCAGAATCCGAGTCCCGCACTCGGAAGACCCGGATTGATCCACGTCTGACCGCCGTAGGCTGGAAAGCCGCCCCGACGTGTGAGCAGCCCGAGGCGCGCAAGCTGGCGACTTCAGCCGTGCCGGAATTGCCGACGACAGCCGGGCCGGCCGATTACGCGCTGTGCGACGACGGCAGCATTCGTGGTGTAGTCGAAGCCAAGAAGCTCACGCTCGGGCCACAAGGTGTGCTCCCCCAGGCCGAGCGCTACTCCCGTGCGATTGTCCAGGAACCCCGCTACCAAGGCGAGTTCGGAGTGCCATTTCTCTACTCGTCCAACGGTGAGGTTATTTGGTTCCACGATGTTCGCCATCCACTGAATCGATCTCGCAAGATCTCTCGTTTCCACACGTCAACCGCTCTCTCCGAAATGCTGACGCGCGACCTTGAGGCCGAATTCGACCGACTCGACACCATCCCGGCACATTCTCGGCTCCGTCCCTATCAGCACGAAGCCAATGCCGCTATCGAGACGGCGATACGCGAACGCAAGCGAAAGCTCCTCGTAGCGATGGCGACTGGAACCGGCAAGACCCTAACACTCGTCAATGAGACCTACCGGCTAATGAAGTCTGGGGTGGCGAGACGCGTGCTGTTCCTGGTTGATCGCCGCTTTCTCGCAGCGCAGGCAGTGCAGGCGTTTTCTGCATTTGAAGCCGAGCCTGGATTGAAGTTCGACAAGATCTACGAGCTATACAGCCAACGCTTCCATCGCGAAGATCTCGAAGAGACTGACTTCGATCCCCAGGTATTGCCCACGAACTACCTCACTGAGCCCAAGCTTGGCCAAGCATTCGTGTATGTCTCAACCGTGCAGCGAATGGCCATGAACCTGTTTGGCAAGGGGGTGCTGCCAGGTTTCGACGGCGAGTCAGAAGATGACGCCGAGGTGTTGAACATTCCGATTCATGCATTCGACCTCGTGATTGCCGACGAATGCCATCGCGGATACTCCACCAAGGAGCTTTCGGTTTGGAGAAACACACTGGACCATTTCGATGCAATCAAAGTGGGGCTTACGGCAACTCCTGCGCAGCACACCACAAGCTACTTCGAGAACATCGTCTACCGATACGAGTACGCGAGAGCCGTCGCCGAGGGTTACGTCGTCGATTACGACCCGGTGAAGATCAGCTCAGGCGTACGTATGCATGGCGTCTTCCTCAAAGAAGGAGAAGAAGTCCAGCAAGTGGACACGAAGACGGGAACCAAGCAACTCGACCTTATCGAAGATGAGCGAGTCTTTGAGACAACCAAGATCGAGCGAGAGATCACGGCTCCTGACTCCAACCGAAAGATCCTTGAGGAAGTCAAGCGATATGCGCTAGAGCACGAGGTGGTGTTCAACCGATTCCCCAAAGTCCTGATCTTTGCCGATAACGACATGCCGCATACCTCGCACGCGGATCAGCTCGTAGACCTGGCCCGAGACGTGTTTGGTCAAGGCGATAGCTTCGTCCAGAAGATCACTGGCCGCGTAGATCGACCCTTGCAGAAGATCCGAGAGTTTCGCAACCGGCCCAATCCCAAAGTGGTCGTCACTGTCGACTTGTTGACGACTGGCATCGACGTTCAGGACCTGGAGTTCATCGTGTTCCTGCGCCCGGTGAAGTCCCGCATCTTGTTCGAGCAGATGCTCGGACGCGGCACGCGCAAGAGCGACCGTTACCCCGACAAGTCGCATTTCGTGGTCTTCGATTGCTTCGACGGAACGCTGCTTGCCTACTTCAAGAATGCGACTGCGATGACCGCGGAGCCGCCAGAGTCCGACGGTAAGACGGTGGTGGAGATCATCGAAGAGATCTGGGATAACCGCGACCGCGACTACAACATCCGACGCCTCGTTCGTCGGCTGCGTCGGGTCGAAAAGGAGATGTCTGGCGACGCGCGGGAAGAGTTCGCCAAATACGTGCCTGATGGTGATATCGGCCAATTCACCGATCGGATCACCAATTTGCTGCACAGGAGCTTTGCCAGCACTATGCAGACGCTCCGGGACAAGGGCTTCCAAGATCTCTTGACCAACTACCCGCGAGGGCAACGCACATTCCTTGTGGCCCCTGGGGTCGAGGACACCGTGACGTCGGAGCGCCTCATCAAGGGCGCAGACGGGAAGGACTACAAGCCGGCAGATTACCTGGCCGCGTTCTCAGCGTACGTCCGCTCTAACCAGGAACACACCGAGGCTCTTTCGATCCTGCTGTCTCGCCCGCAGGGCTGGGGAACGGACGCTCTCAGGCAGCTCCACTCCGCACTTGCGCAATCGCCGGATCATTTCACCGAAAAGAACCTCCAGCTTGCGTATGCTTTGACCGCCCATAAGTCGCTCGTTGACATCATCTCGATGGTGAAGCGCGGTGCCGAGGCAGCCGCTCCGCTCTATACCGCCGCGGAGCGCATCGATCACGCGCTCACCGCGATTGCAGCCAAGCACTCCCTGACCGATGAACAAAGGAAATGGCTTGACCACATACGGCAGCACCTAGTTGCAAACCTTTCGATCGATCGCCAGGACTTCGAAGACATGCCGGTTCTGGCGAATCGAGGCGGCTGGGGCCGCGCCAACAAGGACTTCAATGGCAAACTCGCAGATCTACTCAACGACCTAAATAGAGAGGTGGCCGCCGCATGACTGACGTTGCAAACAAACTCTGGGGCTTCTGCCACACGTTGCGGCACGACGGCATCGACTATGGGGATTACATCGAGCAAATCACCTACTTGCTGTTTCTCAAGATGGCTAACGAGAAAGAGCTGTCGCTCCCGAGGGGAACGGATTGGGAGCATCTGCGGCAGTACAGCGGTACTGAACTTTCGGACGCTTATGTCGATGCATTGCGAACGCTTGGCAAACAGCCGGGAATCTTGGGCGACATCTACAGCGGGGCGCAGTCGCGGTTCTCCAATCCGGTCAATCTAAAGAAGCTGATCAGTTTGATTGACGAGACCGAGTGGACAACGCTCGACGTCGATGTCAAGGCAGCCGCTTTCGAAGGGTTATTAGAAAAGGCCGCATCTGAAGGAAAGAAAGGAGCCGGCCAGTACTTCACGCCGCGCCTACTGATCCAAGCGCTCGTGCGCTGCATGAAGCCTGATCCGCGCGTGAGCAAGGACTTCAAGATTGGCGATCCGGCTTGCGGCACTGGAGGCTTTCTGGTGTGCGCGTATGAGTGGTTGTTGGAAGAGACGAAGGGCTCGCTGGATCGCGCGATAGCAAAGCGGATTCGAACCGCCACCTACTATGGCGACGATCTCGTCGCACGCCCTCGCCGTCTCGCCCTAATGAATCTCTATCTCCACCAAGTCGAGCCGCATATCGGAGGCAATGATTCGATCTACGACCCACCCGGACCGGAGCGGTTCGATGTCGTCCTGACGAATCCACCTTTCGGAACCAGAGGCGCGAACCAAGCTCCAACGCGTGATGACTTCGTTGTCGAGACCAGCAACAAGCAACTCAACTTCATCCAACACGTCATGACGATTCTCAAGCAAGGTGGCCGCGCCGCCGTGGTTGTACCGGACAACGTGCTCTTTGCGACCCAAGCCGGCGACGTTTTCAAGGTTCTCATGGAAGACTGCGACGTCCACACGGTCTTACGTTTGCCGCGGGGAACGTTCAGTCCCTACAGCCCCGGAACAAAGACAAACGTCATTTTCTTTGCGAAAGGACAACCGACGGAGACGGTTTGGATCTATGACGCCCGAGCGAATGTCCCCGGCATTACCAAGAAAGATCGCCCACTCTCCTCAAGCCACTTCGCTGAATTCGAAAAATGCTACGGGGCAGATCCTTTTGGTCGTGCAAGGCGGTCGAGATCGGTCTCAAGGGAGGGTCGATGGCGCGAGTTCGGTATTGAGGAGGTTCAGCAGCGCAGCTATAACCTCGATGGCCTGAAATGGCTTCGGGACGAGGAGGCGGACTCCGACGATATTCCCGAGCCAGAAGAATTGCTTGCTGATGCAGTCGAAGAGTTGCAACTCGCGCTCGGTGACCTTGAGGGTCTTCAGTCGCTTCTGGCGTCCACGGGCAGCGCTTAGTGACCGATCCGGGCCCGATTGCGTGGCCAATTGTTCCGCTTGGGCAACTTGGGCAATGGGGAAGCGGAGATACGCCCAGGCGCGGCGTCGACGGATATTACAAGGGTTCGATCCCCTGGTTGAAGATCGGGGATCTCACTGACGGAGTTGTCACAACATCCAAAGAGTCGATAAGTGAGGCGGGGCTTCGCAATAGCGCCGCAAAGCTCGTCGAGCCGGGGACACTGCTCATCGCGATGTACGGGTCAATAGGAAAACTCGGAATTCCAGCCATGCAATGCGCTACAAATCAGGCTATCGCGTTCTGCACCCCGGATCGGCGCAGGGTATCGACGGACTACCTGTTTCATGCACTTTTAGCCCTACGGAGCGATCTGATAGCCCAAGGTAAGGGTGGTACTCAATCCAACATCAGCCAGACAGTGCTGAAGGCTTTTGGCATTCCAGTTCCACCACTTCCCGTCCAGGAACGCATTGTGACACTCGTCCGACGCACTTCGGAGATACGTGACCAAACGCAAGCGCATTTAGTCAGTGCATCGCATCTGCTGAGCCTTTGTCAAGAGGTGTGGAA
>PLYD01000239.1:0-14628 GCA_003151665.1 Candidatus Dormiibacterota bacterium
CGGTCACCTGGTCGGACAGGTGCAAGCAATGCCCGGATACACCAATCACCTGGTTCTGCAGTTGTCCGAGCCGGGTGATTACACCGTCCGTTGCCTCGAGTACTGCGGTCCCGGCCACAGCTCCATGTTCATGGCCCTTCACGTGTCCACATGCAAGACCGGCTGCTGCTGCTGANNCCATGCGACTGGCTCAAGCCAGCGGCGGCAACCTGTTCAGCGCGGATGTCTTCTACGAGGTGATGAGCGTCCACGGCAGTGGAATGGTGGTTGTGGGCCTGATGGCCGGGGCGGGGGTGCTCTGGTATCTGGTGAGCAATGAGATCGAGCTCAGCGTCACCGTCAACCGAATCGTCTTTCTACTGACTCTGAGCGGCCTAGTCATGATCGTGTTGGCGGTCATGGTTTTCGGCTACTCGTCCGCCTGGACGTTCCTCTACCCGTTGCCCGAGAACCCTGGCTCAGGAATAGCGACCGCGGCGATCGGCGCGGCCGGCTACCTGATNNCTCCAGCGGCTTCTCGGCTTCTATGTCTTCGGCTCGGCAGGCCACGATCACCCTGGTGAGAACGATCCGACCACGACCAACCCGAGCCTCATCGCCGGCACCGTGTGTGCGATCCTCGGCCTCAGCGCCTGCGTCATCGGCGCTTTGATCGTCGTGTTGATGCTGACCAGCCTGATCTTCCCCAGCCTGACTTTGAACGCGCTGGTTGCGAAGAACATGATCTATTTCACCGGCCACACGCTCGCCAACCTCCAGATCTATGTGGCTGCCGGCATTGCCTACAGCGTTCTACCCTTGTACACGAAGCGCCCCTGGCGCTTGAGCCGCGCCCTGGTTGCCGGCTGGCTGGCCACGCTGGCGATCGTCATGCTGGCCTTCTTCCATCACCTGTACCAGGACTTCGCCCAGCCCGAGGCCGTGCAGTGGGTGGGGAACGTCGTCTCCTATGCGGCGGCTATCCCTCCCATGACTGTGACCATCTACGGCGGGCTGGTGCTCGTATGGCGCTCCGGCATCCGATGGAGCGCAGCTCCACTCTTCACGCTAATGGCCATGGCCGGCTGGGCGATCGGGGGGTTCGGGGCGGTGATCGACTCCACCATTTCGCTCAACCAGCTCTTCCACAACACGCTCTGGGTGCCCGCTCACTTTCACACCTACATGGCGTTGGGAGTGATGTTCTTCTTGATCGGCGCCACCTATCACGTCATCCCGAAACTCACCGGCCGGCAGATGAAGGAAAACGTCGGACGCCGTGCGGCGGCTCTGATGGGCTTCGGCGGTTACGGTCTGGTGCTGTGCTGGTACATCTCGGGCAGTATGTCCGCGCCCAGGCGATATTTCTATCCACTGTCCGGCACAGAAGTTCTGGCGTGGGTCGGGGTGGCGTGCGCCGCGGTGGCCCTGACGGGGGCTGTCATGGTCTGCTACGACCTCGTCGACGTCTTCTTGACCTCACCCCACTACAACCTCCCCAAGCCTGCACCCAGCTCTGAGCTTGCACCCAGCGAGGTCTAGATCGGCGTCTGCGGGCGTCCGAGACTGGCTTACCGGGCCGTTGCTGCTGTTGATTCTTGTGTCGCCGACGGTAGCGGGTCTGAGTGCTCAGAGCCTGGTCATGCATCACTTCGCGCATTGGTTGTGGGTTGTCGCCGGAGCCATCGTTGGCTACCAGTTCCGCGATCTGGTGACGCTTCCGGGGCGAACTCTTGTGGCCTGGGCGGGCCTGGTTGCCGCCTTCTCGTGGCACTTGCCACCCCTGCTCAGCTGGGCCGAGACCAATCAAGGGGCACACATATTCGCGCACGTGACGCTGCTGGTCGGCGGCGGCGCCATGGGCTGGGCGGTGCCCCAGCTCAGCGGGGCACGGAAAGGAGCGCTGTTCATCGCCGCCAACGTGGTCATGTGGCCCATCGTGCTGGCTGAGCTTGCAAACGCCTTCGTTTATCCGAGCTACCCCGGCCAGGCGACCGCCGCTGGAATCGCGGAGTTGGTGGCGATGCCGCTGGCCTGGTTGGTGCTCGCCTTTTGGGGACCACTTCGCCGAGGGCTTGCGCGACCCGGAGCAACCAATGCGGTGCAGGCGCTGTTTGTAGTCACGGGCCTGGTCGGCTGGGTATTGCCGTTCTGATGCCGAGACTGGCGAGGAAACTGCTGTCGGAATCAGTTGATCCCTTGTTCACCGTGACTCGAGGTCACTGCCGCCCGGCCTTTCCGCCGCCGGAATCCCGCCATGCGTGGAGAGATTGGACGAGACCTGGCGTCTGATCCATCTGGTCGCTGCGGCCTTCTGGTTCGGCGGCCTGATCTTCATTGCGGTGGTGGCCGTGATCGCGGCGCGCAATCTGGACCAGCCGACCTTCCGACGCTTGATGTCACGAACCGGACGTGCCTTCTTGTTCGGGTCCGTCATAGCGTGGGCCCTGATCGCCGTATCGGGGGCTGCGATGGCGTGGCCCCGGCTCGGCTACAGCTTCTCGGCGATCCCACGAACGGATTTCGGCCGCCTCCTGGAAACGAAGACCAGCCTCGCAGTATTGGTCGTGGCGCTCACCGGCGTTCACGCAATGGCCGGGCGCCGCACGGATTCTCGTCGCGCGATCGCCGTCTCCCGCGTGGTGTCCACGTTGCTGTTCCTGGTGACGCTGGGGATCTTCTGGCTGGCGGTCAGGATGACCGAAGGCTAGGATGTCGCGTGGTATCGTCGTGCGACGAGCGATCTTGGGCGGACTTCACCATGCCTATGCCAGGGCGGCATGAGTGACGCACTTTTGCCGTCAACGGCGAGCCAGGGGATCATCCGCGTGTCAATGGGCGAGCGATCTGGTTCCACATGGTCATTTGAGCGAGTGCGGTGCCTTGCGCTCGAGGATGCCGCGGACATAAGCAGCTTGAGCGGCCTGCTCAAAGTTGTGGCCGACCACGCTTATGAGTCGTATGCCCAGGGTCACGGGCGGGTCCCAACGCTCGTCGACAATGCGATCGAGGTCGGAGTCGGTCACTGTGCGAACGAACCGAATTGTCATCTCATGTACGGCGTCGAAGTAGCCGCGGAGCATTTCGGCCTCCCCGGTGATTGCGGCAACCTGTTGGGCGGTATGTCCGTAGCCAGTATCTGCCGGATCAAATGGCAGGCCCCACCGTTGCGCCCAACCAGCTGACGTCCAGACTTGGGGACGGCCTGCGACGTCGGCGACGTGATCGTCCGCAATCCGGCTCAGATGCCACACCAACCACGCGATCGAGTTCGCTTCCCGGTCGAGGCGAACCGTCAACTGATCGGGAGTCAGGCCATCGATGACACCGTGCACTCGGTCGGGAATCCGGCCGAACGCGTCAACCAGCAGGCCACTGCTTGTCACGTGGGTCCTCCGTCTGAAGCATCGACCACCGGGAGTCGCATTATGTGCACTTTGTGCATAAGCCGGGCAGCTTCGGGAACGGAAGCAGTCGGACCGATGGTGATCGTCGGAGAGGTCATCACATCCGCGGCCGTCCGGGCCGACGTCTTCGAACGCCCGATTCGGAACCGCGCACCCCTGGCGTCGCGCCCCTCCTCTTTGACCAGCAAATCTGCTGCCGACACGGTGCCGAGAACCTTGCCGTCCTCGCTTACGACAGGCAGGGCACTGACCCCATGGATCCGGATCAGGTCGACACAGTCCTTGAATTGGGTCTGAGTCGCGACGACGACGACTTCCTTGGTCATGACGTCCGCAACGGTCCAGCTCACGAGCTGATTCTGGCCCTGGCCGGAAGCGTGACCTAGCGACAGCAGTCCCCGGCGCTAGGGGTCGTTCGGCCCGCATCGGCCAAAGCCCACCAGCCAGGTGGCCCATGCAAAGGGGGCCACTCGCCCTTCGGCATTCTGGAGCCGCGAGGACAGAATGGGAGCGGAGACGAATTCAGCGCCCATGCCTTTGCTCGACGACTTCTTGCTGCGCTTCCGGCGGGTCTGGGCACCGCCCGGTCCGGTTGCCGGCCAGGCCGCCGTTCCCGCAGACCTCGAGGCTCGGGTCGACGATGAGCTGCGCGAGCTGACGTCAGAGCTGAGTTCGATCGACGACGAGGGCAAGTCGATCGTCCAGACCGCCGAGGCTGAGGCGGCCAAGATCGTCGCCGCAGCACAGTCCGAAGCCGATCGTCTGATCGGGACCGCGCGAGGCAAGCTCCCAGAGGTACGCGCGAGCAAGGCTGCAGCATGCATCCGCGACCGCAAGGCCGAAAGGGACCAGTTGACCGCCAGCGCCGAGAAGCAGGCCATCGACCTGCGCGATCGCGCCCTCTCGCGGATTCAGAGCGTCGCCGGTCGCGTGGTCAGCGACGTCTTCGAAGGTCTGGCCGGTTCGGTCGAGGAGGAGCATGCCCGCGTCGTGGGTGGCCGCTAGCACTCGCGCCAGGCTCCTTGGCGACCGGCGCCTCGGTGGTGTGCGCGCCGCCGCGGTTGCGAACAGCAGAGGCTTGGGTCCGGCCCTTCAGATGCTTCAGGCCTCTCCATACGGAGCAAACGTCGATTCCGGCATGTCGCTCGAGGCCGCCCAGCGCCACGTTGCGGCCACCGTACTGTGGAACCTTCGAGTCCTCGCCGGCTGGCTCCCTCCAGGCGGCTCCGTAATCCTGCTGCCACTAGTGGCCTGGTTCGAGATCGCGAATATCGAGGAACGTCTGGCCTTTCTCTCCGGGGGCAGCCACATCGCTCCCTATCAACTGGGCAGCATGGGCTCGGCTTCGCGGGCGGTCTCCAGGGCGACAACTGCCGAGGCCGTGCGCGAAGGCTTGACCCGCTCGCGGTGGGGCGACCCAGGAACCTCCAACCCGAGTGGCATGGTGCTGGCGCTGCGCTTCAAGTGGGCTGGCTGGGTTTCCGGCTCGGTTCCGGGCGCTGCCGCCTGGGCGGCGACCGCAGTCGCGCTCCTTGGGGCACGCGTTCGCTTTGCGTCGCCGGCGTCGCCGGCGGGCCTTCCGCAGATTCCTGCCACGGTGTACGGACTGCCGCCCGGCTGGCAGCACGTCGCATCCATACGTCAGTTGCGGGAGATCATGTCGCGCCGGCTGGCCTGGGTGCTCGACGGGGTGGAGGAACCCTCGGACCTCTGGGCGGCAGAAGCTCGCTGGTGGTCGCGTTTGGAGGGGGACGCCGCGCAGATGGTCTTGCGATCGCGCTACGGGCCGTCTGCTGTGGTGGGGATCGCCATGCTCCTCGGGCATGACGCCTGGCTGACCAGGGCGGCCTTGGCTGCGGCGGCGAGAGGCCTTCAGGCGAAGGGGGTGTTCGATGCCGTGGCGTAGTTCGGTCGAGGCGACGCCGATGAGCCGGCTGGCCATAGTCGGGCCTTCGGACCAGTTGCGGAGCATGCTCGTCGAGGCGGCCGATGCCGGCGCCGTGGAGCTGGAGACGTCCCCTGAAGGCGACTCTAGTGACGCGTCTGAGGCACTGCGCCGGCTGCGTGCCGCCGGACCTCAGGAGCTACCGCCTCGACTGGCCGCCCGCCCTCGGCCCGTGACCGAGTTGGAGGCTCAGGGCCGGTTGGATCTGCTGGCGGGCGAGGCCGAGCTCGAGCGCCGGGCGGCGGCTGCCGCGATACGCGGTCCATTCGTCGTGCTCGTCGGCTGGTGCCCGGATCGCGATCAAGACAACCTGCGCGGGCGCCTGAAAACGCTTGGCGGTGGCGTGATCGTGCTCCCAAGGCGTCCGTTCGCGG
Organism: Candidatus Dormiibacterota bacterium; assembly: GCA_003151665.1. Next base: position 5,706 of record PLYD01000239.1, read on the forward strand.
AGCCGCCGACGCTGCTGAGGACGCCGCGAGCGGCTCAACCCTTCAGTCCTCTGGTCGACATCTACGGCACTGCGCGGTATCCCGACATCGATCCGACGCCGTTCACGGCCATCACTTTCGTGCTGATGTTCGGGATGATGTTCGCCGACGCCGGACATGGGCTTCTTCTCTGCCTCGCCGGTCTTTTTCTTCGGTTCAGCCGCATTCCGAGGTTGGGTTCTCTCCGGCGCAGCTGGGCGCTTCCTTTCGCCGCGGGCCTGGTCGCCACCGGTTTCGGAGTCGCTTACGGTGAGTTCTTCGGGCCGACCGGGTTGATCCCGGTGCTGTGGCTGAGCCCTCTCCGGAATCCTTTGCAACTGTTGGTGGCGGGCGTCGTGGTCGGCGCGGTTCTGCTCGCAACCAGTTATGCGATCGGGACTGTCAATCGCTTCCGAGAAGGAGGGCTGAAGGATGCGCTCTACTCGAACTCAGGGATCGCGGGGTCCCTCGTCTTCGCCGGGGTAGGGGTCGTGGTGCTCGCATTTTGGTTGGGCAGCACGCTCATCGTGGTCCTTGGCCTGGTCCCGGTCACGGCGGGCCTGATCCTGTTGTTCATCGGCTTCTTCGTTCAAGCCGGTGGCGGCGCGACCGGAGTGGGGGAGGCGATCGTCGAGCTTTTCAACTCGGTGATCAGGCTGGGTGCCAACTCGATCTCGTTTGCCAGGCTGGCCGCGTTCGGTATGGTCCACGCGGCGATCGGTTCACTTGTCTGGACCGCGGCCGCCGCGTTATTTGCGAGCGGCGCCTGGTTCGCGGCAATACCACTCTTCATGATCGGCAATGCCGTCGGATTCACGCTCGAGCTGGTGGTGGCCGGAATCCAGGCCCTCCGGCTCGAGTACTACGAGCTCTTCTCCCGCATCTACTCGGGTGAGGGACGACCTTTCAAGCCCTGGCATGTCGAAGTCATTAAGGAGGCCTCATGAGCCCGCTCCTCTACAGCGCTCCGTTCATCGTCGTTGCCAGCCTCGCGATCACCTGGAGTCTTCGCCGCCGCCGCGGCCTCGCGCTCGGTGTAGCGGTGAGCACCAACCTGCTGCTGGGAATCGTGGCCGTAGCCCTACTTGTGTTAACCGCAGGCTCGAGCCACCAGGTGCTCGGAGTGCAGCTGGTGGCGGCCACTTCGTCGAGCAGCGACTGGGCCCCTGCGATCGGTGCCGCGATAGCTGTCGCCGGGTCTTCGATCGGGGCCGCGATCGCGGTGGCGTACACCGGAGCAGCCGCGCTTGCGGCGATCAGCGAGAAGCCTGAGATCTTTGGCCGCGCAATGGTCATCGTCGGACTTGCGGAGGGGATTGCGATCTACGGGCTGGTGATCGCAGTCGCATTGTTGAACCGCTGATGGGCCGCATCGCCGCGCTTGGGGACGCGCGCCGGATCCAGGTCCTTGCGATCGCGGGGGTCGAGCCACATTCGGCGACTTCCGCCGATGAGGCTGTTGCGGCCTGGCAGTCGCTTTCTCCTGACGTAGCAGTGCTGATCCTCACGTCGGAAGCCGCTGCCGTGCTGGATCAACGGCTGACAGAGCGTCCAGATCTGCTTGTCACAGTGCTGCCATGACCGGTCTGGAGACGGTTCGAAGCCATCATCTTGCCGCCGCCCGCGCGCGGGCAGATGCACTGCTTCGCGATGCTCGCGTGCAGGCGAAGCAGATTCTAAGTAGGTCGTCCGCCGACGCGGCTGCCCTGATCGTGAACGCGGAAAAAGGGGGTGAGGAGGCAGCTGCGCTCGACACCAGCCGCGAGTGGACCGCCGCTCGGCGTAGAGCCCGAAGCATCATTCTTGCCGCACAACAGGGCGCGTTCAGCGACCTGCAAGCTGCGGCTGCTGCAGCCGTGCGCGCAGATACCCGCTACCCCGTCCTCCTTGAGCGGCTGGCGGATGAGGCTCAGCGCAGGCTGGGACCGGGCGCCGATGTGGATGTCGATGCCAGCGGGGATCTGGGCGTCACCGCAATGCGTAAGAACAGGCATATCGCCTGGTCGCTCGACAGCATCGTCCGGGAGAGCATCGAAAGGCTGGGACCTGAGGTCGAGGAGCTCTGGCGATGAGCACCACTTCTGTGGGCAAGGTCCTACGGGTCAACGGTCCGGTGGTCGAGATCGGCGGCCTCGAGAACGTCGCCACCGCTGAGCTGGTGGAGGTCGGGCCTGACTGTCTGCCGGGCGAGGCGGTGACGATCCGCGAGGGAGTCATCACCACCCAGGTCTACGCCTACACCGGAGGTCTGGCCCCGGGAGACACCGCGCATGCCTTGGGCCGGCCACTATCGGTGGCCCTCGGTCCGGGCCTCCTGGGCGGGGTTTTCGACGGAACCATGCGGCCGCTCGATGCAGCCGGGGAGTTCCTTGAAACGGCTGGGCCTCCGCAGGTGAAGGCGGCTCGCGCGTGGGCCTTCACCCCGCGAGCAGCGGTCGGCGATGACTTGAAGCCCGGGGCGCTGCTCGGCGTCATCCAGGAGACGCCTGTGATCGAGCATCGGCTGCTCGTGCCGCCAGACGCGTCCGGCAGGCTGACCTGGATCGCTGTGCCTGGAGAGCACTCGGTCGATGACCGGCTTGCGACGGTCGGCAACGTAAACGTCGGATTCTCGAATCACTGGCCCGTCCGCAAACCCCGGCCGGTCGCGGAGCGGCTGCCCGCTGCCTCTCCTCTGGTCACCGGGCAGCGGGTGCTCGACCTCCTGTACCCGATCGCGAAGGGCAGCACTGCATGTGTTCCAGGCGGGTTCGGCACTGGCAAGACGATGCTGCTGCAGCAGATCGCAAAGTGGAGCGACGCCGACGTCATCGTCTACGTCGGGTGCGGCGAGCGTGGCAACGAGATGGCCGACGTGCTCGATGAGCTGCCGCGCTTGGTCGACCCGCGCACGGGCCGGCCCTTGATGGACCGGACAGTGATCATTGCCAACACGTCCAACATGCCCGTGATGGCACGGGAGGCCAGCATCTACTCCGGCGTCACAGTGGCGGAGTACTACCGCGACATGGGCTACCACGCCATCGTGATCGCCGACTCGACGTCCCGGTGGGCGGAGGCGCTGCGCGAGTTCGCGTCGCGCACGGGGCAGCTGCCGGCTGAAGAAGGGTATCCGGCCTCCCTGTCGTCCGCGCTCGCCGCTTTCTACGAGCGGGCCGGGCTGGCGCGGACGCTCGGCGGAAGCGAGGCTTCGGTGACGGTCATCGGTGCGGTATCGCCGCCCGGAGGCGATGTTACGGAACCGGTCACGGCGCATTCGACCCGCTTCGTCCGAAGCCTTTGGTCTCTTGACCGTGATCTCGCCTACGCCCGCCACTATCCCGCCGTCGGCTGGACCGCCTCATTCAGCCGTGACGCCGAACGACTCGGCGCCTGGAAGGCGGCGCACGGCGACCCCCTCTGGGCTGTGCGCAGAGAACGTGTGATCGCGCTGCTGGGCGAATCGGACCGGCTCCGTTCCATGGCCGAACTGGTCGGTAGCACCGCGTTGCCAGACCGCGAGCGACTCGTCCTGCTGACCGCGGACCTGATTCGAGAGGCCGTGCTCCAGCAGAGCGCACTAAGTCCCAACGACGTGTATTGCTCACCAGCCAAGCAGGCGGCGCTGATGGACGCGGTGCTCCAGGTGTACGACCACTGCCTTGAGCTGATCCAGGCCAAAGTGCCGGCGTCGATCATCGAGGAGGTCGATATGTCCGGCCTGGCGAGGGCAAAGGACGCAGGAGGCCCGGATGACATCGCAGCCGCGAGCTCAGCTCGCGACGGCATCCTCGTCCGGTTGCAGGCGCTCAGGTGACCCATCCACGTCGCCTCCCGCTCGAGTATTCGAGTGTCGTCTCAGTTGAAGGGCCGCTGCTGGTCGTTCGAGGCGTCGACGGTGTGGGTTGGGACGAGCAGGCGACCGTCAAGCTCGACTCTGGAGACCTCCGCCATGGACAGGTGCTCGAGGTCGATCGCGACCTGGCTGTCATCGAACTGTTCGAGGGCGGTGATGGGATCAAGCCGGACGCCGCGCGGGTGGCGTTCGCCGGCACTCCGATCCGTATCCCCGTTGGCGATGGCTGGTTGGGCCGGGTGTGCAACGGCAGAGGCCAGGTGATCGACGGCGGGCCGCCCGTGATGGGCATGGAATGGCGCAATGTCGCGGGCAAGCCGATAAACCCTGCACAGCGAATGCCGCCTCGCGATCCGATCATCACCGGAGTCTCGGCGGTTGACGGCCTGGCCACCTTGGTGCGAGGCCAGAAGCTGCCCATCTTCTCAGTCGGCGGATTGCCTCACTTGGAGCTTGCCGCGCAGATTGCCGCCCAGGCGACAGCGCCCGATACGAGCTTCCGCGTCATCTTCGCCGCAATGGGGATCACGAACGCCGATGCGGAGCTGGTTCGTGATGTTCTCGAGGAAAGGGCCAGCAAGGGCGAGCTCGCTCTCTTCATCAATTTGGCCAACGACCCGGTTGTCGAGCGCATTCTCGTGCCGCGCCTCGCGCTCACAGTTGCAGAACACCTTGCATTCGACCTTGATCACCACGTGCTGGTGGTCATGTGCGACATGACGAGCTACGCCGAGGCGGTGCGCGAGGCGGCGTCGGCCAGGGGCGAGATACCGGGACGCCGCGGTTATCCGGGCCACCTGTACAGCGATCTCGCATCCGTCTATGAGCGTTGCGGGCGGCTGAAAGGACACGGCGGTTCGATCACCCAGCTTCCGGTGCTCACCATGCCGGCGGGCGACATCACGCACCCGGTCCCCGACCTGACGGGCTACATCACCGAAGGACAGCTCGTGCTGTCCGAGGAGATGCAGGCGGCGGGTGTCTATCCCCCGTTTGAGCCGCTCAGCTCGCTATCCCGTCTGATGCGTAATGGCGCCGGTCAGGGCAGGACCCGGTCAGATCACTTGGCCGTGTCGGCGCAGACCTTCGCAGCTCTTGCGCGAGCCCGCGAAGTCCGGGAGCTCGAGGAGATGGTCGGATCCGATGCCCTATCGGAAACTGACCAGAGCTACCTGCGTTTCTCGAGTGCGCTCGAGCATTCGATGCTGAACCAGCGTCGAGATGAAATGCGCGAGCTTGACGACACTCTCGGCCGGGCCTGGGAAGCGCTGTCGAAGCTACCCCGACGTGAGCTGACGATGCTGTCCCGAGAGCTGATCGACGAACACCTGAGCCAGAAAGGGGGCCCCGGATGAGGCTGCGCCACCCTGCTGGAAGAGCCGGCCGGATGTGGCTCGAGCATCGGGTCGAGGTTGCCACCAGGGGCGCCGGCCTGCTCGATAAGAAGCGACGTGCGCTGGTGCAGGAGCATCGGCGCCTACGAGTCCTGTCGCGGGAGACCGGGGCCGAGTGGAGCAGGACTGCTGGTGAGGCGGAGCTCTGGCTCAACCGCTCCGCAGTCATGGCCGGAGAGGAGAAGGTCGCTCTGCTCGTGGCGCGGCATCCCCAGGCCCAGGTAACAGTACGCTGGCGAAGCTCGATGGGCGTGGCGTTCGCGTCGGAAGCGACCATCGATCTTGGAGCGTGCCCTCATGATGTTTCAGGCGGCTCCGCCGCCGCGGACCTGGCCGTGGCGTCGTCCCGCGTCGCGGTTGAAGCCGCCGTCAAGGATGCAGTTGCGCGCTCAGCGCTCAAGCGCATCAGCGGCGAGCTCGCTCTTACCGCGCGCCGTCAGCGCGCGCTGGAACGCCGATGGCTTCCAGCGCTGACTGCGGCGGCCAAGCACCTGAATGGAGCCCTTGACGAGCTCGAGCGCGAAGAGACGACGCGCGCGGTCTGGGCCAGGCGTCGCCAACAAAGGCCGGGGTTGTGATGGAGACGCGACGGCTGTTGGTCTGTGTAGACGGTTCGCGCGCATCACTGGAGGCGGCTCGAGTGGCGATCGATCTGGCCAAGCGTTGGGGTAGCCAGGTTCGCGCCGTTTACGTCGTGGAAAACGCTGGGCTCGACGGTTCGACCGACGCGGATCTTGCCGCGCGACTGCGAGAGAGCGGCCGCGCCATACTGTCGCGCATCGCGGCCATGGGGGCCGATCAGGGAGTCAATTTAGTGCAGGGGTTACTAGAGGGCGTTCCGTTTGACACCATTCTCGATGACGCGCGTGCGTGGAAGGCGGACATCGTGATCATGGGAAGAACCGGTCGCACGGGGCCCGGTCGTGCCTTGCTGGGCAGCGAAGCCGAGCGGGTGCTCGAATTCACCGACAGACCAGTGCTGATCGTGCCAACCCTCGAGGGTCCTATACAACAGTGACTCCTAGGCGGGCAGGCACAAGCGCTGGCGCCGGTAGCCTTTGCTTTGCACCTGCCTCGATTGAGTAGCCGCTTGTTTTGGTCCTTGTTGCTAGACGACCTTGACGCCTGCGGCGGTGAGCTCGGAGAGCGTCCGCTCGCCGTCGCCGGGATTCAGGTCGACTGCCCGGATCCCCTCCCGGAGCACTGTCGTGTCCAGGCCGGCCGCCACCGCGTCATGGGCTGTGGCGCCGACGCAGTAGTCGGTCGCCAGTCCCATCACTACCACGCTGCCGATCGGCATCTCGCGCAGCAGTGAGCCGAGCGCCGTCGACTTCTTGTCGCCGGAGCGCGGATCCTTGACGGTGAATCCGCTGTAACCGTCCTCGCCGCCGGCTCCTTTGCGGATCACCTCGCCATGGACCAGCAGGCCAGGATGAAGCTCGGCGCCCCAGGTGCCGCCCACGCAGTGGACGGGCCAGATGCCGCCGTCCTTCTGGAAATGTGGCGTCGATTCCGGGTGCCAGTCCTGCGTGTAGAAGACCGGCGATCCGGCCGCCAGCGCACGCTCGATCTCGCGATTGGCCACTTGCACGACCTCTTCTCCGCCTCTTACGTAGAGCGCCCCACTGGGGTCGGCGAAGTCGTTCTGGACGTCGACCACGATGAGCGCGGTGTTCCGCTCGAAGTCCACCGTCATCGGCGTGGCCCTGCGCGCGGCTGGCTTATCGCGGTCCGCCGGTCGGACGGCGAGGACAACGCGCTGATGCTCTCGCCGCGATGAGCGCGCCCGATCGCCTCGGCGAAGAGCGGGGCGACGGAGACGGTGCGCACGGTATGCGGAAGCGGCCATGGATGCCCTTCGATGCTGTCCGTCACCAACAGCTGCTCGATCGGGCTCGCTTCCAGGACTTCTCGCGCCTCGGTCGAGAACACGCCATGCGTGACCGCGGCCATAACCGAGACGGCTCCCTTCTCGACCAGCTTGCGCGCCGTTTGGACCAGCGTGTGCCCTGAGATGACGAAGTCGTCGACGATGAGTGCATTGCGACCGCGGACTTCGCCGATCACATCCAACACCTCAGCCCTCTCCTGGTGGCCGGTGCGGCGCTTGTCTGCGATGGCCAGCGGCGCATCGAGCCGCGCCGCGTAATCCCGCGCTCGCTTCACAAAGCCGCTGTCGGGCGAAACGACTGTCAGGTCGGACGGCGCCCAACGCCTGATGACATCGCACATGACGCCGACCGCGCGCAGCTCATCCACGGGTCGCGTGAAGAAGCCCTGAACCTGAGGCGAATGAAGGTCGAGCATGATCACCGCGTCGGCGCCGGCGTTCTGGATCATGTCAGTGCAGACCCGGGCGCGAATCGAAGTCCGGGGTTGGTCGAGCTTGTCTCCTTTGGCGTAGTTGAAATAGGGGATTACCGCGGTGACGGTCGCGGCGCTCGCCCGCTTGAGCGCATCGAGCCAGAACGTGAGCTCGATGAGTTGATCGTTGGCGGGGAAGATGGTCGACTGCACGATGAAGGTGTCGCGGCCACGTACGTTCTCATCGATCCGAACGAAGATGCCGCCCTCCGAGAAACGCAGCACTTCGGCGGCCCCCTGAGGGCGTCCGAGGCGATCGCAGATGGCCCCGCCCAGGCTCGTGCTCGCCGTGCCGATGAAGGTCAACGGCCCGTCGCGATCCCCGGTTTGCCTCACGAGCAGATTCCCTCAAGCCGAGCCTGATCCGAACCCACCCTGCCTTCACGTGCCGTCTGGACCTCATAACGTCGGGCATTCGGCCCTTGAAGGCTGGCGTGGCGGCCGGTACCCTGAAGTCGGTTCCGGGAGTTGATGGGCAAGGGCCGGGGCGAACACCCGCAAGGGAGGGATGCTTGAGCCTCAAATCCACGACTTACCCGGGACCAATGTCTCATAACGTCTGCTTGAAGCTCCTCATCTACTTGCATGCCACGACCTCGTGGGTGATTGGCTTTCGGGAACCCCTGGATCACTTGTACCTGACACTCTGACCGGCGCACCCGGCGCCGGTCCCTACATCAGAGGGCCGGACGGCACTGGCTGACGATGCCTGAGCGGTCAATGATCGGACCGAAGTGGAAGTGGCCGTTCACGATCGCACGCACAGCCTCGCGAGCGACCTCCGCGCCCATGTCGAGAACAAGGTGTCGGGGCTCGCCGATCATTTCGACTTGATCTCGGTGGCCGAGGTCGAGTTTGATCGCGACCTGAAGAAGAGGCGAGAGCCGCTGCACGTCGTCAAAGTCACGCTGCACCTCGTGGGCCACCGCCTCCGCGATCTGCGAGCGAGCGAAACCGGTCTCGATCAGCGCGCGACATTTGACCGGGCGGTCGAAAAGATCGACGGCGAGCTCACTCGAATGAAAGAGCGGGTCAAGGCGCATTGAAACCAACAGGAGTTGACCATGGCTAAGGTTGTCGTCTTCGATGTCGAGGCGCGCGACGCCCTCAAGCGCGGAATGGACGTCCTCGCCGACGCGGTCCGGGTCACGTTGGGGCCCAAAGGACGCAACGTGGTGCTGGAAAGGAAGTACGGCCTTCCGTTGGTGATCAACGACGGGGTGACGATTGCCAAGGACATAGACCTGAAGGACCCCGCGGAGAACGTGGGCGCGCAGCTGCTGCGCGAAGTCGCGACCAAGACCAACGACGT
>PLYD01000239.1:14754-15038 GCA_003151665.1 Candidatus Dormiibacterota bacterium
GTGGTGGAAGGCATGCAGTTCGATCGTGGCTACACCTCGGCCTACTTCATCACCAATGCGGACCGAATGGAGGCCGTGCTGGAGAACCCGTTCATCCTGATCACCGATCGGAAGATCTCGGCCATCGCCGATATCCTGCCGGTCCTGGAAAAGGTCATCCAGCAGGGCAAACCGCTCCTGGTAGTCGCCGAGGATGTCGAGGGCGAGGCGCTAGCCACTCTGGTTGTGAACAAGTTGCGTGGCACCTTCACCGCCGTCGCCGTCAAGGCCCCCGGCTTCGGGGA
>PLYD01000216.1 GCA_003151665.1 Candidatus Dormiibacterota bacterium
GAGGGGTGAGACGTACCTTGTCCCGGAGGCTTCGCTCCGTAGGATTGCTCCCGCCGCACGCTCCGGTAGGGTCAAGGGGCAGAACCCCATGTCAGATCCTTATCGCCACCTCCTTCTTGATGTGATGAGTTCCGACAGCTACGTGTGCGACTTCGTGTCGCACGAAAACTGCTTGCTCGGTTCGAAAGGGGAAGGGGGAGCCGGGTCCGCTATGCGGGCACCGCGCCCCTAACTACCAATGCCGACTGGCATATTCCTCACCTACGACCCCTGGGTCAACTGGGGCTGGCTCTCGAGCCACGTCCCACTGTTTGAGGACGCGCTGCAGCAGCACATCACCCTCACCGCGATCGCGATTCTTGGCGGCCTTGTGCTGTCCCTGCCGCTAGGTGTCGCCGCCCACCGCTGGCGTGCCTTCCGTAGCCCGGTCCTGGCAGTGTCCGAAATCTTCTACACCATCCCATCGCTCGCCCTGTTCGCTCTTCTGATCCCGTACACAGGGTTGACGGTGGTAACGGCCGAGATCGGACTGATCGGCTATACGCTGCTGATCCTGGTCCGCAACGTGATGGTCGGACTTGAAGCGGTGCCACCCGACGTGATCGACGCAGCGAACGGCATGGGCTACCGCCCGCTTGCAAGGCTGTTGCGAATCGAGCTGCCGCTTGCGCTGCCTGCCATCATCGCCGGCATCCGCATCGCCACAGTGACGACGATCGGGCTCGTGACCATCACTGCACTCATCGGGCTTGGCGGCCTGGGACAGCTCATCCTGCAAGGCTTCATCGAGAACTTCCACACGCCGCTTCTGGTCGCGACAGTGCTGTCGATAGTCCTGGCGCTGGTCGCCGACCTGACGCTCGCCGGCGCGCAACGGCTGGTCGTTCCATGGGCGCGCAACACGTAGGCATGGGATTCCTTGGCAGCGTGTTGCGGTGGTTTTCTGATCCGGCTCAATGGAGTGGCGCCGACGGGATCCCTCAGCGCCTTGTCGAGCACGTCCAGCTCTCAGCCGAATCAGTCGCGATCGGCGCGCTCATCGCGCTGCCGATCGGGATCGTGCTGGGACACTACGGCCGCTTCGGCAACCTGGCGATCAACATCTCCAACGTCGGCCGGGCCCTGCCATCTTTCGGAATCCTCGTCCTCGCCTTCCAGGCCTTTGGCCTTGGCGACTTTCCTATCGTGCTTTCGCTCACCGCGCTCGCCATTCCTCCAATGCTTACCAACAGTTATGTAGCCCTGCGCGAGGTCGACCCGGACGTCAAGGATGCGGCGCGCGGAATGGGCTACCGCGAGCTCACGCAAGTTCTGAGGGTCGAGTTACCCCTGGCAGTACCGCTGGTGATGGCAGGTGTGCGCACCTCAGCGGTCCAGGTGGTGGCGACTGCGACCCTGGCAGCCCTGATCTCCGGTGGAGGGTTCGGGCGGTACATCATTGACGGCCTCGCCCAGCAGGACTTCACAAAACTCTTCGCGGGCGCCTTCCTGGTCGCGCTGCTGGCCATGGCCACTGAGCTCTCCCTCGCTGGGCTGGAACGGGTGTTGGTGCCACGTGGAATACGTCTTCTGCGGGCTCCTGTCATGGCGCGAGCCACCACCTTCAAGGCCGCATAGTGGAAGATTCAGGTCGCAATCGGGGTTGGATTCGAGTAATTGGCCAGCTCCAAGGAGGGACTCAATGATCCGGAACATCTCATCGCGGTGGTTGGTGGCGATCCTTGCCGCGTTCGTGGTTGTCGCCACGGCCTGCGGAAGCTCGACCCCTTCAGGCACCTCCAAGGGCACCCTCACTGTGGGCGGGTTCAACTTCCCGGAGAGCAGCGTGCTGGCCAACATCTACGGTCAGGCGCTCGCGCACGACGGCTACACCATCAACTACAAGTTGCTTTTGGGCCCGCGCCCGATCGTTTCGGCGGCCATCAAGGCGGGCTCGATCGACATGTACCCAGGCTATGCGGCCAGTGAGCTCGAGTACTACAACAACAGCGCGGGCGAGGCTACCAGTGACCCCACAGCGACCACCGCCGCGCTCAACACTCACCTGCAGCCCCTCGGGCTGGTCGCCCTGACCCCGGCGGCGGCAGTCGACGCGAACGCCTTCGCTGTGCCGCAGACGATCGCAACCAAGTACAGCCTGACCAAGCTTTCCGACATAACCCCGGCAATAGCGAGTCAGCTCGTGTTTGGCGCTGGGCCCGAGTGCCCGACTTACAAGTTCTGCCTCCCCGGGCTGGCATCGGTCTATGGCCTCCACTTCAAAGCCGTCAAGACGTTGGACACTGACGGACCGCTCACCCGAGCCGCGTTCAAGAACGGCAGCATCCAGATTGGTCTCGTGTTCACTACGGACGCCGACCTCAAGGGTCTCGGCCTGGTCGTCCTCGAGGATGACAAGCACATGACCGCTGCCGACAACGTGGTCCCCGTCCTTCGCCAGGCGGCGGCCTCCACCGAAGTCACGACGGTCCTGAACAGCATCGACGCCAAGCTCACGACTGCAGACCTGATCTCGATGGTCGACCAGGTTGCGAACCAACACCTTGACGCCGCCACCGTCGCCACGACGTGGCTGCAGCAGCACAACTACTCGAGCTAGTCGCCAGACACCTTCTTACCGAGCTGTCGCTCGAGACCGACAGCATTCGCCGCCGCGCCTGCCACTAGCAGGCCGGCGGCGATCAACATGGCGGTGTGAAATGCGTCCCCTGACGCATACCTGGACTGGGCCGCCACTTCGCTTGGAGCAGACGTGGCGGGTCGGTTGAGTGGGCTCACCTCGGCTCTGAGCGACTCCGACCCCGGGTCAGTGCCGGGGAGCCGCGAGGCCAGCGATGTATAGAAGACCGCAGTCACTGCGACGAAGATGAGAGCGCCCGCCAGCTGCGGGCCTATGCGCGAGATGGCGTTGTTGATCGACGACGCCAGGCCGGCGTTGGCGACTGGGACCGAAGCCATTAGCGCGGCGGTGAGCGGCGCCACCAGGATGCCGAGCCCGATCCCAAACACTATCGATGCCGGCAGGAAGTCGATCAGGTAGGCATTCGGAGGTACGAAGGTGCTCGGGGCATCCGGGCGCAGCTGCCACGCCGTGCTCGTGGCGGGCACGCGCGCGTAGAGCAAGACGCCTGCAGCCATCACCAGCGGCCCGACGATCAAGAAGAGGCGAGGCCCGTATCGGCCAGCGAGAGTTCCGAAGCGCGTTGAGAGGGCCGCCAGCAATACTGTGCCCGGGACTCCGATCAGGCCTGCGGCGGTAGCTGTGTAGCCGAGGGTGCCCTGGATGAAGAGCGCGGAGTTGTAGCCCACCGTGTAGAGGGCGCCGTAAATCAGCAGCGTTGAGATGTTGATGGTCGAGAACGCGCGCGACCTGAACAGGCTCAAGGGGATCAAGGGGTTGCGCCTGCGGGCCATTAAGAATGGAAGCGCGATGGTGGCGATGGCGCCGATCGCGAGCACTACGTACGCGACAGGGTCCCGCCACTCGCGCTGCTGCCCATACACAGTCCCGAATGCCAGGCCCCCGACCGCAAGGCCGACCACGATGGCGCCCAACCAGTCGAAGCCTGCGGGCGGAGCGTCGGAACGGCTTTCCGGCACATGGCGCCACGTGGCGTACAGGGCGACCGCGACGATCGGGACATTGATAAGAAAGGCAGCGCGCCAGGAGACTGTGTCCACCAGGATGCCGCCGATGGCGGGGCCGAGCAGTGTCGTTCCCGACGAAGCGCCGGACCAGATGCCGAACGCGCGTCCGCGCAGCGGACCATCGAAGCCCGCAGTTATGAGCGCGAGCGAGCCGGGCACGAGGAATGCACCCGCAACGCCCTGCAGCACGCGCAGAACGACCAGGGTCTCCAGGTTGGGAGCGAGGCCGCAGAGGGCCGACATGAGGCCGAACCCGGCGAGCCCGAACATGAACATGCGGCGCCTGCCATAGGCGTCGGTGAGGGCCCCGGCGAGGATGAGCAAGGTGCTCAGCGACAGCAGGTAGCCCGTGTAGACATACGTCTGGCCTTCCAGCACGCCGACGAGCGAGTGAGGGAGGTCGCGACCGATCCGCGGCAGGGCGACATTCACGATGGTCGAGTCGAGAAAAACGGTCGCTGAGGCCAGCACGGTGGCCACGAGGGTCCATCGCTGCGCGCGCGTCATTTCGATGTACGTTAGCGCCGTGGTCATAGACGCAGCGATCGCGGATTTCGAAGCGGCGCGAAAAGAGTGGGAGAGGGCGTTCGCTCAAGTTCCCGATGAGGCGCTTGCTTATCTCAAGCCCGGCGACGACTACGCGCTCGGCGGGCTGCAGGTTCATGTCAACTCGGTCTTGGTCCACTACCGGCGCGTGCTCGACGGCCTGATCGACCGTGGATTTACACAGTTGCCTCCGCTCGATCCACCCGGAGAGAACGACGAGTTCAACCGGCAGGCCAAGGCCGGGCTGACGAGTGAAGGCAGGCGCGAGGCGCTGGCAGACATGGCTTCGGTGCACCGGGCTGTGCTCGACGATGCGAAAGACCTCCCCGAGGACAACTGGTCGCGCAAAACCCCTGTCGTCTATGGGGCGGGACAAGACCCATATCCGACCAGTCCCGAGGACGTGATCGGCTGGCTCGCCGATCACTACCGCGAGCACGTGCAGCAGTGCCCGGAGCTGGTGGCGGACTGGCGGCAGACCCTCTAGCGTTCCCGGGAGTGAGAGCAGGCGCGCGAAGCGCCCGCCGACACTCAGAGAGGACCGACTGGTCCTTTCTCAAATTTTCCTAGGGCAGGCGGTTCACCCAGGCCGCCGTTCCGTACTTCTCCGCCACCAGGACTTGTGCCGCCTCGACCTCATCATCTGAAAGTCCATCCGTGTGCGCCCTGAACTCTTGCGCGAAGAAACTCTCAAGGTGAGTCGTGGTCTCCTCACAGGTGAGTGATGTAAACCAGGAAAGCGGTGAGACTGGTTTTTCAGCGCTGCGGACGCCGCGCTCCGACACTCGGTCGCGGCCGATTCGAATCAATCGCGGCAGCAGCTCGACCTCCATCGAGTGGGCGATCGTCGTGTGATGGAGAACAAACCCTCGACGCCGGGCCTGCGCGGCCCCTGCAATCTTTCCTCGCGGCGAGATGATGTCGTTGATCTCCCTATAGCTCGCCGGCACCCCAAGCGCCTTGAACGCGCGGACCGCCCACGCGTCGAGCGCGGCATACGACTGGCGGAAGCTGAGCCCTTCGACCGCCGATCCCGGCAGGTACATCGAGTAGGTGATGGTCCGTCCGGGCTCGCAGAGCATTGTGCCGCCGCCGCTCATGCGCCTGGTCACTGAGAAACCTAACCGCCGAGCGGCAGGCACGTCCACCTCGTTCGACACGGATTGATGCGATCCGATAACGAGCGCGGACTCGATCCATTCCCAAAAACGGATCGTGGGACCCCGCACGCCGTCGATGACACGCCCCAATAGCACCTCGTCCAGCGCCATGTGCATGTGCCCGCTGTGCGGCGCGGCTGGAATCAGATTCCAAGCCAGATTCGTCAGGTGGTCAGCCGGCACTGCTCTGCCAGTATTCCCGATGCGCATGCATCGAAGGACACAGGTTCGGCACACGACGGCTGATCATCGTCGCCCTCATCGGCACCGGACCTTTCGGCGCGATCTATCCGTTCGTGTCCTCGGTGCCATGGCTGATCGGACTCGGCCTGGTCGAGGGCATGTTCTCGATCCCCGGCGCTCCGAGTCTCAACGCCGAGGTGAGTCACATGGCCGACCCGGGCCAGCAGGCGCGCACGCAGGGCGTGTTCCAGACCGTGCAGTTCGCGATTCAGATAGTTGGCGCGCTGATCGGTGGCGCCCTGTTCACAATGAGCCCCACCTGGGCGTTTCTCGGTATCAGCGTGGTCTGCCTGCTGGGGATTGCCAGCGCTGTGGTGCCGGCGCAGTTGAATCTGTGGCGGCTCAGTAGCGCACGTCAGCGAGGCTCGGCCACCCGTACGACACCTCCTCCACAGTCGCTGCACCGATAGTGGTCGGTTGGGTTCGAACGTACGCGCCCCCCAGTCGCTCATAGAAATCCCGCGCCGGGCCGTTGTCCCTCAGGACCCAGATGATCATGTCGTCGATCCCCATCCCCCGAAGGCCGCCGACTATCGCGCGCACCAGCTCCCGGCCGTAGCCTCGCCGCTGCGCTGACTCCAGGAGATAGATGGCGTAGAGCTCGCCTTTATAGTCTGCCTCCCCGGCCCGCTCGCGGCCACCAGACGCGAAACCGACCACAGTGCGTTTAAGGTCTTGTCCCTCCTCAACCACGTATGCCAGGTTCGACCGCTCAGCGATGAAGCGCCGCCATCGATCCGCATAGGCATCCTGGGTAAGGGAATCCAGGAAATCGCCTGGGAGCACTGCGCCGTACGTCGAGCGCCAGCTGGAAACGTGAACCCGGGCGATGGCTGGGGCGTCGCCGATGCCGGCAGGTCGAATCATCTGGCCACAATCTATCGCCGAGCGTCGGCCTAAGCTGGCGTTGGCGGCGATGGAATCTGACGACGAGCCACAGTCGCACTCAAGCACGTCGCGAGTCCTGCGCGCGTTGACTCTCGGTGCCGTGTCTGTTCTCGCCCTCGCGATCGCCGGCCTCAGCTACCTGCATCCGGGCTGGGACTTCAGCAACGCCGCCTCGCAGGCGAGCACCACGAGCATCGTCGGGTCACGTCACCTGGCCGCCGTCGACTTCGTGACTCCGGCAGCCGGCTGGGTCGTGGTCGAGGGCTCGATACACGATTTCGAGGTGCTGCACACCTCCGACGCCGGCGAGACCTGGCACCGCCAGCTTGCCGCCTCGAACGAGGCGATAGGCGAGTATCTGCGCTTTTTCGACGCCTCCAACGGCGTGGTGGTCGTTCTCGGCACGCAGTCTGGCCTGTATCGAACAAGCGACGGAGGCACCACGTGGGCGCGACAAGCGCTGACCGGCGCTGGTGGTTATGTGCTGTCGGCGGACTTCGTCGACGCCGATCACGGCTGGCTGCTCGCCCAAGCGTCCACCGAGGGGGAGACCTTGCTGCGGACCCTGGATGGCGGCAACACCTGGATTGGGCTCGGCAACCCGGTCGCCTACTCGGACTGGGCATACCGCGTGGTCTTCACGGATTCGCGCAACGGTTGGCTCTACACCGAGTCGCCTGCGCCTTATGCGTACAAGAGTCAGGATGGAGGCAGCAGCTGGAATCGCATCGGATTGCCGGGGCCGGCCGGCGGCTGGCCGATTGCGAACGGCGTACGCGTGTCCGTGGCTGCTCGACCGACCCAGGGTGCGGGGGTCAGCGTCACCGTTGTGATCGGCCCGGCTGAGGCTCTGCCTAATCCCGAAAGCTCGATCTCCTGGTGGGACCCCCCTCAGCCCGCCAACCAGTTTCAGCTGAGCTCCGTCGACGGCGGCCATTCATGGAAGGCGTTCTCGATGCCGGCCAGCCAAGGCGCTATCGCCTACTTCGATGCGTTCAACTGGTGGTGGATCGGCTCAGGCGTGCAGGCGAAAAGCACCAATGCGGGCGGCACCTGGTCCCCGATCCGCTCGCTGCTGGTGCCGGCCCCATTGCCTGAATCAGTTCAGATCATCGATGCCACACATATCTGGTTTGGGGCCATGGCTGGGACCAGGCCTTTGGTGGAGAGCACTGACGACGGCGGGGTCAGCTGGACCATGTTCCTGCTCCCGTCCGTCGGCGCTTCCTAACTAAGCCTTGACGTAAGCGATCAGCGCACGGGCCTCGGCGACGAGCAGGCCATCCTCCTGCTCCACACGCGCCTCACAGAAGGCAAGCCGTTTGGTTCGGTGGCGAACTGTCGCGCGAGCGAACAGGCGGCCTGGTTTGCAAGGCCTGTAGTAGTCGACCTTCAGGTCCGCCGTCGCTGTCGCCTCGCCTTCCTCCGCAAGCGTGAAAGCGACAGAGGCGAGGGCTTCATCGGCGAGCGTCGCGATGGCGCCGCCGTGAACTATCAAGCCGCGGCTGGTTGGAAAGCCATGGGCCTCCCCGGACAGGTTTCCCTCGAGGACGAGGCTCCCGGCTTTGATCTCGACCAGTCTGGTGCCGATGTTGGCCACCATGCCGGTCGACGCCCACTTCTTGTAAAGCTCGGGGAGCGCCCTGGTGCCATAAGGTTCGGGTTCTGGCATGAGCGGAATCGAACAGTAGCACCCGATCATTGACTAGCAGGGGACACAGAGGCGGGGTAATCTCTGCGCCGTGGTGCGTCCTGAGCGCTGGTCCAGACCAGCGAGCGCAAGTCTCGTCCGGGTAATCGCCCGAGAGCCCGGTAGCAGGCCCCAGTCGGATGGTGAGAACCGTCAGGCCGAGCGGGGCGTCAAAAGCCTCCGTGGAGGAAGCAAGAGTGCGGGCCGTAGCAATGTGCGAGTCCTGTCAGCCTCGACACACAAACAATGGGGGAGCCGAGCCGCTCACGTCACGGCGAAGGCCATGTCCGGCAGGGCCTCATCGGGCCAGACCCTGGCGGAGGTCGAAGGAGCTGGTGTGGAGCAGATGCTCGCCGCCATCCAAGACGCGCTCCGAGCAGGCAGCTACCGACCGTCGCCGGTGCGGCGGCTGGGAATCCCGAAGCCAGATGGCGGCGTGCGGCCACTGGGCATACCGACGGTCCGGGACAGGGTGGTGCAGCAGGCGGCAAAGCT
>PLYD01000116.1 GCA_003151665.1 Candidatus Dormiibacterota bacterium
ACCGGGACCCACACCGAGCTGATGCGGTCGAACGAGCTCTATCGAGCGCTCTTGTCGC
Organism: Candidatus Dormiibacterota bacterium; assembly: GCA_003151665.1. The sequence goes on from PLYD01000116.1 coordinate 59, forward strand.
AGGAGTACGACGTGGAACCTGCGGAGGTGAGCCGGTGAGTCTGGTCGCGCCCGCCGATCGATGGCGTGGAGTTGCGTCGGAAGAGGTGGACGAGTTTTCGCCAACAGTCGCCGGCCTGCTGCGCAAGCGCAGCCGTGCCCTGCTCGCGGCGCTCGCGCGTCCGTACAAGAGAGAGATCGCCCTCGCCGGAATCTTGATCCTCGTGCGTTCCGCCGCTTTTCTCGCGATCCCGTACCTGGTCGGGCTCGGCATCGACCGCGGGATCCTCGCGGGGAGAAATGGCAATCTCGAGACGCTCGTCCTGATCGTCGCCGCGCTGCTGGGCGCCCTGATGCTCAACGCCGTCGCCAACTACGCGTTCATGAGGCTTTCAGGACGCGTCGGCGCAAACATCCTGTTCGACCTGCGCCGGATGCTTTTTGGGCACGTGCAGGAGCTGTCGCTTTCATTCTTCGAGCGCTACACCTCCGGCCGCATCATCTCGAGGCTCACGTCTGACATCGATGCGCTGAACGAGCTGCTGGCCACCGGCCTCACTTCAGTCCTGACCTCGCTGATTTCCGTGGTCGGGATAACCGTGATCCTGCTGCACCTCGACACCCGCCTCGGCGTCGTGACCCTGGTCGTGATGCCTCTGGTGCTGGGCCTCACCGCCTGGTTCCGGCACAACTCGGCCCGCTCGTATCGAGCCGTACGGCGCGCGATCGTGCTGGTGATCGTTCACTACGTCGAATCGCTGGGCGGCATCCGCGCGGTGCACGCATTCCGGCGCGAGCCGCGCAACCAGGAGATCTTCGAGGACGTCAACGGGCGCTATCGCGACGCCAACATCTGGTCGAACCGGCTCGCGTCGACGTTCGGGCCGGGAATCATCCTGCTTGGCCGGCTGACCACGATGTCGGTGCTCGTGTTCGGCGGGTTCCTGGTCGTGCAGGGCGACCTGACGCTGGGGGTGCTGACGGCCTTCGTCCTCTACCTCAGGCAGTTCTTCGAGCCGATGCAAGACCTATCTCAGTTCTACAACACGTTCCAGGCGGCTGGTGCGGCGCTGGAGAAGTTGGCCGGGGTGGTGGAGGAGACGCCCACGGTGCCAGAGCCCCGTGCACCCGTGCGGTTGGGCGAGGTAAAGGGCGCCGTCGGGTTCGATGGGGTGACGTTTGCGTACCGCGACAGGGACGTGCTGCACGACATCGAGCTGCAGATCCCGGCCGGGCAAATCATTGCGCTGGTCGGGGAGACGGGCGCGGGGAAGACGACGATGGCGCGGCTCATCGCCCGGTTCTATGACCCCAGCGTGGGGAGGGTGACGCTCGACGGGGTCGACTTGCGTTCCATCGCCACGCCTGATCTGAGAAGGGCCGTGGCCGTGGTCACACAGGAGAGTTTCTTGTTCTCAGGGACGGTCGGAGACAACCTGCTGTTCGGGAGGCCCGACGCCACGCGGGACGAGATGGTCGCCGCGGCCCGGGCGATCGGGGCCGATGAGTTCATCTCCGCTTTGCCCAATGGTTACGAGACGGATGTGCGGAGGCGAGGGGTGCGCCTGTCGTCGGGGCAGAGGCAGCTCGTGGCTTTTGCGCGGGCGTTCTTGGCCGATCCGCGCGTGCTGATCCTGGATGAGGCAACGTCGTCGCTCGATCTGCCGTCCGAGAGGCTGGTGCAGCATGCCCTGCGCACCTTGCTGCGCGGCCGCACCGCCATGATCATCGCCCACCGTCTGTCCACCGTCGATATTGCCGACAGGGTGTTGGTGATCGATCAGGGGAGGGTGGTCGAGGATGGGGACCCGTCAGTGCTCAGGGAAACGGTCGGGAGATACGGCTCGCTGCACAGAGCCTGGGCGGAGTCTCTCGTCTAAGCAGATCTGGGTCAGGCTCAGGCCTCGACCGGCTCTGCAATGCCATACTGCGGCCGATGCTTTTGCGCACCGATCCCCTTCGTGTCGCGGTGTTTGCTTTCGGCCTGGTCTTCGTCCTGCTGCTCGCCGCTTACGGCTTCGCCGCCATCGAGTCTCGACCCACCATCGGTGGCGTCGTTTCCGCTTTTGCCGCCCTCGCGATTGCCGGTTGTGGCCTCCTGTATGCTTGGCGGCCTGCTGCCGGCGGCATCGTCGATTAGCCGGTAAGAGACCACTCTCACCAACCACGGAGTACTCATGGACTCCCTCCACGCGATTGGCTTCTACGTGTCCGCCGCGGTGTCACTCGCCGGTGGGCTCTCTGTAGCGTTCCTGCCCGACCGTATTCGGCGTGGCATGGCGCTCGGTGCGGTGGCGATCGGAGTGGCCGGCATCTACCTCTCGCTGTCGGCCGGATTCGCAGCGCTCGTTGCGCTCGCATGCTATGGCGGCTGTGCGGTGCTTCTCGCCGGTCCGTCCTATCGGTTGCTCGAGAGCGTCCCCGCAACCGTGTGGCGCCAGCTTGGAGCGATCGCCTCGGCTGCCCTGCTGATCGCGCTGGCCTACGCCGCTTACTTCGGCGCTTTTCACCACGCCAACTATTTCGGAGGGGACTTCGGAAGCGCTGCCCTGGGCAGGCGCCTCTTCGCCCACGACGCCCTTGCGACCGAGGCGGTTGCCGCCCTCGTGCTGGTCGCTTTGGTTGGATCCACGATCGCATGGCGGTCAAGGGACCGCAGCCGATGACCGCAGGCCTGGTCGCCGTGCTCTTTGTGGCCGCCGGGTTGGTGGCGGTCGGCGCGTTCATCGCGGCGTGGCGGCGTGACCTCACCATCGCGCTGGCGGGGATCCCGCTGATGTTCGCCGGCGCCGGCACAGCGTTCGCCGGTGTTTCGCGATTTGCCGCTGCACCGGCCGGCGGCGGACAGCTGCTCGGCCAGGAGGTCGCTGCGCTGCTGGCGGTCGCGGCGCTCGCGGCCGTCGTTCTGGGCGTCGGGCTCGCCGGCAGGGAGGGGCGCCGCTGAGCTCGCTCACCGCGATATCCGGCATCCTTACCGCGGCATCGGGCGCGCCATCGGGCGCTCGGACCTTCAGTTTCGACCCGTTCGCGACCCTTGGTTGGGCCGTGCCGGTCCTCATGCTGACCCCGCTGGCCATGTTCTTGCTCGCGATCACAGGTGTGCGAACCCGCCGGTCGGCCAGCAACCTGGCTATGTTCGGGGCTTTGGCGTCCCTCGCCCTGACCCTGCTCATCGGTTGGGGGCTCGCCCGGAAGAGCGCACCGTTCCTGGTCAGCTGGCCATACCTCAACCTGCCTGTCGCCTTTTCGGGCCCTATCAATTTCCAGAGCTTCGGCATCGACATCTTGCTTCGAGTCGACCACGTCACCGTCGCCGCGCTCGTAGCGGTGGAACTGTGCGTGCTCGGTGCGCTTGGCTGGCATCGATTCATGGGCCGGGTCGAGCCGGGCGCGGCGCGCTTTCACGCCCTCGTCAGCCTGTTTCTGTTTGCGTGCATAGGCGTGCTCGTGAGCTACGACCTCGCCGAGCTCCTGGCCTTTTGGGGGCTGGCCGGCGTCGCCACGTATCTACTGCTCGCCCATCGCTGGAGCGTCGACGGTGCTGCCCGCAGCACCCGCATCGCGCTGGCCCTGCCTTTTCTCACCGACCTCTTTCTTCTCTGCGGCATAGCGGTGGTCTACTCGCGCTACGGCGTGGTGAACCTCACCGCGCTCGTCCCGATCCTTCACACCACGCCGGGGGCGACAGTCAAAGCGCTTGCCATTGCAGCGGTGATGTTGTTTGTGGGCGTCGGCGGCCGGCTTGCGCTTTGGCCCGTCCACTTATGGGTAACGCGCACAGCAGTTGATGCGCCGGCGGCCGCGTCAGCCGTGACGCAGGCCGCGTGGTCGGTGGTCGCCATCGTCGTTCTCTACAGGCTCATGCCCATCGCGGGAGAGTCCAATTCGCAAACCTTGCGCGCGCTGCTGTATGCATGCGCTGCGACCGCGATCATCGCTCCCCTCCTGGCCCTTGCCTCGAGCGAGCCACGCAGGGCCATCGCGCTGCTTGGCATTGCGGCGACTGCAGTCGCCGCCGCGGTCGTAGTGCGTGGCTTCGACACGGTGGGCTTCACCTTCACTTTCGCTGTTGCCGGCGTCGCGTGCGCGCTCGCAGCCGCACTGGCCCGCGTTGCCGGCATCCTTGCGGCGTCCGCGATCGCCGCGGCGATGCGCACCGATGACCTTGCGGAGATGGGCGATGCGTGGCGTCGAATGCGCGGCAGCGCGATCGCCTTGTTTATTTCGGGGCTGGTCCTCGGCATGAGCGCGTCGGGCGCGCTTGCCTACTCGGTCCCGTCTGGATCGAAGCTTGGGCTGGTACTGGGTGAAGCCGTGCTGCTGATCGCCGTGGGATCGGCCCGCATCTTCCTGGCGATTGCGATCGGCCCGCTCCGCCGGCGGCGCGCCTTCGAGCCAGACCGGGTGCGCGACATCTCTGCCGCTGCTCTCAGCTGGCCGTACTTGCTGGCGTTCGCCGGGGCCGTCCTGGTCGTTGCCTCGATGGTCCACGGCTGGTTGGGCTTCCTCGACGGCCGAACGCACCCTGCCCCCAACCCAATCGGGTATGTGCTGTGGATCGCGGTGGCGCTGGTCGGCTTTGCAGCGGCAGCTATCGCATTCCGCGCCAACAAGGATGGCGCCGTGCGGGCGTCGTCGCAGCTTGGCCGCGCGGTGGACAGATCGGTTTGGCGGGCTCAGGGCTGGGCCGGCCGATTCATGGTCGGGCCGGCCGTCGGCATCGCCGCGGGCGCCGACGAATGGAGTTTCGTACGTGACGATGCGCTGGCGGTGTCCGCTGTTGGGACTGGAAGGCTTGCCGCGCTGGCGTCCCGCGTGCCGGTGGTGCCCGCGGTCATCATCCTGGCGGTGCTGCTCGCCATCACCTTGGGGCTCATATCGCCAGGGGTGTTCCGGTGATCGCGCTGCACGTGGCCGTGGCGGCAGTGCTCACGGCGAGTCCGACGCCCGTGCCGGTGAGCGTGCCCGGTTCCGGGATCTTCCAGTCATCGCTGCTCCTGAGCCTCCTGATCTGGGCCCCCGTGTTGGTTGCGGTCGTGATCGCCGTGCTGCCCAACCCAAGAGGGCGCTTCGACACGTTGATGAAGCAGATCGCCTTCTTCACCAACATCGGCCTGCTGTTCATCCTGTGGATCGCTTACAACCAGTTCGAGAGCTTCCTCGGCACGATGCAATTCGAGGAGAACGTTCCGTGGCTGAGCAGGATCGGCGCGGTATACCACCTCGGTATTGACGGCCCCGGCCTCGTGATGCTGATTCTTTCCAGCGTGGTCGGGCTCGCTTCGGTCCTTGCTTCGTGGGGCATTCGCGAGCGAGTGCGCACCTATTTCTGCCTGCTCCTGATCTCCGAGGCGTGCATCAACGGCGCGATCGTGGCGCACGACATGTTCGTGCTGCTGCTGTTCTGGGGAGCGGCAACGATTCCAATTGGGCTCCTCGTTCTGGGTTGGGGCGGACCGCGTCGCGAGTCGGCNNTCGTCGCCGGTCTGGCGGTGATCGTCGCCGCGGCGACGCGCCTCCCGCTCTTCCCATTTCAAGGCTGGGTGCGCGATGTCTACTCGCAAGCGCCGGTTGGCGTTTGCATCGTCGTCGCCGGCAGCGCGACGCGCTTGGGAGCCTACGTGCTCCTTCGATTGTTCATCGGAGCCGAGCCCAGCGGAGCGCAGCTGCTTTCGCCGCTGCTGGCACTTCTGGCGGCGGCGACCGTGATCTATGCGGGCCTCGTCGTGCTGCAGATGACCGATCTGCGCCGGGTGGGCGCGTACCTGGCGATGGTGCCGGGCGGGGTCACCGTGCTCGGCCTCGCGGCGCTATCGCCGCTGGCGATCGGTGGCAGCGTGCTGTCCCTCTTCTCCGGCGGTCTGGCGGGAGCATTGATGGTCGGCGTGTGCGCGACGCTCGCCGAGCGCGCGCAGACCGGGAACCTCCAGGTGTTGAAGGGCCTTGCGCCCCGCATGCCGAGCCTCACGTGGATCACGATCTTCGCCGTCCTCGGGCTGCTCGGCCTGCCGCTCATGGCGTCGTTTCCCGCCGAGATGATGACTTTCTTCGGCGCGGTCAAGAACCAACCGCTGGCCGCTTTTGCTGTCGCTTTCGGNNGGCGAGAAATGGTTCCTGGGCATCCTCGCCGGCTCGCTGCTCTGGGTGGGGATGTTTCCGGGTGGACCCAAGCTGCCGGGAACTGATACTCCGATCTTCGACCCCGGCCTCGTCACCTCGATGGCGGCGGGCATCACGGAGATGGCCGCCCCGTACGCGGCCAAGTGATGAGGTCACTCCTTCTCGTTCCGGAGGCTCTGGTGGCCGGGACCGCCCTCCTTCTATTGCTGCTCGGCCGGCTGGGCGTGGTACCGCGGTCATGGCGCGGGTACCTGCCTTCCATCGTCGCGGCGGTGGTGCTCGTCGCTCTCGTCGTCGAGCTCTGGGTGGGCGGGACGATTTCCAGTCTCTTCGGTGGCGGCTTCATTCAGGATCGTTTTGCTCTCTTCGCCAAGGCGGCGGTGCTGCTCGCGGTCGCGGCGGCCATCGCGGTGGCCGACTGGAGCGCGGAGGACTCGCCCACCATGGGCCTCTCGATGACGCTGCTCGCTGCCTTCGGCGTGATGGTCGTCGCGTCGGCGGGAGATTTTGTCGGGCTGTGGGCGGGACTCGAGCTGGCCGCGGCGGCCGGCGTGGTGCTGGTGGGGCTGAGACGGCCCGATATGGGGCTGCGCCTGCTCATCGTCGGAGGCGTTGCGACCGCTTTTTTCGTGACGGGCTTCGCCTTCGTCTACGCGACCGCGGGCACCGCTGACCTGCTCACCGCCCGCAAGGTGATTGCCGGCGCTGCTTCCACGCTGCCGCTGGCGATCCCCGTCCTTCTACTGTTGGGCGGTCTGGCGGTTCGTGCGGGCATCGCGCCTTTCCACCTCGCCACCGTGTCGGCGAGCCTTGGCGCCAGCCCGCTGGGCTCAGGCATCCTGCTCGGCCTGGTCGGCACCGCGGCGCTGATCGCCGCCGTCAAGGTCGCCGCGCTGCTGAGCCCGGCGTCCGAAACGCTGTCTCTCTACCTCGAGGTCATCGCGGCGGTGGCCATGGTGGGGGGTGGGGCTGCTGCCCTTGGGGTCAGAGCGCCTCGCGCCAGGCTCGCCTACCTGGCCGTCGGCCAGGNNGGAGAGGCTTCGCTGGCCGGGATGGGCGCGCTGCGGCCGGCGCGGGCGCTGGGGATCGCGATGGTGTTCCTGTCGCTCGCCGGGGTCCCGCCGCTGGCCGGCTTCTTCGGGGAGTTCGCAGTCGCTGCGGCGCTGGCCCAGGGCGGGCACTTCGGGCTTCTGGCTCTCGGTTTGCTCGGGTCGGTGCTGAGCGTGGCGGCGGCCCTGGGCACGCTTCGCGTCCTCTATTTGCAGAGCCCGCCGGAGGAAGGACGCCGGGCGGTGGGCTTCGCGCTGCCCGCCTGGACGCTGCTTTCGTCGGCGGGCGCGATCGCCGTTTGCGCCGTGATGGTGGCCTTCGGGGCCTTCGCCAACCCCATCCTGAGCCTCGCTTACCAGGGAGCAGAAGCGCTGGGCCTTAGGTAAACTGCCCCCCAGACGTCGCAGCTCACGTTCTAGAAACCGTCCTGGAGGTCACGCCTGACCGTGGCGACTGGTCGCCGCCGCCGCTCCGCCCGTCGCTTGGCAGCTTCCGCGCCATTGGGCCAACGTCGCGCGCGCGGCCACGTCCGCCCACCGCGTAGGGAGGCTCGCCATGCGTGGATGACGAGGGTATTGCTTGCCGTGTTCGTGGCGGTGGCGGCTTTCGGCCTGCTGGGGACCGGCGGAACGATCGGGGCCATCGACTATTTCGCGGGCGACCTTCCGTCCATCGATTCGCTGCAGGCGGGCAAGCTCACCCAGACCAGCCGGATCTTCGACCGTCACGGCACCCTGATCGAGGCGCTGTACCACCAGAACCGGACAGTCGTGCCGCTGAGCAAGATCAACGAGAAGCTCCAGCTGGCGACCATCGACACCGAGGACCGCACTTTCTACTCCAACCCAGGCGTGGATTACCGCCGGCTGGCGATCGCGATCGGGTACGACCTGACGCATGGCTCGGCGACGCTCGGGGGATCGACCATCACCCAGCAGGTCGTGAAGAACAACGTCCTTGATACCGCGGAGGCGCAGAACAAGACGATCAGCCGGAAGTTCCGAGAGCTGGTGCTGGCGGAGGAGATGGAGCGCCGGTACACAAAGCAGCAGATCCTGGAGCTCTACCTCAACACGATCAACTACGGCAACGGCGCCTATGGAGCGGAGGCGGCCGCGGAGACGTACTTCCAGGTGCACGCGAGCGAGCTGACCTGGGCGCAGGCCAGCTTTCTCGCAGGGCTGCCGCAGGCGCCGTCCGACTACGACGTGTTCGGCACGCCTGACCAGGTCGATGCCACCAAGCAACGGTGGCGCGAGGTGCTCGATGGGATGGTGAGCGTGGGCGACATCAGCCTGTCGACGTCGATCGACGTATTCAGCAGCGCCCTCATCGACAAGATGATCGCCGCGCACAAGCGCCTTCCCGCCGCGCACAACCCCCTCACGGCGCATTTCATCGACTACGTCGAGCAGTACATATCGCAGCGATACGGGGAGCAGGCGATGTACGAGGGCGGCCTGAGGATCACCACGACGCTCGACCTGAACACTCAGGTGATGGCGAACAAGTGGGTGAAGGCAGGAGTGAAGACGTACGCGGCGCGCGGCGTGAACACGGGGGCGATGCTCGTGATGAATCCGAACGATGGCGAGATCCTGGCCATGATCGGGAGCGCCAACTACAACAACCCGGCGATCCGCGGCCAGATCAACCTGACCGGCGTCGATCCACTCGGTTGGCGTGGTGTCGGTTCGTCGTTCAAGGTCTACACGTACGGCGCGGCGCTCAACGCGGGACTCATCACGCCGGCCACGCTGCTGAACGATGAGAACAGCATCATCGGCGGTCATACGTTCAATGACTGGGACAGCAAGCACGAGGGATGGATCACTCTGCGCAAGGCCATTGCGGAATCGCGCAACCTGCCGGCACTGTGGACTTACAGGAATGAGGGCGGCGACAGGGTCGTCTCTTTCCTTCACAACCTGGGGATCACGGCGAAGATCGAGAATCCTCCGGGCGTGTCGACCACGCTGGGAAGTGACGCCATCTCCATGGCAGAGCACCTGGCCGCGTACTCGGCCTTCGACAACGGCGGTTACAAGATCACGCCGACGCCAGTACTGAAGGTGACCGACTCGACCGGCAAGGTGCTGGAGCAGTTCAACCCGACGGCTCGCCGGAGCCAGGTGATCAGCCCGCAGCTCGGCTACGTGATGACGGACCTGCTGCGCGGTCCGGTGAAGCTTTACCTCGGTGACCTGGGCAACCGGCCGGTGGCCGGCAAGTCGGGGACGACCGAGGCATACACCGGCTCCATCTTCATCGGGTACACGCCCGGCCTCGCCGTCGCCGCTTCGCTGATGCACATCGACGCAGGGGCGAAGTGCAAGTCGGGATACGCCTACCTCGCCACGAACTTTCCGCCGTCGGGCTGGATGTGTCCGACGTCGGTGCTGTTCGGGGAGAACGTCGGCATCTCGGTGTGGAAGCCGTTCCTCGAGGAGTACTACGCGAAGCATCCGTGGCCGGCTTTCTGGACGAAGCCTGCCGGCGTCGTGACGCAGATGGTGTGCGCTTACGACGGTGGCCACATCGCGACCGGCGGTTACAACGAGATCTTCATCAAGGGAGTTGGCGAGCCGAGCTATCCGTGCGGGGCCAATCCGCCACCTGGAGCGCCGCCTTATGTGGCGCCGTCGCCGAGCCCATCGCCGGTCGCGATGCCCACACCGAGCCCGTCGCAAACGCCGGCTCCGTCGCCAACGCCGACTCCGTAATCTGCGAGCCGTGGTGCGTCCTGAGCGCTGGTCCAGACCAGCGAGCGCAAGTCTCGTCCGGGTAATCGCCCGAGAGCCCGGTAGCAGGCCCCAGTCGGATGGTGAGAACCGTCAGGCCGAGCGGGGCGTCAAAAGCCTCCGTGGAGGAAGCAAGAGTGCGGGCCGTAGCAATGTGCGAGTCCTGTCAGCCTCGACAGAGAAACAATGGGGGAGCCGAGCCGCTCACGTCACGGCGAAGGCCATGTCCGGCAGGGCCTCATCGGGCCAGTGTCCTGTTGGGTCCCTCCGGGGTATGAGGATCGGCACGTACTCAAGGTCTGGGTCGGAACAGGAGAGACCCGTCTGCGCAGCCTTGTCAGCAAAGACCAGTCCTATAAGCCGATGGTGAAAGGGACCGGAGCGCAGCGGGAGTCCGGCGGGGTGGTAGTAGCGCGGGAGAGCGTGAAGCACCCCGACTTTGGTCACGCTGGTGACGGAGGTAAGCGCGAGGGCATGGACGGTGAAAGCCGGTCCAATCTCCCCGAGGGGCAGAAGCCAATCGACAAAGTGCAACAACTCCAACGCCGGCTATACGTGGCGGCCAAGCGGTCGCCGGAGCGGCGCTTTCACGCCCTGTACGACCGGATCTGGCGGAGTGACATCCTCCAGGAGGCGTGGGAGCGGGTGTGCTCGAATCGGGGAGCGGCCGGGGTGGATCGGGAGACCCTGGCGGAGGTCGAAGGAGCTGGTGTGGAGCAGATGCTCGCCGCCATCCAAGACGCGCTCCGAGCAGGCAGCTACCGACCGTCGCCGGTGCGGCGGCTGGGAATCCCGAAGCCAGATGGCGGCGTGCGGCCACTGGGCATACCGACGGTCCGGGACCGGGTGGTGCAGCAGGCGGCAAAGCT
>PLYD01000165.1 GCA_003151665.1 Candidatus Dormiibacterota bacterium
GGAGCGCCCGGTAGCAGGCCCCAGTTTGTCGACGAAAGTCGACAGGCCGAGCGGGGCGTCAAAGGCCTCTTTGGAGGGAGCAAGAACGTGGTCCGTAGCAGCGTGCGAGTCCTGCAGCCTCGACACAGGAACAATGGGGGAGCCGAGCCGCTCACGTCACGGCGAAGGCCTATGTCCGTCAGGCGATGTTCCGGAATGCCTGGCGGGTCCCTCCGGGGTACGGGGAGCGGAACGTGTTCACGGTCGGACAGGGAACAGGAGAGACCCGTCTGCGCAGCCTCGTCAGCAAAGACCGTTCGTATAAGCCGATGGTGAAAACGAATGGAGCGCAGCGGGAGTCCGACGGGGTGGTAGTACCGCGCGGGAGCGGGAAGCACCCCGACTTTGGTCATGTCGGCAGCGGAGGTAAGCGTCAGGGCATGACCGGGACCACCCGGTCGAACCACCCCCATGGGCATGAGCCCATGGACAAGGTGCGAAAACTCCAACGCCGGCTATACGTGGCGGCCAAGCGGTCGCCGGAGCGGCGCTTCCATGCACTTTTTGACCGGACCTGGAGAAGTGACGTTCTGCAGGAAGCCTGGAGGCGGGTGCGTTCGAATCGGGGAGCGGCCGGGGTGGATCGGGAGACCCTGGCGGACGTTGAGGAATACGGCGTGGAGCGAATGCTCCAAGACCTCCAAGACGCGCTCCGAGCAGGTCGCTACCGCCCGTCGCCAGTGCGGCGGCGGGACATCCCGAAGCCAGATGGCGGCGTGCGGCCGCTGGGCATACCGACGGTCCGGGACCGAGTGGTGCAACAGGCGGCGAAGCTGGTGCTGGAGCCAATCTTCGAGGCGGACTTTCTTGACTCGTCGTATGGCTACCGGCCGAAGCGGAGCGCGACTGCGGCGCTGGAGTGCATCCGGAAATCGTTCATCGAAGGGTGCACTTGGGTACTGGAGCTGGACATCCGCAGCTACTTCGACTCCATCGACCACTCGCGGTTGTTGGGTTACGTCGAGTCGAGGGTGTCCGACCGGAGGGTTGTCAAGTTGGTCCGCAAGTGGCTTGAAGCAGGCGTGATGGAGGAAGGGGTTCGCCGCGAGACGGTCACGGGAACGCCGCAGGGCGGGGTGATCTCGCCTTTGCTTGCCAACATCTATCTGCACGTCTTGGACAAGGCCTGGTCAAAGCGGGGTCATGGCCGGTTGGTGCGCTATGCCGACGATGCTGTGATCTTGTGTAGAAGCCGGGCGGAGGCCGAGGCGGCCCTGGAGCTAGTGAGGGATGTCCTCTGCGAACTGGGGCTGGAGCTGCACCCGGAGAAGACGCGGATCGTAGACCTCAGAGAAGGCCGGGAAGGTTTCGACTTCCTTGGTTGCCACTTCCATGCCCGAGTGTCAGGGCAGATGCTGGAGCGCGGCACTCGTCGCTACTACCTGCATCGATGGCCATCGGCTCGAAGCATGAAGCGGGTGCGCCAGAGGGTGAAGGAGCTGACTGGTAGGAACCGCAACGGAGTGAAGGATGTCCGAGTGTTGATCTCGGAGCTGAATCCAATCCTGCGCGGCTGGGGCAACTACTTTCGCACCGGTAACGCTGCACGCAAGTTCAATCAGCTAGACAACTACGTCGCGGGACGCCTGCGTGGTTTCTTGAGGAAGCGACACGGGCGCAACCTACGGGCGGGTCAGCTTGAACTGTGGACTCGTGACTGGTTCTGGCAGCATGGACTGCACCGATTTCGTGGCACTGTCCGTTACCCGGAGGCAGCGTAACCATGCGAGGAAGACCATCGGTAAGCCGGATGCGGGAGAACCGCACGTCCGGATTGAAAGGGGAATGCGGAGACGGGCTCGCTGGGCGAGCACCGCGCCGCTGACTACCAGTGGCAAGAGCGGTGAAGCAGACAGGCGCTGAGATGGTTCGCTGGGACCTCAGCGACCTCTTCGCATCGCCGACCGATCCGAAAATCGAGGCGGCGCTGGCCGGCTCGCTCGATCGGGCGATCGCATTCGAGGCCAAGTACAAGGGCCGCGTGGCCACCCTCGAGCCGTCCGAGTTCGCGGCGATGATGCGCGAGTTGGAGGACGACGAGGACGCCGCCGCCCGACCCGAGGTGTACGCGTACCTCCTGCATAGCCAGAACACCCACGACCCTGCCGCCGGCCGGCTGCTCTCCCGAGCTCGCGAGGCGAGCGCCGAGCGAGGAAGCCACGCTGTTTTCTTCACCCTGGAGCTGGCCCAGACGGACGACGAGCAGGCGGCGCGCCTGTTCGCCAACCCCGACTCCGCCAAGTACCGGCATGCTGTCGAGGAGGCCCGCAAGTTCCGGCCGCACCAGCTATCGGAGCCGGAGGAGCGCGTCCTCACGGACTACAGCCCCGTTGTCAACTCGGCCTGGACGCGATTGTTCGAGGAGCTGTGCGCGGGGATCAGGGTCGACGTCGATGATCAGAAGCTGGCGCTCTCCGATGCCCTAACCCTGCTGCACGAGCCCAACCGAGAGGTTCGCCGCCGTGCCAGCGGCGCCATCACCGTCGCGCTCGGGACGGACGTTCGCACCCGCGCCTACATCTTCAACGTGGTCCTGCAGGAGAAGGCGATCGACGATCGGTTGCGGAAGTTTCCTTCGTGGGTCTCGTCGCGGAACCTGGCGAACGAGACGTCCGATGCGGCGGTCCAGGCGCTGGTTGAAGCGGTGACCGGGAGATACGACATCTGCGCTCGTTATTACCGCGTCAAACGAAAGCTCCTCGGAGTGGGTGAGCTGCACGAGTGGGACCGCTATGCGCCGATCGAGGAGGCCAAGCGCGAGGTGTCGTGGGATGACGCCAAGGAGATCGTGCTCGGGTCGTACAACCGCTTCTCCAAGAAGGCGGGGGCGCTGGTCGAGGAGTTCTTTACGCACCCCTGGATCGACGCTCCCGTGGTACCGGATAAGGCGGGAGGCGCCTACTGCATGCAGGTGACGCCGCGGCACCACCCCTACGTGATGCTGAACTTCACCGGCAAGCTGCGCGACGTGACCACGCTCGCGCACGAGCTGGGGCACGGACTCCACGACCTGCTCGCGTCGAAGCAGCACGGCTTCGATTACAACCCGCCGCTCACCCTGGCGGAGACCGCGTCGGTGTTCGGGGAGGCGCTGACCTTCGACCGGATCATGAGCGAGGAGAAGGACCCGAAGGTCCGCCTCGCCATGCTATGCACCCAGTGCGAGGACGCCTTCGCCACCGTCTTCCGGCAGGTGGCTTTTAACCGCTTCGAGGATGCGTGCCACACGGCCCGGCGCACCGAGGGCGAGCTCTCCGTGGAGCAGCTGGGGGAGATCTACCAGTCGAAGCTGCAGCCGATGTTCGGGGACGCGCTCATCCTCACGGACGAGCACANNGCGTACGCGTTCGGGAACCTGCTTGCGTTGGCCGTGTACCACCGTTTCCTGGAGAAGGGCGCCCCGTTCGTGGAGGACTACCTGGAGTTCCTGGCCGCGGGCGGGTCGACGCCGCCAGATGAGCTGGTGAGGCGCCTGGGGATGGACATCACCGACCCGGACTTCTGGGACGCGGGCCTGCGAATCCTGGACGGCATGGTGACGCAGGTGGAGGAGCTGGCCGCTCAGACGTAGCGAGGCGCGCATCCCTCCCCGCTTCCGCGAGGGGGCGCACATCCCTCCCCGCTTCCGCGAGGGGGCGCNNGCGCGCATTCCTCCCCGCTTCCGCGGGGAGGCGCGCATTAGGTCAAGACTTTTCCTCTACGCGCGGGAGGGGGCCCCGAGGATGGCACGGTGGTGAAGGCCTGACCTCCCCGCTTCCGCGGGGAGGGGGCCCCGAGGTGGGCATGGTCGTGAGGGTTTGGTAGATCGTCTCGACGACGCCTTCCATGAAGTAGGGCTCTCGGTGGTCGGCCGAGAACCGGAGCACCTTGCAACCCTGGGACTCGAGCCAGCGTTGACGAGCCTGGTCGTACCGCTCCTGCTGGTCGGAATCGTGGCTGGAGCCGTCCATCTCGATGACGAGGCGGGCGGCGGGGCAGTAGAAGTCAACGATGTATTCGCCGATGGGATGCTGCCTGCGGAACTTCCAGCCTTCGAGCTTGCGGCCTCGCAGGTGGGTCCAGAGCCGGCGCTCGGTGCCCGTCATGTTGTTCCGCAAGGCCCGGGCGCGTTTGGTTCGGAGTTTGTTGCGCACCGCTGCACCATCCGCGTGACGGCGCGGCGTGGCTAGCCAGGCTGTTAATCGTCTTGGCGCCGACCTGGGCCCGATCGCCATGCCAAACCCCGGGGCCCCCACCCGCGCTCTATGGAAGGGCTTTTGACCTAATGCGCGCCTCCCCGCAAAGCGGGGAGGGAGGCGCGCCCCCCGCGGAAGCGGGGAGG